>WOUR01000049.1 GCA_009772935.1 Rhodospirillaceae bacterium
ACGCCGTCGGCAAACTCCTCCACCGCTACTGCCCCAGCGAGTGCGCCAACTACTTCGCAAACGATGGATATCGTCTATCCAATCGAGATACGCTCTAGCCGGCCGGCGTACCGCCACCACGACGCGGGAAGCAGCGACCCGGCGCGCTGCGCTTGCTCGAGGGTTTCATACAGGCCAAAGCAGGTCGCCCCGCTGCCGCTCATTGCGACACGGGCGACCCCGTCGCTGCGCTGGAGCTGATTGAGGACACTGGCGATTTCCGGTTGCAGCGAGATCGCGGCCGCGGTCAGGTCGTTGCCGCGTCGACCGATGTCCGCGGCCAAAGAGCCAAGGTCCAGCCAACCGTCACCGATCGGTTGGGCGGCCGAGAAGCTGCCTTGCCGTGCGCCGAAGACGGCGGGCGTCGCCAGAGCGACGCCCGGGTTGACCAGCAGAATGGCGCAGGCCGGCAAGGCCGGTACTGGCGCAAGACGCTCGCCGATGCCCGAGGCCAGGGCGGGCCGGCCGACGAGGCACATCGGTACGTCGGCGCCCAGAGCCGCGGCAAGATCGAACAGCTCCTCCTGTGGCATCGCGACTCGCCACAAATCGACCAGTGCAAGCAGGGTCGCTGCGGCATCGGCCGATCCACCGCCGAGCCCGGCCGCCACGGGGATGCGCTTGGTGAGACGAATTGCGGCGCACGGAGCCACGCCGGCGCGGCCTGCCAGCAGGCGGGCCGCCTTCAGCACCAGATTGTCGGGATCGCCTTCGAGGGAAGTCGCGGCCGGCCCGACGATCTCGAGCGACAAGCCAGAGGCAGGCGCGACCTGGATTTCGTCGGCAAGATCGGTGAAGGCGACCAGCGAATCGAGCAGGTGGTAGCCGTCAGCGCGACGTCCGACGACGTTCAGCCAGAGATTGACCTTGGCTCGCGCGAGCGGCACGCACTGTCCTCGATCAGCCGTCCTTCGATCAACCGCCCTGCTTGGAGTCGGCAGCCTTTTCGTAGACCGTTGGCTTGTCGTTCGACGGGTTCAGCCCGTTGGCGATCTTGTCCTGGATGACCGGCACGCGATCCTTCTCGGGCTTCTGGTGCAGCGCGCGTTCCCATTGGAAGCGCGCCTCGCGACGGCGGCCGACATGCCAGTAGGCGTCGCCGAGGTGGTCGGTGATCGTCGAGTCGTCGCCCTTCTGCTCGGTCGCGCGCTCCAGCCACTCCACCGCCTTCTCGTACTGGCCGAGCCGGTAGTAGGCCCAGCCGACGCTGTCGGTGATGGAACCGTCGTCCGGCCGCAGCTCGGTCGCGCGCTCCAGCATCTTCATGCCTTCCTGCAGGTGCAGGCCCTGGTCGATCCAGCTGTAGCCGAGATAATTCAGCACGTAGGGCTGCTCGGGCGAGAGCTCGAGCGCCTTCTTCATGTCGGCCTCGGCCTTCGGCCAGTTCTTGGTCCGCTCGAGCACGATGCCGCGGCCGAAATAGACCTGCCAGTGGCGCTCGTCGGGCGTGCCCAGCCGCGAGATCGCGGTGTCGTAGGCGGCGACCGCCTCGGCAAAGCGGTCCTTGCTCCGCAGCAGGTCGGCCAGGGTCAGTGCCGCGTCGATACGATCGGGTTTCTCGGCCACCAGTGTCCTGAGGCGGGCGACGGCCTGGTCGAACTTGTCTTCCTGGGCGTCCAGAGCCGCCGTCCGCAGCCTCGCCTGCCAGTAGAGCGGCGAGCTCGGGCCGATCTTGCCCAGCGCGGCGACCGCCTTGGGGATCTGGTTGAACTGCTCGTAGAGGCCAGCGATCATCAGCCAGGCGAAATCCTGGTCCGGCTTCAGCGCGGTGGCGAGCTGGTAGAAGATCAGCGCCAGATCGGTCCGCTGGTTGCGCGGATCGGAGGCGAGGATGCCGCCGATGTCGAACAGGATCTCGGCGATGCCCGAGGCCGGCGTCGGCGGCTTGGGCATCGGCGCATTGGGACCCATCAGCCCGTCCATTACGACGGAGTCGCTGTAGCGCGCGCCGTAGTTCTTCAGGATCTCGCGCGCTTCGGCGTCCTTGCCGAGGCGCCGCAGCCCTTCGGCGACCGAGATCGTGGTGCGAAGCCCGTTGCGGTCGATCGACATGGCGCGCCGGTACTTCGCCTCGGCGGCGGCCTTGTCGCCCGCCATCTCGTCGATCTGTCCCTCGACGACCAGCGATGGCGCCTCGGATCGCTCGCCGGCCGGCGGCTTCAGACGCACGAGCAGGGCGCGCGCGGCCGCGTAGTCCTTCTCGCCAGCCTTCAGCCATGCCATCACGTATTCGCGCAGCGCGCCCAGCTGATTCTCGCTGCCGATCTTGGTGAGCTGCTGTTCGGCGGACTTGTATTCACCCTTCTTGATGGCCTGGATCGCCATCACGAGATTGGCGAAGCCATCGCCCGGCCGCGTGGCCAGCACCGCCGGGGCCAGCTCGGCCGCCGAGTCGATGCGGCCGGCATACATGCGCAGGCGGAAGACGGCATAAATCAACTCGGGATCGAGCGGCGTCAGCGCCAGCGCCTGATCCATCTGGTCGGCAGCGGCGTCGTAATCGTGATCCTGCTCGCCCACCCGGGCGGCGAGATAGCGGCCTTGCAGCGAGATCGGCGCCAGCCGCTGGCCGGGCTGGACCGCCGGCGACCGTGTTGCCGGTGGCTTTGCGCCGCCCTGGGGCGCCGGGCCCTGCTGAGCCTGGCCCGAGATGGGAAGAGCGACCAGCAGCGCGGCGGAAAGCAGCGCGAAGGAGGTGCGATTCATACGGCTCACATGTTGGGGTAATTGGGACCGCCACCGCCTTCGGGGACGCTCCAATCGATGTTCTGCGCGGGATCCTTGATGTCGCACGTCTTGCAGTGCACGCAGTTCTGCGCGTTGATCTGGAAGCGCGGCTGGCCGTTGTCGGCCGTAACGACTTCGTAGACGCCGGCCGGACAATAGCGCTGCGCGGGCTCGGCATAGAGCGGCAGGTTCACGGCGATCGGGATCGACGGATCGCGCAGTTTCAGGTGAACCGGCTGGTCCTCCTCGTGGTTGGTGTTCGACAGGAACACCGAGGAGAGCTTGTCGAAGGAGATCACCCCGTCGGGCTTGGGATACTGGATCGGCTGGAACTCGCTGGCCGGACGCAGCGTCTCGTGGTCCGCCTTGTGATGGCGCAGCGTCCACGGCACGCGCAGCCCGAGATCGTGCAACCACATGTCCATGCCGCCGTACAGCGTGCCGAGCGTGGTGCCCCACTTCAGCGCCGGCTTCACGTTGCGCACCTTGTCGAGGTCCTTCCAGATCCACGACGCCTTCAGCTTCACCGGGTAGGCGATCAGCTCGTCGCCGCCGGTCTTGCCGCCGGCCAGGGCCTCGAACGCCGCCTCGGCGGCCAGCATGCCGCTCTTCACCGCGTTGTGGCTGCCCTTGATGCGCGGCACGTTGACGAAACCGGCCGAGCAGCCGATCAGCGCGCCGCCCGGGAAGGTGAGCTTGGGCACCGACTGGATGCCGCCTTCGTTGATGGCGCGCGAGCCGTAGACCAGGCGCTTGCCGCCCTTGAGATACTTGGCGACGTCCGGATGCGTCTTGAAGCGCTGGAATTCGTCGAACGGCGAAAGATAGGGGTTCTCGTAGCTGAGATGCACGACGAGGCCGATGGCGACGAGGTTGTCGCCGAAATGGTACATGAACGAACCGCCCGAGCTGCCGGTCTCCGACAACGGCCATCCCTGCGAGTGGACCACCAGGCCCTTCTTGAAGTTGGCCGGATCGACCTGCCACAGTTCCTTGATGCCGATGCCGAACTTCTGCGGATCGACGCCGTCGCGCAGGTCGAACTTGGCCATGAGTTGCTTGGCGAGCGAACCGCGCACGCCCTCGCCGATCAGGGTGTACTTGGCGTGCAGCTCCATGCCCGGCGTGTAGCTGTCCTTGTGGGTGCCGTCCTTGGCCACGCCCATGTCGCCGGTCGCGACGCCCTTCACCGAGCCGTCCTCGTTGTAGAGCACCTCGGCCGCCGCAAAGCCCGGATAGATCTCGACGCCCAGGGCCTCGGCCTGCTGGCCGAGCCAGCGGCAGACCTCGCCGAGGCTCACGATGTAGTTGCCGTGGTTGTTCATCAGCCGCGGCAGCAGGAAATTAGGGAACCGGTAGGAACCGCTCTTGGTCAGGAACAGGAACTGGTCGTCGGTGACCTGGGTCTCGAGCGGCGCACCCTTTTCCTTCCAGTCCGGGATGAGCTCGTTGAGGCCGATCGGGTCGACGACGGCGCCGGACAGGATGTGAGCCCCGAGTTCCGAGCCCTTCTCGATCAGGCAGACGGAGACTTCGTGGTTGCGCTCCGCGGCGAGCTGCTTCAGGCGAATCGCCGCCGACAGTCCGGCCGGACCACCACCCACGATCACCACGTCGTATTCCATCGCCTCGCGCGTCATGCCCATCTCGCTCTGCAATTCCATTTTCCCGATGGACGCACGCCTGTCGGACGGCAATCCTTTGATTTAGATAGCGTGTCGGGGGCAGGATCGCCACCCGCTGAAAAGGGGAATTCCCGTGCCAGAGTTGATCGATATCGAGAGCCAGACCTTCTCTGCACGCGATTTCCGGCTGGAAAGTGGCAAGACGCTACCGATCCTCGAACTTGCCTACGAAACCTACGGCACGCTTTCCCCGGCCAGGGACAACGCCATCCTGGTCGTGCACGGCTACACCTCATCCCATCACGCCGCAGGCAGGAATGCCGCCGGCAAGCAGGGCCGGGGCGTCACCGAAGGGGCGGCCGGCTGGTTCGACGGGCTGATCGGACCGGGCAAGGCGATCGACACCGACCGGTATTTCGTCGTGTCGGTGAACGCGCTGGGCTCGGCCCACGGCAGTTCCGGCCCCAGTTCGATCGATCCCGGCACCGGCAAGCCCTACGGCCCGACCTTCCCTGAGATCACCCTGCGCGACATGGTGGCCAGCCAGAAGCTGCTGGTCGATTCCCTCGGCCTGAAGAGCCTCGTGGCCGTGGTCGGGCCGTCGATGGGCGGCTTCCAGTCGTTCCAGTGGGCCGCCTCCTATCCCGGCTTCATGAAGGGCATCGCCGCCTCCGTCACCGCACCGCGCGCGCCCGGCCGCCTGGGCGGCCTGGAGGCTCTGCAGAAGCGGCTCGCGGGCGATCCGAACTGGAACGGCGGCTGGTACTACGAGAACGGCGGCATCCCGGCCACGCTGGAGCAGATCCGCTACGAGACGCTGCTGAACTACGGCCAGGGCGAAGCCGAGGCCAAGGTTGCCGCCAAGGGCTGGGCGCAGATCTACGATGGCCATTCGCTGGTCACCCTGCGGCGCGCCATCGACGGATTCGACATCACCCAGCAGTACGACCAGCTGAAGAAGACCAAGGTCCTGTATGTGATCTCCAAGACCGACAAGCTGTTCGACCTCACCGACTGTGCCGCCCACGCGCTCGAAATGCGCAAGGCCGGCGTCGACCTCACCTATGTCGAGATGCCGTCGGACAAGGGGCACATGGCGAGCCATGCCGACGCCGCGATGTGGGCGCCGATCCTGGGCGCCTTCATCAAGGGCCTGGCATGAACGAAGCGGCGTTCGCCCCGCAGGACGCCACCACCCTGCTGCGCTGGTACGTCGATCACGGGATCGACGAGACGATCGGCGAGGAAGCGATCGACCGTTTTGCGCTGCCGCCGCCGACGGCCCTTGCCGCCGCACCCGTCGCCGCCCCATCGACGCCCGCCGCGCCGACACCGATCCGCACGCCCGTCGCTCCGCCGGCGGCCCGCGCGCCGGTGCCACTCGAATCGCCGCAGCTCGCCGAGGATGCCCGAGAGGTTGCGCGGCGGGCAACGACCATCGCCGAGCTCGAGGAGGCGGTCCGCGCCTTCGAGGGATGCGCGCTGAAGCGAACGGCCAAGAACACGGTGTTCGCCGACGGTGTCGCCGGCGCACCGGTGATGATCGTGGGCGAGGCACCGGGCGCCGACGAGGATCGCCTCGGCAAGCCGTTCGTCGGGGTGAGCGGCCAGCTGATGGACCGCATGTTCTCAGCCATCGGCATGAGCCGCGAGCGCGACCTCTACATCACCAACATTCTATTCTGGCGCCCGCCCGGCAACCGCACGCCGACCCTGTCGGAGCAGGCGATCTGCCTTGCCTTCACCCGCCGCCACATCGAGCTCGCCCGGCCGAAGATCGTGGTGCTGGCCGGCGGCACGGCGGTAAAGGCGGTGCTGAACACGACCGAGGGCATCACTCGCCTGCGCGGCAAGTGGACCAGCCTGACGCTCGACGACGGCAGCGAAGTCCCGGCGCTCCCGACCTTCCACCCCGCCTACCTCCTGCGCACCCCCGCCAGCAAACGCCAGAGCTGGGCCGACCTGCTGTCGCTCGACAAGCGGCTGAAGGATCTGGGCGTTCGCTGATTCGATCAAGGGAGCACGCCACGCCAGTGGCGCTCTTGGCTTCCCCTCGATGCAGGCAAACGTGCTGCTCTAAATGAGTTTTTGAAAGAAACCCACAAGCAACGTCGATCCGTCGACGATGGCCACGGCCCGAATTCCGGGGAGGTGCGACTCCCGATTCGATTGTTTCGTTTATTTCGTCTGTTTCGTTTATCCGCCGGAATCCGACGTTCCAGCGGCCTGCCGGAGGCTCTTCCTCAGGAAGAACTTCTTATGTCCCGGCGGGAAGTCGTCAAGGGTGGCGAAGACCTCGTAGCCGCGCTTCTCGTAGAACGGGCGGGCCTGCCAGGTGTGGGTGTCGAGATGGGCGGAGTGGCAGCCACGTGCGCGGGCATAGTCCTCGGCGGCGTCCATCAGTCGCGTGGCGTGGCCCTGCCCGCGCAGCGCCTCGTCGACCCAGAGGATCGAGACGAACAGCCAGTCCGACCAGAGGTAGCCGAGAAGGCCCCCCAGGGTTTCGCCCTTCTCGCCTTTCAGGAAGATCTTGCAGGGATAGTAGTCGGACCTGCCGGTGCGGCTCGAATTGAACATCGACAGACGTTCGCCCACATAGTCCGCGGCACGCGCATTGTCGGGATCGAAGACGAGTTCGACCTTTTCCATATCAACGCATCGCGGCGCGCTGGCGGACCAGGGCCAGCACGCTGCGGCCGATCGGCATGTCGACGCCGACCCATTCCGCCATCTCGACGACGGCGCCCAGCAGCGCCTCGATCTCGAGCGGACGGCCGCGTTCGAGGTCCTGCAGCATCGAGGTCTTGTGGGCACCGACCTCGGCGCCGCCGGCGATGCGCTTGTCGACGTTGATCGCGAACTTCACGCCGAGCTTCTCGGCAACGGCCTGGCCCTCGACCATCAGCGCGCGGCAGACGGCATGCGTGCCGGGATCGCCGATCACCCTGTCGAGGGTCGCACCGGTCAGCGCGCTGATCGGGTTGAAGGCCATGTTGCCCCAGAGCTTGACCCACAGCTCGTCACGGATGCGCGGGCGCACCGGCGCCTTGAGGCCGGCCTTGATCAGCAGCTCCGACAGCTTCGCCGCGCGCTCGCTGCGGCTGCCATCCGGCTCGCCCAGGGTGAAGCGGTCGCCATAGGTGTGGTGGATGACGCCCGGCTCGACCACGTCGGCTGCGGGATAGACGATGCTGCCCAGCACCTGCGACGGCGGCAGCGCGGCCGTGAGCGCCCCATCGGGGTCGACCGACTCGATGCGCTTGCCCTCGAATTCGCCGCCGAGCTTGTAGGTGTACCACCACGGCACGCCGTTGATCGCCGCGACGATGGTGGTGTGCGGCCCGATCAGCGGCTTGAGCTGCTCCATCGCCGGCAGCAGCGAATGCGCCTTCAGCGTGAGGACCAGATAGTCCTGCGCGCCGATCTCCCTCGGGTCGGAGGCGACCTTCGGCTCGGTCACGGTTTCCTTGCCGTCGCTCAGCAGCACGAGGCCCCTGGTGCGCAGCGCCTCGCCATGGGGGCCGCGCGCGACCACGGTGACGGGCGTGCCGGCCATTTCGAGCTTGGCGGCCATCAGGCCACCGATCGCGCCGGCGCCGAAAACGCAGATCGAGGTCACGTCATCGTCCTCAGGCTTTTGCTTCGGCGAGGCCGAGCTTCGCGGCGAGGCCGATGCGCTGCAGCTTGCCGGTGGCGCCCTTGGGGATCTCGCTCACGAACACGACCTTGCGCGGCACCTTGAAGTCGGCAGCATGCTTGGCCACGAAGTCGCGCAGCTCACGCTCCGTCGCTTCCTGGCCCGACCGCAGCACCACGACCGCGCCGACATCCTCGCCCAGCATGGGATGGGGAATCGCGAAGGTCACGACCTGCTCGACCGCCGGGTGATCCATCAGGATGGTGTCGACCTCGATCGGGCTGATCTTCTCGCCGCCACGGTTGATGATCTCCTTGAGACGGCCGGTGAGGAACAGGTAGCCGTCCTCGTCGAAGCGCCCCTGATCGCCGGTCCGGAACCAGCCGTCGGCGAAGGCCTTCAGGTTGGCGTCGGGATTGTTGTCGTAGCCCGCGGTGACGTTCGGACCCTGGATCACGACCTCGCCGATCGCGCCCTGCGGCAGGAAGTGACCGGCCTCGTCCATGATGGCGATCTTCGGACCCGCCGGCAGGCCGACGGCGCCCGGCTTGCGCTTGCCCGGGGGCAGCGCATTCGACGCCATCTGATGACTGGCCTCGGTCATGCCGTAGGCCTCGATCACCGGGCAGTCGAACGCCGCCTCGAGTTCGAGCATGACCTGCGGCGGCAGCGAGGCCGACGAGGAGCGGATGAACCGCAGCCTGGCGGCCTTGGCCGCATCGGCGTGGCTGCGCAGGCGCGTCAGGATCGCCTGGTGCATGGTCGGCACGGCCGTGTACCAGGTGGGCTTCACCTCCTCGAGCTGGGCGAAGAAGCGCAGCGCATTGAAGCCCGGCGTGCAGGAGACCGACGCGCCGGCGCCCAGCGACGACAGCGTCGCAGCGATCAGCCCGTGGATGTGGAACAGCGGCATGATGTTCATGCAACGGTCGGCCGGCGTCAGCGCCAGCGATTCGGCGATATGACGCGCCGAGGCGGCGAGGTTGGCCGTCGACAGCGGCACGATCTTGGGCCGCGCGGTCGTGCCCGAGGTGTGGAGCACCAGGGCGATCTCGCCATCGACCGAGGTGCCGGGGCTCGCGGCTTTCGCCGGTTTCAGCGCCGACACGTCCAGCGTGAAGCTGCCGGCCGGACCGTCTTCCGTCGGCACCAGCTCGATGATCGGCACGCCGACCTTCTCCGCCATCGCCCGTACCGGACTGTCCATGCCTTTCTGGACGATCACCGCCTTGGGCTTCAGGTCGTCGAGGTAGAACTCGAACTCGTCGGCACGATAGGCCGGGTTGAGCGGCGCCGAGCTGGTGCCCGACGCGACGGCGATGAACGACGACGCCATCTCCGGCCCGTTCGGCGCAACCATCGCGACCCTGTCGCCGCGGCCGATGCCCACGCCGTTGAGCGTGGCCAGCGTATCGTCGGTCAGCTTCCTCAGGCCGGCATAGGTGAGCCACGGCCGGCCCGGCGCGCCGATCGCGGGCGCCTCGGGCTTGCCCGCGGAGGTGACGTCATAAACGGTCTTGATCATCGTCTGTCCTCAGAGTCCGACTCGAAATGAATGCAGCCAAGACAACCGGCTATGACCGGGCCCGATAACCTCACCCTGAGGAGCATCGCCCCTCGAGTACCTCGGGGTAAACTCCGCGGTGCGTCTCGTCGCGCGGAGGAACCTCCGCGCTGGGGTGGGAACGCGCACCTTGCCTGTTGCCCGTCCGTCGAGACGCCGTGCTGCGCACGGCTCCTCAGGATGAGGCAAGTACTTGAAAGGATTCAATTCCTTTCCCGTCAGGCTTTCAGGCCGCCGCCTTCTCGTCGGCCATGATGCGGTCGTAGGCCGGCAGGGTCAGGAATTCGTAGAACTGAGGCTGCTCGACCAGGTCGATCATCAGCTGGGCCGCGTCCTCGTAGCGGCCCTTGGCATAGGCCTCCTCGCCGATCTGCGCCTTCACCTTGTCGTTCTCCTCGCGCACGATCTGGCGCACGAGTTCCTTGGTGATGGCGCGGCCGTCGTCGAGTTTCTGGTTGTGGCGCACCCACTGCCAGACCTGTGCGCGGCTGATCTCGGCGGTGGCGGCGTCTTCCATCAGGTTGAACAGCGGCACGCAGCCGATGCCGCGCAGCCAGGCTTCGACATAGCCGATGCCGACGGCCACGTTCTGGCGCAGGCCCGCCTCGGTCTTCGGCCCCGTGGGAATCTGGATCAGGTCGGCGGCCGTGACGTGCACGTCCTGACGCTTGCGCGCGATCTGGTTCGGCTCCTTCATGACCGCGTCGAACTCGGCCTTGGCGATCGGCACCAGGCCGGGATGCGCCACCCAGGTGCCGTCATGGCCGTCGCCGGCCTCGCGCTTCTTGTCGGCGTGGACGCGGCCCATCGCCTCCTCGTTGGCCTTCGGATCGTTCTTGATCGGAATCTGCGCCGCCATGCCGCCCATCGCATGCACTTCGCGGCGGTGGCAGGTCTTGATCACGAGTTGGCTGTAGGAGCGCAGGAAGTGCGAGGTCATGCCGACCGTGCCGCGATCCGGCAGCACCGCCCACTCCTGCTCGCGGAACTTCTTGATGAAGGAGAAGATGTAGTCCCAACGGCCGCAATTGAGGCCGGCGGAATGATCCTTCAGCTCCCACAGGATCTCGTCCATCTCGAAGGTGGCGACAATCGTCTCGATCAGCACCGTGGCCTTGATCGACTTCTGCGGCACGCCGAGCGCGTCCTGCGCCGCGACGAACACGTCGTTCCACAGCCGTGCCTCGAGATGGCTCTCGAGCTTGGGCAGGTAGAAATAGGGCCCGGTGCCGCGCGACAGCGCTTCCTTGGCGTTGTGGAAGAAGTAGAGGCCGAAATCGAACAGCGAGCCCGACATCGGCTTGCCGTCGACCGTCATGTGCTTCTCGAGCAGGTGCCAGCCGCGCGGGCGCACGAACAGCACCGCCGTCTTTTCGTTCAGCTTGTAGGCCTTGCCGCTGACCGGATCGACATAGTCGATCTCGCGGCGCACCGCGTCGGCCAGGTTGTACTGGCCCTCGATCATGTTGGCCCAGGTCGGGGTCGAGGCGTCCTCGAAGTCGGCCATGAAGACGTTGGCGCCGCAGTTCAGCGCGTTGATGATCATCTTGCGGTCGACCGGCCCGGTGATCTCCACGCGGCGGTCGAGGATGTCCTTGGGCAGCGGCGCGACCGTCCAGTCGCTCTCCCGGATCTTGGCGGTCTCGGGCAGGAAGTCCGGCTTCTCCCCGGCGTCGAGGCGCTTCTGGCGCTCGACGCGCAGGGCCAGAAGCTCCTCGCGGCGGGCATTGAACTTGCGCTGCAGGTCGGCGACGAAGGCGACTGCCTCTTTCGTGAGCACCTTCTCGAAGCCGGGCTTGAGGGCGCCATCGATCGTCACACCTGCAGGAAGGTCCAAAGCCGCCATCGTCGTTCCCCTCGATATTCTTTCGGATACAGTCGAAAGGGCGATTTACCGCCGTCCACTTCCTTAGGCGAGTCTGAATTGGCGTTTTCGCCGGGTGGCGCGCCGGTTGCGGTCTGGGGGGCAAGGAAGAGGCACATCGCTCGGAGGGGAAAGATCGATGCCTGACCGCACAGTCCAACCGGTGGACGAAAAGCTGCCCTTGGCAAAGCTGCTTCCGCTCGGCCTGCAACACGTCCTCGTGATGTATGCCGGCTCCATCGCCGTTCCCCTGATCCTGGGCGGCGCGTTGAACCTTCCCAAGGACCAGGTGGCGATCCTCATCAACGCCGACCTGTTCGCCTGCGGAATTGCCACCTTGATCCAGAGCATCGGCTTTCGCGGCTTCGGCATTCGGATGCCGGTGATGATGGGGGTTACCTTTGCCGCGGTCGGCCCGATGCTGGCGATGGCCGCCGATCCACGGCTCGGCCTGCTCGGCATCTACGGCGCGGTGATCGGCGCCGGCCTCTTCGGCATTCTGGTGGCGCCGTTCATCAGCCGGCTCCTGCCCCTGTTTCCCCCCGTGGTCACCGGCACCATCATAACGGTCGTGGGCGTTTCCCTGCTGGGCGTCGGCGTCAACTGGGCCGCCGGAGGCGCCGGCAACCCGCGCTTCGGCGACCCGCTCTACCTCGCCGTGTCGCTCATGGTGCTTCTGGTCATCCTCGGCGCCACGAAGTACTGCACGGGCTTCTTCGCCAACATTGCCGTGCTCCTGGGGCTGATCGCCGGATTGCTCGTGGCTTTCGCGCTGGGTGAGGTGAGTTTCGCCGGCGTCGCGCAGGCCAGCTGGGTCCAACTCGTCCATCCGTTCCAGTTCGGCTGGCCGACCTTCGACCCGCTGGCGATCCTCACCATGTGCCTGGTCCTGGTCGTGGTGATGATCGAATCGACCGGTGTCTTTCTGGCCCTGGGCGAGGTCACCGACCACACGATCGGAAGGAACGAGATGACACGGGGCCTGCGGGCCGACGGCCTGGGCACCGTGATCGGCGGCATCTTCAATACATTCCCCTACACCTCGTTCTCGCAGAATGTCGGCTTGGTCGGCGTCACCGGCATACGCTCGCGCTGGGTCACGGCGACCGGCGGCGTCATCATGCTGATGCTCGGCCTGTTCCCCAAGATCGCCACGATCGTCGCCTCGGTCCCGCAGTTCGTCCTGGGCGGCGCCGGCATCGTCATGTTCGGCATGATCTGCGCCACCGGCATTCGGGTGTTGTCGCGCGTCGACTTCCGCGGCAATCCGGGCAACACCTACGTCGTTGCCGTCAGCATGGGCCTCGGTATGATCCCCCTTGTCTCGGAGCACTTCTTCAGCCAGATGCCGAAGGCGCTGGGCCCGCTGCTCCACAGCGGCATCCTGCTGGCCTCGATATCGGCTGTCCTGCTCAACGCCTATTTCAACGGGATGAGGGGCAGCGCCGACGCCGCGGCCGAGGCGACGGCAGCCGGGCGGGAGGCCGAAGCGGCGCACTGAGGGAGATGGGATGGACGCTGCTTTCTTCGTCGACTGGCTGAACCTGCTGCTGCGCTGGGCCCACATGATCGTGGGCATCGCCTGGATCGGCGCCTCCTTCTATTTCATCTGGCTGGACAACCACCTGCACAAGCCGCTCGATCCCGCCGACGAGGCCAGGGGAATCGGCGGCGAGGTCTGGGCGGTCCACGGCGGCGGCTTTTACACGGCCAAGAAGTTCAAGGTGGCGCCCGAGCGGCTGCCGCCCGAACTGCACTGGTTCAAGTGGGAAGCCTACACGACGCTCGTCACCGGCTTCTTCCTGCTCTGCCTCGTCTACTACTACGGGGCCGAAGTCGCGCTGATCGATCCGTCGGTCCTGCCGCTGACGCAGGCGCAGGCGATCGCCATCGGGCTCGGGTTCCTCGTGCTGGGATGGCTGGTCTACGACTTTCTCTGCCGCTCGACCCTGGGCCAGGACGATGTCGTGCTGGGCGGCCTCGTCTTCCTGTACTGCGTCGCCGCCGCCTGGGCGCTCTGCCACATCTTCTCCGGTCGCGGCGCCTACATCCATTTCGGCGCGATGCTCGGCACCATCATGGTGCTGAACGTCTACTTCGTGATCATTCCCGGCCAGCGCGAGCTGGTGAAGGCCAAGGAAGAGGGCCGCATCCCCGACCCGATCCACGGGCTGCGGGGCCGCCAGCGCTCGGTCCACAACACCTATTTCACACTCCCGGTGCTGTTCACGATGATCAGCAACCACTATGCGGGGCTCTACGGCCACGAGTGGAACTGGGTGCTGCTGCTCACGATCTCGGTCGCCGGCGCCCTGATCCGCGTATGGTTCGTCCAGCGCCACAAGGGCAATGCCAACCCGCTGGTCCTGGCGGCGGGCTTCGTCTTCATCGCCATCACGGCCCTGCTCGCCCTGCCAAGGCCGAGCGCCGACGGCGGAGGACCGGTGGCCTTCGCCGAGGTCCAGCCCATCATCCAGTCGCGTTGCACGCCCTGTCACGCCGCAAAGCCCACCCAGGAAGGCTTCCTGGCACCGCCCAAGGGACTCCTGCTCGAGACGCCTGCGCAAATTCACGCCATGGCCGCGGCCATCAACCAGCAGGCCGCCGCCTCGCGCGTCATGCCGCCGGGCAACATGACGAACATCACCGATGCCGAGCGCCGCATGATTGCGCGCTGGTTCAAAGGCGGCGCACAATAGGATCATGACCCTCCGCACCCGCGGCTTGCCGTGGCGCCGTCTGCTGACGGCGGCGCTGGCGGTGGTCGCGATCTTTCTCTTCTGGACCCAGACCTCCGAACGCGGACAACGCGAAGTCGCGCGCGGTGCCCCGATTTCCGCCGAGGCGCGCGAGACGGGCCAGGGCTGGGGTGCGAGCGTCGGCTTCGCCGACCAGCGCCGCCTCGACGACCACTACCAGAAGCACGGCAGCGAGTTCGGCCGCATCACGAAGCAGGATTATCTCCGGCAGGCGCAGCTCCTGCGCGATGCGAAGGTCGGCGGAGCAATCCTCGAGACGGTGCGGCGGGACGGCGTCGTCACCCGTTTCGACCGTGACACCGGCGCCTTCATCGCGTTCAATTCCAACGGAGTGATCAGAACCTTCTTCAAGCCCAACGACGGCGAGCGCTATTACCGCCGGCAGTCCGAACGGGGAAGCAATTGAAGCCGCCACCGCCACCCGGCCCGCCCGACGTCGCCGAGCTGCACGAGCTGATCGACCAGTGGGCCGGCTTCGCCAGGGATCTGGAACGGCAGGACTATACGTTCGACCTCGACAACTGGCTGAACGACGTCGATGTGCGCGAGCTGATCCTCGAGGCGCTGCCGATGTTCAGCCGCGAGGAAATGGGCGACCATGCGCTGAAGCTCGACGAGGCCGACCGGGCCTTCATGGCCGGGACGCGCGACTTCAAGCGTTGCGTCTGGGGACACGGCACCGCCCGGAAGGAAAAATGGACCCCCCAGGAGAACTGGTGGTACTTCCGCACACCGGCCCGTTCCAATGCCCAGCTTGAAGACGAGCTCGCCACGGTTCGCTAAGACGATGGCATGAGCACACAGAAGATTCTGGTCGAGGCCGAGGGGCCGGTGACCACCATCGTCATCAATCGGCCGCAGGCGCGGAACGCGCTCGACAACGAGGCGGCGCACGGGCTCGCCGACGCGCTGCGTGCCTTCGAGGCCGATGCCGGCGCGCGCGTCGCCGTGCTGACCGGCGCGGGCGGCGCCTTCTGCGCCGGCGCCGATCTCAAGGAGCTCGGCGCGGGCACCGACTATTTCCCGTGGGCCGGCAGCGACCAGGGCCCACTGCGCGCTCCGCTGTCGAAGCCGGTGATTGCGGCGATCGAGGGCCATGCCTGTGCCGGCGGGCTCGGGGTCGCCCTGTTCTGCGACATCCGCATCGTCGACGAGACGGCGACCTTCGGCGTCTTCTCGCGCCGCTGGGGCGTGCCGATGAGCGACGGCACGACCGTGCGCCTGCCGCGCATCGTGGGCCAGGGCCGCGCCATGGACATGCTCCTGACCGGCCGCGCCGTCGATGCCGACGAGGCGATCGCGATCGGTCTTGCCACGCGCAAGGTGGCGCGCGGCACGGCGCGCGCCGAGGCCGAGGCGCTGGCCCGCCAGATCGCCGGCTTTCCGCCGATCGCCATGACGTCGGACCGCCAATCGGCCTACGAGAGCTTCGACCGCGACGAAGCGTCGGCGATCCGTCGCGAGATGGAACTGTCGCTCGAGGCCCGGCGACGGGAATCGCAGAGCGGTGCGGCGCGCTTCGCCCAGGGCGAAGGCCGCCACGGCGCCTTCAAGAAATAGAGTCCAGAAGTAATCCGGGAGTTAGAGATATGCGGGCGCTGGTTTGTCATGCCTATGGTCCGATCGACAGCCTGACGGTCGAGGACATTCCCCAGCCCGTGCCGAAGGCGGGCGAGGTGCTGGTCAAGGTCCGGGCCGCCGGTGTGAGTTTCGCCGCCATGCTGGGCGTGCAGGGCAAGCACCAGAACAAGCCGCCCCTGCCCTACGTGCCCGGCAACGAGCTGGCCGGCCATGTCGTGGCGCTGGGCGACGGCGTGACCAACGTGTCGGTCGGCGACCGTATCGCGACGGGAGTCAGCCAGGGCGCCTTCGCCGAATACGCGACGGCTGCGGCCGCGAACCTGGTACCGATCCCCGAGATCATGCCCTACGCCGAGGCGACCAATTTTCCGACTCTCTACCCCACGGCCTACGGCGCCCTGAAGTGGAAGGCCAACCTGCAGCCCGGCGAGGTGCTGCTGGTGCACGGCGCGGGCGGCGGCTCGGGCCTCACCGCCATCGAGGTCGGCAAGGCGATGGGCGCGATCGTGATTGCCAGCGCCGGCGGCGCCGACAAGCTGAAGGCGGCGCGCGAGGCCGGCGCGGATCATCTGATCGACTATCGCGCGGAGGATTTGCGCACCAAGGTGCTGGAAATCACCGGCGGCCGCGGCGCCGATGTGATCTACGATCCGGTCGGGGGATCGGCCTTCGATGCGTCGCTGCGCTGCGTGGCGCCCGAGGGTCGCATCATCCCGATGGGATTCGCCAGCGGCACCGTTCCGCAGATCCCGGCCAACATCCTGCTGGTCAAGAACGTGACGGTGATCGGCTTCTACTACGGCTACTGGAACGGCTGGGGCGGCAAGGGCGTGCCCTCGCCCAAGGAAGCGGAGGCGCTCGCGAAGCGCCGCGCGCTGGTGGCTGCGGCGCAGAAGGACCTCACGCGCTGGTTCTCCGAAGGCAAGCTCAAGGCGACCGTGGCCGCGACCTACGACCTTGCAGATTGGGTGAAGGCTTTTCGCCTCATCGAGGAGCGCACCGTCGTCGGCAAGGCCGTCCTCGTTCCGTAACGCGCGGGCGCTTGTGGGACGTACTGGCGTTCCGGCATAGTCCGTTGGCATGCCGGTCCAGTGGACGATCTCCAAGCCGCACCAACTGGTGATTGCCGTCGCGCGCGACGAGCTCCGACTAGCGGATGTCGAAGAGTATCTCGACGGCGTGGCCGTCGCCGACGCCCTGCCCTACCGAAAGATATTCGACACCACGAACGCCAGCATGATGCTGAGCGACGCCGACATGATGGTGCTCGGCGCCCGGATCCGTGCCTATCTGAAAATGGGCAAGCTCGGCCCGCTCGCCATCGTCGCGGTCTCCGAACACGCCTACCAGCAGGCCAGGCTGTTCGAGGTGCTCGCCGAAGGTGACCGCCCCGTGAAGATCTTCCGCGAGCTGCACCTTGCCCGCGAATGGCTGGACGGGTTCGACTCGGGCGCCTGATCTACGCCGGCCAGACCTTGGGAAAAGTCTCGCATTCGAGCCGGTCGCCCGGCTTCAGCCCGTGCCCTTCGATGGGTGGCGAGATCTGGCCCACCCGGGCGCCGTAACGGGCATCGTCGCCGCACCAGCGCGTCGCGTAGGCGCGGCGGCGGCGCGAGGTCGAGCGGTTGCCAGACGCGCCGTGCAATGTGAGCGCATGGAAGGCAATGACGTCGCCCGGCTCCATGTCCCAGGCGAGGAACTCGTGCTTGTCGCGCTCGGCATCGAGATCGGGCAGCGGCTCGAAGCGGCTGTCCTGGACCTGCAGGTCGACACCGCCCTGCTTGAAGAACTTGGGCTGGAACCAGCGCCCCCAGCGGTGCGACCCCTTCACGTATTCGACGCAGGTCTCGCGGTCGACCGGGTCGAGCGGCGTCCACAGCGAGATCACCTGCTCGCCGTCGATCGGATAGTAGGGCTGGTCGTGATGCCAGGGCGTGCGCTCCTGCGTGCCCGGCTCCTTCACCAGCAGATGGTCGTGATAGTAGACGACCTCCTTCGAGCCCATGAGCCTCGCCACGATCTCGCGCGCCGGCGACTCATAGGCGAAGGCGCGGGCCGCTGGATGGCGCTGCCAGAGCTGGAAGTCGACGAAGAACAGGCCGGGCGCGCCCTGAGGCGTATTGATTCGCACCATCGGCCCGGGACTCGCCATATCGTCGTCCACGGCCGCGCGCATCCGCTCGATCCACTCCATGGGAATGGCGGCGCGCAGGCAGACGGCGCCGTCCTCGCGGTAGCGGACGATCTCGGCGTCGGTCGGCATCGGCATCGGAGGTCAGCTTCCCTGCATCATGCGCAGCGGCGTGTAGATGAGCACCGTCTCGCCCTTCTGGTTCTTCACCAGGTTGGTGGTCCGCACCAGCGCGCGCATCGGGTCCTTCGAGGTCGGCTTGATCTCGGTGACCTCGATCTCGACGTGCAGCGTGTCGTTCACATAGGTCGGACCCTTGATGTCGAAACCCATCGACAGGAAGGCGAGGCCCGTTCCCTGCAGGGTCGTGGGGATCACCAGCCCTTCGGCCATCGAATAGACCAGGGCGCCCGGCACGGGATGGCCGCCGCGCATGGGCGCGTGCTCCCTGATGTATTCCCTGTTGGTGAACAGCTCCTCGGAAAAGCCGCAAAGGGTCACGAAGTTCAGCAGATCGGCCTCGAAGATCGTTCGGCCATAGGTGACGAACTTGTCTCCGACCTTGAGGTCGCGCCAGTTCCAGCCTTCACCGAGCTGTTTCATGGGGTCGTTCCCTCAGTGGGCGTGGGCGGGATGTGCGCCCTCGCGCAGCTTGTACAGCCTGCTGCAGTAGGGACACTCGACGTGTCCTTCCGGGCCCAGGTTGAGGTACACTTTGGGATGGCCCAACGCGCCGCCACCGCCATCGCAGGCGACGCGGTCAGTATCGACAGTGATGACTTCAAACGGCTCCGTCACGATCCCACTCCTGTTACGCCGGCGAATGATAGCGGCCTCGGCGGCCGCGGTCATGCTCCCAGCCTGCGCGCCGACGGTCGTTCCGGCAGGCGGCGCGGTGCAGACGGCGCGGCTGACCGACGACCGTTATGTCGCGGCGGACGGCACTGCGCTACCGCTGTCGGTGTGGCCTGCGGCAAACGGCGCCCCCAAGGCGGTCATCCTGGCCCTGCACGGCTTCGGCGACTACCGAATGGCCTGGGAGGAGCCGGCCGGTAGCTGGTCGGGCGCCGGCATCACCACCTACGCCTACGACCAGCGCGGCTTCGGCGGCAGCCCGACCCGCGGCCGCTGGCCGGGCACGGACAGCCTCGTCGACGATGCCCGGACGGTTGCCGCCCTCGTGCGCGCGCGCCATCCCGGCGTGCCCTTCTATCTGGCCGGCGAGAGCATGGGCGGCGCGGTGGTGCTGGTGGCAGCCGATCGCGGGACCGAATCGGACGGATTGATCCTGTCGGCGGCGGCCGTCCGCTCGCGCGACACGTTCGGCCCGGTGGCCAGTGCCGGCCTGTGGTTCTTCGCCCACACCATCCCCTGGATGCCCGCCGGGCCGACCTCGATCGACTACCAGCCGACCGACAATCCCAGGACCATCGACAAGCTGCGCAACGACCCGATGATGCTGCGCCAGCCTCGCCTCGACATGGCCTATGGGCTGGTCGACCTGATGGACGATGCGCGCGCTTCCGCGGCCCGGGTCGACGAGCCCTATCTCATGATGTACGGGCTGGGCGATCGGATCGTGCCGCAGGAGCCGGTCAAGGCGGCCATCGCGATCATGCCGCCCCGTGCCGATTCAAAACTCGCCTTCTACAAGAACGGCTATCACCTGTTGATGCGCGACAAGGCGGGTCCGGCCGTGACCGAAGACGTCGTGGCGTGGATTTCGAACCACGAAGCCCAGCTGCCGTCGGGCTCCGACGCCTCGAAATCCCTGCCTGAAATGGTGAGCCTGTGGGGATCGAAGCGCAGCGATCAGGCGAGCGCTAGGTCCCGCAACGAATGACGACCGAGGCGGCGCCCCGGATCTCCGTCATGTCGCCTCGCGTCGGCATGTTCTCCATCTTCAGCGTGACATAGTCGCCGCCCGTGCTGTTGCACATCGCAACCGCGCGGGTCTGACACGCGCCGGGTTCCTTGCAGCTGATCGCGATGGCGGGCTTGCCGTCGGTCCAGGTCACCTGCGTCGCATTCGTCTCCGTCCGGGGATCCGCGCCGGGCGTGCTCTTGGCCATGGCGCAGGCCGCGACCAGACCTGTGATGCCCATCACGAACATCCACCGCATCGTCGATCGCGTTCTCATTGTCTCTCTCCCCTTGGCCCCGTCAGACGGGCGGCAAACAGTACCGCGCGCTGCCGGACAGGTGCAAGGTCGGGCGATTCGTGGCCTACTGCGGGACATGAAAACCTGCTCTGGCACGCTGCTTTCATGCGCCGCTGCAGGCCTGTTGCTGATCCCGGTTTCGGGGCGCGCCCAGCAGACCGACGAGCAACTGGCGGCGCGCTGCGCCCAGCTCGGGGCGCTCTACGACCGCTACAATCTGCAGCGCGGCGAAGGCTCGGGCGGTCCCAACATGACGCGTCTCGGCGCCGCCCTCGACTGCCAGAAGGGCCGCTACCAGCAAGGCGTCAAGGCGCTGGAGGAGCTCCTCCAGCGCAACCGCATTCCCTATCCGCCGGCCAGCTGAAGGACTACTTGCCCTTCAGCTTGAACTCGCGCCACAGGACGATGCCGCTGGCATTGTCGACCGCCATGCCGTCGAGCTGCTTCTTCAACTCCAGGGCCGTCGGACGCCAGATGAGCGTGCTCTCCCCGCTCGCGCCCTCGAAGCGGCCCGTGCCGCCCGTCAGCTTGAACGTGCCCCGGCAACCGACGAGCTCGTACCCGGCGCAGTCCCATTCGCCCCACGCGGTCGCTCCGTCGTGGGCCGTGAAGGTGCAGGCTCCCGTCGCACTGGTCTTGCGACTGGCCTGGTCGATCTTCGACGACAGGGCGCAGCCGACGCGGCCGGCCTGCTGCGGCCCCTCGTCGGTCTCGATGAACATGGGACCGGCCAGGTTGCCCGCCACGACGAGCTGCTTGTCGCCGGCCCGCACGACGGAGCCGTTGGCGAGCACCACCGCGAAGGCATTGAAGGTCTGGGTCTCGTCCTGCGCCACGGCCGGAGCGGCGGCCAGAACAACGAGGGCGCCGGCGAGGGCGCGGCTGAACATCGTCATGGGCGCTCTCACTTGAAGTCGATGATGACGGCGTCGGCGCCGAGCGATACGGCGAGTCCCTGGCGGCGCGTCTTGAGGTCGATCATCACGCCGTTGGTGTTCTCCAGCCACATCTCGCCCTTGCCCTGGTCGCCATAGGCCGCGCCATAGCGCGCCTGGCCATAGGCGCCGGGGAACTGGCGCAGCTCCTTCAGATTGTAGACGTCGCCATAGGCCTCCATCTTGGAGACGCCGAACCCGCCGACGCCCAGGCCGCCGACCGAGAAGCGGTAGCTGCGGCCCTCGTAGTGAAGGGTACCGCTGCCGACGTTTCCGCTGCCGAAGAAGGCCACCTGGACCTGCTCGATGTTGACGGTTCCGGACTTGACGCGCTGCTGGGCGATCGCCGGTGCCGCCAGCATCGTTCCCACGGCCCCCACGGACCCGACCAGCGCCTGCCGGCGCCCCAGTAACCTCACCCTCTTCCCGCTCATCCCACGCTCTCCATCACCCGCGCCCTTCATCACTTATCGAGGACGGCCGTGGCCTCAATCTCGACCAGCAGACCCGGCACGGCAAGGGCGCTCACGGCCACCAGCGTCGATGTGACCACCGCGCCCTTCAGCGACTTGCCCAACGCCGTCGTCACCGCCCCCATGTCGCGGATGTCGGTCACGTAGATCGTCGTCCGCACGAGGTCGCTGAGCTTCGCCCCGGCGGACTTCAGACCGGCCTCGATCTTGCGCATGGTGATCGTCGTCTGCTGGGCCGCGTCCTTGCCCTGGACCTGCCCTTTCGGATTGAGTGAGGTCGTGCCCGATACGAAGACGAACGGCCCGCTCCTGATGGTGCGGACGTAGAACCCCGCCACCTCGGTGCCGTCGGGAAAGACTTTCTTGGCCATGCCTTGCTCCAGCTTCGATGCGCTATGGTGGCACTCTAGGCGGCCGTTCGCGCCGGGCAAAGGAGGAAGCCGTGTCACTCGATCGCTATCGCACTGCCATCGTCACCGGCGCCAGCCGCGGCATCGGCGCGGCGATCGTCCGCGAACTCACGATCGGCGGGCTCGACGTCTATGCCGTCGCCCGCTCGGCCGAGGATCTGACGGAGCTTGCGCAGGAAACCGGCTGCCGACCGATGGCGCTCGACATCTCCCACCGCGAGGCGGTGCTGAGCGCGCTCGGTTCGCTCGATGCCGACATCCTGGTCAACAACGCCTCGGCGCCGGTGCGCGGCGGCGTTTCATGGGAGACCGCGCCCGACGATATCGCCACCCTGATGGACGTGAACCTGCGCGGCACGCTCAATTGCCTCGCCGCCGTCGTGCCCGGCATGCGGGCCCGCGGGCTGGGCCACATCGTCAATCTCGGATCGACGTCGGGGACCTGGGCGCTGCCGGGCATGCCGGTCTACGCCATGACGAAGGCGGCCATCCACAATCTCAGCCAGACGCTGCGGCTCGACCTGCATGGATCGGGCGTCCGGGTGACCGAGATCTCGCCGGGCCGGGTCGAGACCGGCGCCCATCTCGACCTGATGGCGGATCGCGAGGAAGGACGGCGCCGCTTCTACGACGGCTTCGAGACGCTGCAGCCCACCGACATCGCCGAAGCGGTCATGTTCGTGCTGGGCGCCCCGCAGCGCATGGATGTGAGCTTCATGGAGATCGTGCCCACCGACCAGTCGTATGGCGGCTCGCAATTCCATCACCGGCGCTGAAATCCGGCACGTCGCTTGCAGCGCGGTCGTCCGTCGATCAATCAGGAAATCATGACTCTCAGGAATCTCGCCGCCATCCTCGACCCGCAGGCACCGGCCGACCAACCCTTCATCATCCAGGTCTCGCCCGAGGGCGACGAACAGCTCCGGCTGAGCTACGGCGAGGCGCGCCTCCGAATAGCGGCCCTGGCGCGCGGCCTGCTGAAGCGCCGGCTCGGACGTGGCGAGGCGGTGGCCATCGTGGCGGCCAACAGCGCCGATTATCTCGTGCTCTACATGGCCACCATGGCGGCCGGGCTGGTATCGGTCTGCGTCAATCACAAGCTGCCACGCGAGACGGTGGCCCACATCATGAAGGACTCTTCCGTCAAGCTGGCGATCGCCGACGCCGAGCGCGCGCCGCTGGTCGGGTCGCTGGTGCCGACCGTCGCGATGGAGGAACTCGACGATCTGCTCGACCCGGGCCCGTTCGAGCCGGTCGAAATGGCGCCCGAAGAGGTCGCCATGATCCTCTACACGTCGGGCTCGACCGGCCTGCCCAAGGGCGTGCCGCTGACGCATGGCGGCTACCTCTGGGCGACCGGCGCCACGCCGGAGCAGAGGCCCGCAATCGAGGGACAGAAGATCATCATCGCCGCGCCGCTGTTCCACATGAACGGCCTGTTCAGCGCCAAGATGGCGATGATCAACGGCGGCACGATCGTGCTGATGACGAACTTCACCGCCCGCGGCTTCATCCGCGCCATCGACCGCAATCGCGTTGCGATGATCACCTCGGTGCCGACCATGCTGGCGCTGGTGATGCGCGAAACCGAGGAACTTGCCAAAGCGGACCTGGGCTGCGTCACCACCGCGGTCACGGGCTCGGCGCCGTCGACCGCGGAGTTCTTCGAGCAGATGCACCGGATGTTCCCCAACGCCGAGACGGCCAACAGCTGGGGCACCACGGAGTCCGGGCCGCTGGGCTTCGGCCCGCATCCGGACGGCATCCCCAAGCCCATGGGTGCGCTCGGCTATCCGCGCGCCGGCATCGAGGTGAAGTTCGTCGGGGGAGCGGAAACCGGCCCGACGCAGGGCGTGTTGCACATCCGCACGCCCGCCCTCATGAGCGGCTATCTCAACCGCGAGGCCGATACGAAGAAGCGCCTGATCGACGGCTGGTACGATACCGGCGACGTGATGCGGCGCGACGAGAACGGCTTCGTCTTCTTCGTCGGCCGGGCCGACGACATGTTCCAGTGCGGCGGCGAGAACGTCTATCCCGGCGAGGTCGAGAAACTGCTGGGCCAGCATCCCGACGTGGCACAGGCCTGCGTCGTGTCGGTGCCGGACGAGATCAAGTACCAGCTCCCGGTCGCCTTCGTCGTCGCGAAGCCCGGCACCTCACCGACCGAGGAAGCGCTGCGCCGTTTCGCCCTCGACAACGGCCCGGCCTACGCCCACCCGCGCGCCGTCTGGTTCGTCGATGAACTACCGCTCGCGGGAACCAACAAGATCGACCGCAAGACCCTGGTCGACCGCGCCGTCGCGACCTATGCACGCGACGAGGCGAAGCGGGTTTGACCTCAAAGGAGCGCGGTCACGAATCCGCCGTGAATCCGATCTTCTTCACGATCGGGCCCCAGCGGTCGTAGCTCGATTTCAGGAGCGCGCCGAGTTCCTGCGGGGTCGAGGACTTCATTTCGAGGCCCATGACGGCGAGACCGTCGATCACGTCCTTTCGGGCGAGCGCGGCGCGCAACGCCTCGTTGGCGCGATTCACGACCGGGGCCGGCGTGCCGCCCGGCGCGAAGAAGCCGAACCACTCGGAGAAGACCAGGTCCTTGTAGCCCTGCTCGGCGAAGGTCGGCACGTTTGGCGCGAAGCGGCTGCGGGTCGCGCCCGAGACACCGAGGAGGCGCGCCTTGCCGGCGGCGACCTGCTGGGTGAACTCGCCGACCGGGCCGGAGACGGCCTGAATCTGGCCGCCGACCATGTCCTGCACCGCGGGCTGGGTGCCGCGATAGGCGACGTGCTTCAGCTCGATGCCGCCGGCCTGGCCCAGCAGCACGCCGATGAAGTGCGGCACCGAGCCGGAGGCCGGCGAGCCGTAGTTGGCCTTGTCGGGGTTGGCCTTGCACCAGGCCAGGAACTCCGGAATGTTCTTCACGCTCTCCGGCACGGCCGGACCGACGCAGAAGCCGAAGTCGAAGGTGCAGGCGAGCGTCACCGGCGTCACGTCGGTGAAGGCGTCGTAGGCGAGCTTCTTGTAGATGTGCGGATAGATCATCAGCATCGAGGCCGGCGTCTGCAGGATGACGCTGCCGTCGGTCGCCGCGCCCTTCATCGACTGGATGGCGATCTGGCCGCCGGCGCCCGGCTTGTTCTCGACGATCGCCACCTTCGTGTAGGAGGTGCCCTTCAGCCCCTCGGCGACGCGGCGGCACAGCGTGTCGGACGTGCCGCCCGGCGGGAAGCCGGTGACGACGCGCACGGATTCGAGCGGCGGGGTACCCTGAGCGCCGGCGCGGCTCGCGAGTCCCAGGGTGGCGAGCGCGGCGGCGGCGCCCGAAGCGCGGACGAAGCCGCGGCGGTTCTGGTCGGTCATCTCATTCCTCCCGGTCGGTTCTTGTGGCCGGACTGTCGCCGATACGCGCCGTGCCGCCAAGCCCAACAGACGCTTTCCGGCCCGTTATTTGTGCTTCAGGACATCGAGCTCGGGCAGCGGGAAGTCCTTCCAGCCCGGTACTTCGGATACTTCTGGAAACGCCTCGCCGAAAGGTTTGGTGGCGTCGATGCCGACCGACGAGGAGTAGCCGCCGTTGGTATAGGGATCGAGCGGCGCTGTGGCGGTACGGTCGACGATGAAGACGTCCTGGCCCGGCTTGACGCGGAACGATTGCGCCCACTCGACCTCGGCCGAGTTGCGGATGTCGATATCGGGATCGACCACGATCACCCACTTCGGGTGCAGGTTGCCCGCGATCGTCGCGAGTATAGCGTGGCGCGCCTCGCCCTCGTAGCGCGGCTTCATGGCGATGACGACATAGGTCTGCACCCCGCCCGAGCTGTTGATGGAGATGTCGGAAATGGTCGGGAACTGCGCCTGGAGCTGACGCAGGATCGACGTCTCGAACGGGATCTGCTTCAGCACATGGTTCTCGGTGATCGGCTTGCCGGTGAGCAGGCCCTGGAAGATCGCGCCCTTGCGGTGGGTGATCGCGGTTATCCGTGCCACCGGCTTCAAAGAACCCGGCGTGTAGTAGCCGGTGTATTCGCCCAGCGGGCCTTCCATTTTCCGTGTCTTCGTGTCGACGACGAACTCGATCACGATCTCGGCCCAGGCCGGAACCTTCAGGTCGTTGCTGACCGCCTTCACGAGCTCGACCGGCGCGCCGCGCAGGCCGCCGGCGACGAACCAGTCGTTGGTCGCGTCGCTCGACTGGACCTGGCAGGAGAACATCGTGAGCGGATCGACGCCGATGGCAACGGCGCCGTGCAGTTCCTTCCCCATCGCGACGGCATGGGCCATGTTCTTGCCGAAGCGATGGTTCGGCGCCGAGAACACACCGAGCTCCCTGGGCCCATGCACCTGGAACCGGTAGTTACCGATGTCGGGAATGCCGGTCTCGGGATTCTCCGACACGACGATGCCGGCGGTGATGTACGGACCTCCGTCCTTCGGGCTGTAGATCGGCACCGGCAGCTTCGTCACGTCGATCGCATCGCCGGTCAGCACGACTTCCTGGCAGGGCGCCGTCCCCTTGAAGTCGACGGGTCCGACCGGCTCGGCAACGCCCTTCAGCACCCTGTCATGGATCGTCTGCTCGGTGGCTTCGAAGGCCTTCAGCGCAAGCCGGCGGTTTCCGTAGACGCCGCCTACCAGCGGGAAATCCGTCCCGGTCTGCGTGAACAGGAGCGCCGGCCCCTGGACCGCACTCGTCCGGGCGAGTGCCTTCGCGATGTCATACCGGGGCGAGACCGGCCGGGCGACCTCGACGAGTTCGCCGGCCTTCTTCAGCTCGGTGAGGAAAGCGCGCAGGTCCTGATAGGGCATGGTCAATCCGTCCTTGCGGTTATCGGGTACAAAGGGTGATGCGCAGATTTCTTGCCGACATCCGCCGCCATGACATCGAGGCCGCCGTTCGCGTGGCGGAGGCGGTGGGTCTGCCGTTGCTGGCGCTGGAAGCCATCGGCCGTCTCGATCTCGCTGTCTATGCGGCGTTCGGCGGGCTGGCGATGCTCTATGGCCACAGTGAGCCCGCGAAGCGGCGAGTCGAAAGCCAGATCGTCGCGGGTACGGGCCTGGTCCTCGCCATGGCCTCGGCCATGGTCTGGTCCGCATCGCAGGCGCCGCTTTGGATACTGGCCGTCCTGCTCGCGGTCACCGTTTCCGCCGCGGCGACGCTCGGCACGGTCATGCGCTGGATGCCGCGCGGGGAAATGTTCTTCGTGCTGGTGCAGCTGATCGTCGCTGCCATTCCGGCGAAGTGGGAGAGCCTGCCGCTCGCCCTCGCCGTGGGCGCGGGCGGCGCGGCCTTCTCGGTGTTGCTGGCGGTGATCAACGCCATCGGCGCGTCGCCCGCCGAGGAAAAACCCGACGGGTGGCGGCGGCGCATCGCTGCGGGCTATGCCGACCTCGACCGCCGCCAGCATCTGGTCGTGCTGGCGGCTGCCACACTGGGCGTGCTCGCCGCCTGGTCGCTGGCCCTCGGCCTGGGCATCGGCCATCCGTTCTGGGCAGCCGTCACCGTCGCGGCCCTGATGCCGACGCTGGCCGCGAAGGATGTCTGGCGCCGCGCGATCCATCTCATGCTGGGCACGATCGGAGGCGTGGCCGTCGCCGGCGTCCTGTTCTCCTTCGCCCCCGGCCCTCTCGCGCTGATCGCGATCATCGTCGTCTGCCAGGCCGCCGCCGAGATCGCGGTCTCGCGCAACTACGGCGTCGCCCTGCTCTTCTTCTGTCCGCTGGCCATCGGCATGAGCAATCTGAGCCGAGGCGCCCCCTGGCCGCCCATCCTGGTCGACCGGGTGGTCGAAGCCGCGCTCGGCGTGGCGGTGGCCTTCCTGACGATCTTTGCAGGCCGCAGGATCCTCAAGGTGACTTGAAGGGACGGGCGGCACGCCGTGCCTACGGGTTGGAGACCTGGAAGGGAATGTCGCCCGAGATGGCCTTCGTTCCCTGGAGAGTGATCACCGTCCAGTGCAGCATGTAGCTGCCCGGCGGCAGGGTCGGCGCCGCGGCGAACAGGACCTCCGGGGCCGATTCCAGACGCGGGTGCAGGCGCTCGATCACCTTGTCGCCCTGCTTGATGACCAGCGTCGACTTGATGTGGTCCACGGGGCGGTCGAAGCGCACGAAGAAGGCGCTGCTCCTGGGGCCGATCCGGGCATGGGCCGCCGGCGTCGATTCCACGACACGGACCTCGTCCGGCGTCTGCTGGGCGCGCGCTGCAGAAGCGACCGGCGCGATCATCAGGGCGACGATCGTGAAGCGTCTCTTCATCCTTTGCTGCTCCTGCGCCTCGTCGCGGCCGGCTTCTCCACGCCGGAGGGGCCGGTCCAGCGCGGGAAGGTCCGGGTGTCGAGACCGAACAGGTCGAGCACGCGGGCGACGGAGTGCGTCACGATCTCATCGACGGTCTTCGGTCGCGTGTAGAAGGCAGGCGACGGCACCGCGACGATGGCGCCCATCTCGGTGACGGCCAGCATGCTCTTGATGTGGCCGGCATGCAGCGGCGTCTCGCGGAACATCAGCACGACCCGCCGACGCTCCTTCAGGCAGACATCGGCAGCCCGCGAGACGAGCCCCGACGTCACGCCGGTCGCGATCTCGCTCAGCGTGCGCACCGAACAGGGCGCCACGATCATGCCCATGGTCTGGAACGAGCCGCTGGAGATGGAAGCCGCGATATCGCCCGGCGCATAGACGTGATCGGCGAGCGCCCGCAGCTCGGCCGCCGACATGTCGGTCTCGAGCGAGCGCGTCTGGTCGCCCGCCTTGGAGATCACGAGATGGCTCTCGATCCTGAGCGCCCGCAATGCTTCGAGCACGCGGATGCCGTAGACCGTTCCCGAGGCGCCGGTGATGCCGACCACCATGCGCCGCACGGGTTCGCTCGCTGCCATTGGAGGGCCCTCAGCCGCCGGTCTTGATGTGGCGCGGGTCCGAGTGGTTCAGCGGCGCCGGCTTGGCCTCCCAGGAGAAGGGCGTGTCGGACAGGGTGTAGCGATACCACGGCGGATCGTTGGCGCGGCCGAGCCTGTGCCGGAGGTTGCCGAAGGCCCGGTAGAGCACCGGGTAGGGTTGGCCGTGATACTGCTTCAGGATGTCGTGCCAGGCGCGCGGCTCGATTCCGATGAACGCTTCCATGTCCTTGGTCAGCTCGTCTTCCGTCATGATCTTCAGCCCGGCCGGCGGGTCGCCGAGATCGGTGACGGTGCTGCGCACGAACTCGTTGGGGTTCACGTCCAGGCCCAGCGGCACCGTGCAGTCCATGCCGATCTTGGAGGCGATGCCCAGGATCGGGCTCTTGGGATCGACGGTCATGGTGTTGAGCCCGTCGAGCCGCACCGTGTCCTTGTCCGGCATGTAACGATAGGCCATGGCGGCCAGCACCGCCTGGTCGTCCCAGATGTCGACGTCGGCATCGAACACCATGGCGATCTTCGGCAGTCCCTGCTTGGAGCAGGTCAGCATGATGCCCAGCGCCTGCTTGGAATCGCCGGCGCCCAGCGGGTGGATCTTGGCATAGGCGATGTTGGACAGGCCGCCCAGCGGACAGCGCACCTCGCGCACGTCGATGCCGGCCTGCTTCAGCCCGTTGAACAGGTCGGCCTCGATCGCCGGCAGCTGCAACATGTTGTCGGTGTACCAGGGATGCAGGCCGCCGATGGTGCAGTGCTGGAAGATGCCGCCCTTGCGATGGGTCATCGCCTTCACCTTGAGGCGATAGTTGTGCTTGATGCCGCCGCCGTACATGCCGGTGAACTCGCCGTACGGGCCCTCGTCGTAGACCAGCCCTTCCAGCGCCATCAGTTCGCATTCGAGCACGATCTCGGCGTTGGCCGGGACCATCACGTCGATGGTCTCGCATTTGATCATCTTGGCCGGCGCGCCGTAGAAGGCGCCCAGCACCTCGAAATCGTCGGTGTCGGCGGTGACCCCGGCCAGTGCGGCCATCTTGTCCAGGGTCGGACCGCCCAGCACGATCGCGACCTCGAGATTCCGGCCCTTCGCCGCCGCCGCCATCGCATGGATGCGCTGGCGGTGCGAGGTGCAGGTCATGTCGACCGACTTCTCGTTCTTGGTCCGGAACATCGAGCGGTAGATGCCCCAGTCATAGACGCCGGTATCGGGATGCTTGCTGATGAAGAGATTGTCGTTGGTGTAGGCGTGGCCGTCGCGGTCGTGATGCAGGAACAGCGGCAGGCGCGTGAGGTCGACCTCGTCGCCCTTCAGGATCACCTCCTTGCAGGGCGCCGTCGTCACGGTCTCCCACTTCACGCGACCCTTGGAGCGCGCCACCATTTCGAGGCCGGTCCGCGTCTTGTCGCAACCCATGGCCCAGGCGAACATGTCCTGGTTGGAATAGGCGTTGGCCAGCACCGAGAACTCGGTGTCCTTGATCTTCTCGATCAGGACGGCCTTGGTCGGATGGGCTTCCATGAGCTTCGGCACCTGGTCGACGCGCACCTCATCCTTGATGCGGACGAGGAAGCCCGCTTTGTCCATGGCATCGACGAACTCGGAAAGGGACTGCTGCATTGCATCACCCGTATCAAAAGTTCGGTCAGGAATAGGCGGGCGCGGTCCGGCCATGCTCGGCATAGGCCCTGAGGTGATGCAGCATCATGCCCCAGAGGGCATTGCACTTCTCGAAGTTGCCCTTCTGATGCGGCCAGCCGGAATGGGCGAAGCTGAGATGAACCCGCCCGTGCGGCGTCTGGCCAAGGTTGAAGGAGACACTGGTGCCGGCCGCGTCGCCCGGCCCTTCGATGCACTTCCAGACGATGGTATCGGCCCCCTGCGAGGCGACCTCCCAGACGAACTTTGGTCCATCGGCATAGTTCAGGGTCCACTGGCTGCCCACGCCGCCGCCGCCCGAGACCTCCGCCATGGTCCAGCCCTTGAGTCCCTCCAGGGTGGTGAGGGCGGCGTGGACCCTGGCGGCCTCCGCCTTGATGTTGACGGCGTGACGAAGTGCGTGATCGGACACGGCTGAACCTCCCGAAAAACCTCAACAAATACGCGGATATAGCGTTTGTTCGTCTATCGAGACGACCATAACAGTCGGCCTGCAACGTTCAACCTCGGCGCCCGAATCTGCCCTCTCAGGCCGATTTCCGAACCGCAGCGCGTGCGTTGCGCAGCAGAGCCCCCTCCGGTATGTTCCGCCGCGCCGGACCCGTAGCTCAGCTGGATAGAGCGCTGCCCTCCGAAGGCAGAGGTCGTGAGTTCGAATCTCGCCGGGTCCGCCATTTATCAATGACTTAGCGACGCATCCCGGGAAGGACAATCGCCGCGGAAGCACCACGGAAGCACGTGGCGGCTCGAAGTCGGAGTGTGTGCGCTGGTTCGTCGCGCGGTTGGTCGAACATGGTCCTGGAAGTGGCGGGTCCGGCCAACACCGTCGGGCGGTCGCCTGTTGCCGTGTGACGTGTTGGACGCTTGACAGCGAACCGAACGCCCAAGCGCCGTCGGTTGCGCCAGATCAAAGCGTGGCCGCAATAGCTCTGATCTCGTGCATTAGCAGATGGGAGTCGTGGCTGATGCTGCCGTTCACGCGCGAGCAATTCCTTGGCGTCTTAGTCACGTACAATGATGCGATCTGGCCTCTGCAGATCGTGACCTATCTGTCCGGCATCATCGTCGTCGCCTTGTTATTTCGACCTAGCCGTTCCTCCAACCGGATTATCGCGGGCGTTCTCGCCGCGATGTGGGTTTGGACCGGGATTGCGTATCACGGGCTGTTCTTCGCGCCGATCAACACGGTGGCTTATCTCTTCGCTGCGTTGTTCCTGCTTCAAGGAGGATTCCTGGCCTACGCTGGGGTCCAGCATGACCGGCTCCACTTCGGCTTTCAGTCAGGACCGGTCGCGTGGATGGGCGCAGCTTTCCTAGTCTACGCAACAATCCTCTACCCGTTGATCGGGATGTCGACGGGTCACGCCTATCCGGAGGTGCCGATGTTCGGCGTGACACCGTGTCCGGTGACGATGTTCACCTTCGGCATGCTCCTGCTAACGACGCAGCCCCTGCCCCGCTGGCTGCTAGTTATCCCCTTCGTCTGGTCGCTGATTGGCGGAAGCGCGGCCATCGTGCTCGGCGTAACACAGGATTGGCTGGTTCTCGTAAGCGGCTTTATAGCTGTCCCGCTGATTGTCCTTCGCGACGGCGGCACGGCGCAATTGCGCACGACGGCCTAGATCGCTTGCGTCGCGAAGAGGGTGCTGGGCAAAAAATTCCTTCAGAAACGAACGCGGGAGTAGCCCGTCTTCGGTAGCCATTCCCAACCTCCAAAGCTGAACACGGGAGATGACCATGAGCTTTCGAAGAGTCCTTGTTGCAGTCGATAGTGAGCCGATCGCCGCGCACGCCGCCGACGTGGGTGTCGAGCTTGCACGTTCGCTTGGCGCTGACGTAGCGCTTGTCCACGCCATCGACACGTCTACCAACTATGGCGGCGATACCGGAATTTCGCCAAACGAATTGATCGATCGGGCCAAGCAAGACGGAAAGCGGCTGTTGGAAGGCTTCCGTCAGCGCCTGTCGCTGCAACCGTCGGCGCTCGAGTTCGTCGTTGCAGGAACGCCCGCCGACGAGATCGTGAAGGCTGCCGGAGAATGGCCCGCGGATCTCATCGTGATCGGCAGCCACGGCCGCGGGGGCGTGCAACGCGCCTTGCTGGGCAGCGTCGCCGAGGGGGTCATGCGTCGCGCTTCCTGCCCCGTTCTCGTCATACGAGCAAAGGAGTGAACAGACCGCGAGACATAGCCGGACACAGGCAGGGTAACCCAATCCTGCCAACCGCTGCGGCCACGCTTTCCGCTTTCGGCTCCAGCCGCGCGACCGGGCTCCGAACCGAGGATGCAACCGCTCGATTCGAACGGGAGGGAGCCAATGACATCCCGGAAGAAAAGCCCCATCCGTTCGCTCGTCTTGCGCGGAAGTTCTGGGGCCTGTCGGCCTGGATGATCGAGCTGATCGTCCTCCTGTCCTTCATCCTGCACAAATGGGCCGACCTGTGGGTCGCCCTGTCGCTTCTCATCGTCAATGCCGTCCTCAGCTTCCTTCAGGAGCAGCGCTCCTCGGCCGCCATATCGGCGCTGCGCCGCCGCCTGCAGGTGACCGCACGCGTGCTCCGTGACGGTGCCTGGCTGGCGGTCCCTGCACCGACTCTCGTTTGCGGCGATGTCGTGCGGGTGCGTTCCGGTGACTTCGTTCCGGCCGATGTGCAGATCGTCGAGGGGGCCTTGCAGGTCGACCAGTCCGTGCTCACCGGCGAATCGCAGGAGCTCACCAAGACGAACGACGACGTTCTTTATTCTGGATCGATCGTGCGTCAGGGCGAGGCGACCGCCGTGGTCGTCGCGACCGGCGAGCGGACCTATTTCGGCCGCACCACTCGGCTCGTCGAAAGCGCGCACCCGAAGCTGCACGTCGAAGAGGTCATTACGCGGGTCGTCAAATGGCTGTTCCTCATCGTCGGCATCCTCGTCGCGGTGGCAATCATGGCCTCGCTCGTCGAGGGCTTGCAGCTTGTCGACATCCTGCCGCTCTCGCTGGTGCTGCTGATGAGCGCCGTGCCTGTGGCCCTGCCGGTGATGTTCACCGTGAGCATGGCCGCGTCGGGTCCATGGAGCTTGCGCGCCGCGGCGTGCTCGTCACGCGGCTCAGCGCCGCCGAGGACGCTGCGAACATGGATGTCGTTTGCGCCGACAAGACCGGGACGCTCACGATGAACCGGCTGTCGCTTACCGGCGCGCTGCCGCGGCCGGGATTCACCGACAACGACGTTGTGCGTGATGGCGCCCTGGCGTCGACCGAGGCGAACCAAGACCCGATCGATCTCGCCTTCCTGCGCGCGGCCCGAGAGCGCCAGGTACTCCAGGGCACGGAAAGGACGTATTCGTTCACACCCTTTTCGCCCCAGACCCGCCGGACCGAAGCGCTCGTCGAGAGCGGCAGGCGCAAGATCCGCGTGATGAAGGGGGCCCTGCGCACCGTGGCAGAGGCAGTGGGCCTCGACGCTTCGGCGATTGAGGCCCTTGAGGCGCGCGCCACGGAAGAGGCGCAGAAGGGCGTCCGCGTTCTCGCTGTTGCGCGTGCGGACGGTGACGAGCCATTGCAGCTCGTCGGCCTCGCGCTTCTCTATGATGCGCCTCGTCCCGACTCGCACCAACTCATCGACGAGCTGCGCTCGCTGGGCGTCACCGTGAAGATGCTGACCGGCGATGCCCTCCCGGTTGCACGCGAAGTTGCGCGCGAGCTCGGCCTTGGCGAAGTCATTCGGGGCCCCGAGTTGCGCGCCGCGCAGAATGCGCCGACGGCGCATGCGGCTGAACTCGTCCAAGGGTCGAGTGGCTTCGCAGAAATGTTTCCGGAAGACAAGTTCCTCGTCATCGAGAGCCTGCAGGCAGCCGGCCATGTCGTCGGCATGACCGGCGACGGCGTCAACGATGCACCGGCCCTGCGCCAAGCCGAAGTCGGCATCGCCGTCAGCGGCGCGACCGATGTCGCCAAGGGCGCGGCCAGCGTGGTGCTGACGACCGAGGGTCTCGGGGGCATCATTGACCTGGTCAAGAATGGACGTGCCATCTATCAGCGCGTCCTCACCTGGATCGTCAACAAAGTGAGCCGGACCATTCTCAAATCGGGCTTCGTGGTGATTGCGTTTCTCGTGACCGGCAAGTTCGTCATTTCCGCGCTGGGGATGATCCTGCTCGTATTCATGACGGACTTCGTCAAGATCGCGCTTTCGACGGACAACGTGCGTCCCTCGCAGAAGCCGGAAACCTGGAACATCGGCCCGCTGGTGACGCTTGCCGTTCTCCTCGGGCTGGTCATGCTGATCGAGGCGCTGGGCCTGCTCGCCATCGGGTGGCAGCGCTTCGACCTCGGCAGCGACGCCGGCCGGTTGCAGACATTCACGTTTCAGACACTGTTGTTCTTCGCGCTATTCTCCATCGTGTCGATTCGCGAGCGTCGGGCATTCTGGGCCTCGCGACCGAGCACGGTACTCGCCGCGGCGCTCCTCGCCGATGCATTCCTAGGGATACTGATTGGCATCTACGGTCTGGCTGAATTGCGACCGCTGCCACTGGCTCAAACGGCGTTGATCGTCGGCTTTGCACTCGTCTGCTCGCTAGGTGTCAACGACTTCATCAAATCAGCCTTCATCGCGCGTTATCCGAAAAGGGCACCGCTTCAAGGTTAAGGCCATGCCATCTGCTGGAAGCGCGAGTCGAGCGATCAAGCCGGACCTCGTCGCGACCCCGACTGATACCAGGCGGCGATGTCCGGGATCGGCGCGCGGCCGTCCGGGCAGCACGCACCATCTTTCGCATTTCTCCGGAATCACCCTTAAGGGTGTTCCAATCCTGGTCAGGCAAGGGCAGCCATCAGAGGAAGTAATCGAAGGACCCTCGACGAGCAGTGAGTCACTCGCTAGTATTTGCGAACAAGTCGCATTGGCGATTTTTGGGCCGCCAATGACTACTCGAGCACTAGCGTCTTGCCTCCTGCTCCTCGCCAATTTCTCCGTCGTGGTCGCGGTCCGTGCCGACACCGCTTCAGTCCTTACGATCTGGCGCCTGCTCGACTACATGGCCGTGGATTATCGCGAGGCCGTCCGCGACGGGGCTGTCGTCAATGCAGACGAATACGCGGAAATGGTCGAGTTCGTCGGCTCGGTGAAAGACCGGCTCGCGACCCTGCCGCCGTCCGGCGACAAGGCGAATCTCGAGAAGCGGGCGGCCGACCTTCAGGCTGCAATCGGCCGGAAAGAGGCGCCCGAGCTCGTCGCCAACCAGGCGCGATCTCTCGCAGCGGACCTGATCAGGGCCTATCCGGTGCCCCTGACGCCGACCGCCGTTCCCGACGTCGAGCGGGGGCGAGCGCTCTACGCTGAGAATTGCGCCAGCTGTCACGGCGCTGACGGCAACGGCAAGGGTGTCGCCGCAGCCGGATTGAACCCGCCGCCCATCGCCTTCACGGACAAGGAGCGCGCTGATGAGCGCAGCATCTTCGCACTCCATCAGGTGATCGAGCAGGGCATCGACGGCACCAGCATGGCGAGCTTCGCTCATCTGGCTCCGCAGGATCGATGGGCCCTCGCCTTTTACGCCGGCGCACTGGCGTATCCGGCCGCGGATGCCGGCAAGGGCGAGCAGGCGTGGAAGGCCGATCCTGATCTGCGCCGGCGCACCACCCTGGCCAGCCTGGTCGAAGACAGGCCGGCAACACTGGCTGCCAGGCTGGGCGAGACCAGGGCCGACGAGATCACCGCATACCTGCGGCGCAATCCCGGCGCCGTCGTCCAGCAGACCAGCGCGCCCCTCGTGCTGGCGCGCACGCGCCTCGGCGAGGCCGCCGCCGCCTACGAGAAGGGCGAGCACCGCGCCGCGACCGATCTTTCCCTGTCGGCCTACCTCGACGGGGTCGAGCCCGTCGAGCCGCTGCTGGCAATCCACGACAATGCGCTGAAGGCACGGATCGAAGGCGCAATGGGCGAATTGCGCTCCGCCATCAAGGGCGGCGCAGCGGTCGAAGACGTGCGCGGGCGGGTCAAGGCTCTGGACGATTTGTTGAGCGATGCCGAAGCCGCACTCGATCCCCAACGGGCGACGGCATCCGCCAGCTTCTTCGGCGCATTCACGGTCCTGCTGCGCGAGGCGCTGGAGGCGCTGCTGATCGTGGTCGTGATGCTTACGATTCTGCGCAAGGCGGAGCGACGGGACGTCGAAGCCTACGTCCATGGCGGCTGGATCGCGGCGCTGGTCGCGGGGGCGCTGACCTGGGCGATGGCGACGTATCTGATTTCCATCAGCGGCGCCGACCGCGAGCTCACCGAGGGTCTCGGATCGCTGGTGGCGGCGATCGTCCTGCTTTGGGTCGGCATCTGGATGCACGGCAAGAGCCAGGCCGATGCGTGGCAGCGCTACATCCGGGAAAAGCTCGGCCATGCGCTGTCACGAAAGTCCGCCTGGGGTCTGTTCGGACTCGCCTTCGTTGTCGTCTATCGCGAAGCCTTCGAAACGATCCTGTTCTACGTCGCCATCTGGAACGAGGAGAATGCCGGCGCGGTCCTCGCCGGCGCCGGTGCGGCCGTCGCCGTCCTGGCGGTCATCGCCTGGGCCTTGATGCGCTACGGTCGCGCGCTGCCCGTCGGAAAATTTCTTGCCTACAGTTCGATCCTGATCGCGGTGCTGTGCGTCGTGCTGATGGGCAAAGGCGTGTCGGCGTTGCAGGAAGCCGGCTGGCTGCCGGTCAACCCGCTTGCCGGCTTCCTCCGCGTGGAAGTCCTCGGCCTCTACCCGACCGTCCAGGGGATCGCAGCACAAGCCGCCATGGCGGCGTTGTTGCTGATCGGCTTCTGGTACAACCGGCGCCCTGCTCGCGGCCACCCTGGCTAGGCGCGTTCGGCCAAGAAGAAAGCGCGCTCCTGGAGCAATCCCATGAATTTTCGGCCAGGCTTCTCAGTGCTAGAGATTTCCGCCTGGATGGAATTTCTCTGACACGAGTTGGCCGGTTCTTGGATCGACCAAGTGGACCTGCCCGCATGCAAGACAAGTCTGAGGAACAACCGCCTCGATCTCCGTGTCTCCATCGTTGGCCGAGCCCTGCACATTCAGGTTGGTCACGGGGCAGCAAGTAAAGCTGGTTGCGGAGGAGCGCAACCAGCTTTACTTGCTTTTCCAAGCCGCCGCATAGCAGAGGCGACGGTCTCGGTGGGTTCATTCACAGAAAATAGTACTTAGCGCCCCTCG
>WOUR01000113.1 GCA_009772935.1 Rhodospirillaceae bacterium
TGTGGCGTTTGGTTCCCGATTTCAATTGAAGCGATTAGCTGAAACCTGAGCGGTCTGGTTGGAGCTTGGCATTTCAGCAAAGGCTCGACGGAAGGGCAGGGGGCTCACAGGCCTGCGGCCTTGGTCAGGTTCACCCGGAACCTGTCGCGGCGTCGCTGGTATCGGCGGGTCATCTCTGCGCTGGCATGACCAAGCTGCTTTTGAACGTAGCGCTCATCAACTTCCGCGCTGCTGGCAAGGCCTGCGCGCAGGGAATGGCCCGAGAACAGCCGCACGCGCTCGGCTTCAGGCAGATCAGGGCGTAGCCCGGCCTCGCGGGCGCAGGACTTGATCAGCCGGGCGACGTGCTTGTCCGACAACCGCTCGCTCGTAGCTTTCAGGCCGTTGCGTGACGTGGCGACGAAGATCGGGCCGAAGTCGATCCTTGCGTAATGCAGCCACTGCGTCAGGGCATGGACCGGGCAGGTCTGATCTAATGAGCCGCGGGCGATTTCGACCTCGCGCCAACCGGTCTTGCCGCGCAGGGTGAGGAGCACGCCGTCCTCCAAGATCTCGACCCAGCCGCCGGAGTCAGGCGTGTCATCCTTGCCGTGGTCGAGGCTGACAATTTCGGACCGACGCAGGCCACCAGCAAAGCCGATCAGCAGGATCGCCCGGTCGCGCAGGCCGCGCAAATCGTGGGGGAGGGTTGCCAGCATGTCGCGCAGGTCTTCCGGCAGAATGGCCTCTTTCTGTGCTGGTGGCCGTGCGTGCTTGCGGCGGATGCCAGCCAGGACGCTGGCAATGTGCCGATCTTTGCGGTCGAGCCGCTCTCCGCGCTGCGCATAGCCCCAGGTCAGGCCAGACAGCCGCCGTTCTATAGAGGAGGCCGAGAGGGCAGGTGCTTTGCCGCTCGGCGCTGCCAGATCGGCGATGTAGAGGCCGATCAGCTGGGACGACGAGGGGAGAAGGTCCGCGCCACGCATCCGGCACCAGCGCGCGAAGTGGGCCCAATCCTTGGTGTAGGCCTTCAGCGTGTTCTCCGACGCCGCCTGACGCGCATAGTCACGCGCCGTTTCGACCAGGCGGTCGAGCGTGCCCGAGCCAGCGAGATGAGACGGCAGAGCGATGGCGCCAGTTTCAGGCGCGACGCTCTCGTCTCCTTCATCGGGATCAGGTCGATTTGTCGGCTCTGATGGC
>WOUR01000114.1 GCA_009772935.1 Rhodospirillaceae bacterium
AAGTTTGAGCGGAACAAGCCGCACTGCAACATCGGGACGATCGGTCACGTCGACCATGGCAAGACGTCGCTGACGGCTGCGATCACGAAGATCCTGGCGAAGACGGGCGGCGCGACGTTCACGGCGTACGACCAGATCGACAAGGCTCCGGAAGAGCGCGAGCGCGGCATCACGATCTCGACGGCGCACGTCGAGTACGAGACGCAGAACCGCCACTACGCGCACGTGGACTGCCCGGGCCATGCCGACTACGTGAAGAACATGATCACGGGCGCGGCGCAGATGGACGGGGCGATCCTGGTGGTTTCGGCGGCCGACGGCCCGATGCCGCAGACGCGCGAGCACATCCTCCTGGCGCGCCAGGTGGGCGTTCCGGCGCTGGTGGTGTTCATGAACAAGTGCGACATGGTGGACGACCCGGAGCTTCTGGACCTTGTCGAGCTCGAGGTTCGCGAGCTTCTGAAGAGCTACCAGTTCCCGGGCGACGACCTGCCGGTGGTGCGGGGCTCGGCGCTGATGGCGCTGGAGGACAAGAACCCCGAGCTGGGCGAGCAGGCGGTTCTGAAGCTGATGGAAGAGGTCGACAAGTACATCCCGCAGCCTGCGCGCGACAAGGACAAGCCGTTCCTGATGCCGATCGAGGACGTGTTCTCGATCTCGGGCCGCGGCACGGTTGTGACGGGTCGCGTCGAGCGCGGCATCGTTAAGGTCGGTGAGGAAGTGGAGATCGTCGGCCTGAAGGCGACGACGAAGACGACGGTCACGGGCGTCGAGATGTTCCGCAAGCTGCTGGATTCGGGCGAGGCGGGCGACAATATCGGCGCGCTGCTGCGCGGCGTCGGCCGCGAGGACGTGGAGCGCGGCCAGGTCCTGTCGAAGCCGGGCGCGATCACGCCGCACACGAACTTCGAGGCCGAGGCGTACATCCTGACGAAGGAAGAGGGCGGCCGTCACACGCCGTTCTTCACGAACTACCGTCCGCAGTTCTACTTCCGGACGACGGACGTGACGGGCGTGGTGACGCTGCCGGAAGGCACGGAGATGGTGATGCCGGGCGACAACGCGCGGCTGGTGGTCGAGCTGATCCAGCCGATCGCCATGGACGAAGGCCTGCGCTTCGCCATCCGCGAGGGCGGCCGCACCGTCGGCGCCGGCGTCGTCACCAAAGTCGTAAAGTA
>WOUR01000115.1 GCA_009772935.1 Rhodospirillaceae bacterium
GATGGGCAAGGCAAAGTTTGAACGGAACAAACCGCACGTCAACATTGGCACGATCGGCCACGTTGACCATGGCAAGACGACGCTGACGGCGGCGATCACGAAGTATTTCGGCGAGTTCAAGGCCTACGACCAGATCGACGGCGCGCCGGAAGAGCGGGCTCGTGGCATCACGATCTCGACCGCGCACGTGGAATATGAAACCGCGGCGCGGCACTATGCGCACGTCGACTGCCCCGGCCACGCCGACTATGTGAAGAACATGATCACCGGTGCGGCGCAGATGGACGGCGCGATCCTGGTGGTTGCGGCCTCCGACGGCCCGATGCCGCAGACGCGCGAGCACATCCTGCTCGGTCGCCAGGTGGGCATCCCCTACATGGTCGTCTACATGAACAAGGTCGACCTTGTGGATGACGAGGAGCTTCTGGAGCTCGTCGAGATGGAAGTGCGCGAGCTTTTGTCGTCCTACGAATACCCGGGCGACGACATTCCGATCATCAAGGGCTCGGCCCACCAGGCGATGATCGGCGAGTCCAAGGAGATCGGCGAGGATTCGATCCGCGCGCTGATGAAGGCGGTGGACGAATACATCCCGACCCCGGCGCGTGCGGTTGACCAGCCGTTCCTGATGCCGATCGAAGACGTGTTCTCGATCTCGGGCCGCGGCACGGTTGTGACCGGCCGTGTGGAACGTGGCGTGATCAACGTCGGCGACGAAGTTGAAATCGTCGGCATCCGCGACACCAAGAAGTCGATCTGCACCGGCGTCGAGATGTTCCGCAAGCTTCTGGACCGTGGCGAGGCTGGCGACAACGTCGGCATCCTGTTGCGCGGTGTGGAACGTGACGGCGTCGAGCGTGGCCAGGTGCTGTGCAAGCCGAAGTCGGTGAACCCGCACACCAAGTTCGAGGCCGAGGCCTACATCCTGACCAAGGAAGAAGGCGGGCGTCACACCCCGTTCTTCGCGAACTACCGTCCGCAGTTCTACTTCCGCACCACGGACGTCACCGGCACCGTGCAGCTGCCGGAAGGCACCGAGATGGTGATGCCGGGCGACAACCTGAAGTTCGTGGTCGAGCTGATCGCCCCGATCGCGATGGAAGAGAAACTGCGCTTCGCCATCCGCGAAGGCGGCCGCACCGTCGGCGCAGGCGTCGTCTCGAAAATCATCGCCT
>WOUR01000003.1 GCA_009772935.1 Rhodospirillaceae bacterium
ATGAACATCCAGGCGATCCTTCGCCACATCGATACCTACGAACATGGATCTTGGCTCCCATCCTTGCGCATGCGGGCTCGCGGTTCGGCCCAGGCGACCGTTCGGGATCACAAAATCAACGGTGGAGGCGCCGAGCTCAGGAACGGGCTTGTCGGCCCCAGGAGCCTCCGGGCTCTCCACCGGTACCGCGCCCGCAACTCTACGACGGCGCGGCCGTCCCTTGATACAAGGAGCGGCCGCAGGCTGCGTCTCGAAGGATGGGCAGCAAACTCGGTGCTCGTGCCCATGCTTCGAGACGGCTGCTCTGCAGCCTCCTCAGCATGAGGTTGGTGGTTTGATTCCAGCTTGTTCGGAAAGACCCTCGAGTTCAGGCGCGCTCCAACGAAGCCGGCTCGTGCCCCGGGCGGAGCCGAGGTTGCCCAGGACGTCCGTGCACGGATCCTGCGATATCCAGGCCGCCGAAAACCGGGAATCTCGCGCCGGGGCTTTTTTCGTTTCGTCTGATTCGTTTATTTCGAATATTTCGTTTGTGGACGAATTCCCTTTGGAATCAATCCTTTAGGCGAAGATCCTCCGCGCAACGATCACCAGCAGTGCGATGGACGCGACGAGGATGACGAGGAGCGTGACGACGATGCCGGCGGCCCGCCCCGGATTGACGGCGGTCGTCCTGGCGAGGCCGAAGGCGTGGGCCAGGCGGGCCACGATGAAGCCGATGCCCAGCGCATGGACCAGCACCCGGGAGCCGCCGCAGATCTCCAGCAGGGCCAGCAGGATCAGCACCAGCGCTGCATATTCGGCGAAATTCCCGAAGACGCGGCTCATCCGGCTCATGTCGGCATCGCCGCCATCGCCGATGCTGACCTGGCTCCGCTGTCGCTGACGGATCACCAGCGCCGCGAGTAGCACGCAGAGGAAGCCAGTCAAGGCGGCGTAGAAAGCGGTGACGAACGGCAGGGCCGGCATTGCCATGGGTTTATCTCCTAGGGAGCGCGCACGAAACGGAACAGGACCTTGTCCTGGCTGTAGTAGCGCAGCTGGTCCACGACCTTCGGAAAATATTCGCTGCCCACCGTGACCGGCATGAAGGCGTCGAGGTCGAGGGGGCGCACGCCGACATGGAAGCCCGCATCGCTGAACGCCTTGGCGACATCGTCGAGTGAATGGTCGTGGAGCGGAATCGACGAGGTTTCCGCGATAAGCTTGCGCCAGTGCGACCAGACGGCGCTGTCCTTGTGGCAGCCCATGGCCGCGACATAGGTGCCGCCCGGCTTCAGGGCCGCCTTGATGTCGGCGGCGTGCGCAGCCAGGTCGGGCAGCAGGTAGAGGACCTCGTGGCTGAAGGCGAAGTCGAACGTCCGGCCGAGCGCGGCCGCGCTCTCGCCGACCTCGTACTCGATGGGCCGATAGCCCTTCAGCAGGTCGGCGCGCGCCACCGATTCGCGGGCGATGTCGATGCCGACCGCCGACCGGAAGGGGTGGCGGTCGTAGAGCATCCGCAGGAAGCCACCCTGGTTGCAGCCATAGTCCAGGATGGTCGACTGGCGGAGATCCTCGTAGATCGAAACGTCGATCATGCGCCGCCAGATCGGCGCATGGGCGGCACCCATCGCCTCCTCGTCGGCGGCGTTGCGGTTCCAGGTCCGGATGATGGAAGACCGTTGCATCGCTTCCTCCCTCGGAAAGAAGCGAGCCTATCATGCCATTGTTACGCTAGCCCGCATCAAGCCCGGCCGCGCCACGGGTGCACGAGTAGGGGCCCCGCAATCAGGCTGCCGAAGGTGACGATGCCGACGGCGATCGCGACGAAGACGCCCGGCAAGCCCCAGCCGAGATGCTCGATGGCGAACCAGCCGCCCAGCGACGCCACGAAGAGGCGCGCCACGCCGGCGGCGAACGGCGCCTTCATGCGGCCCGCCCCCTGGCTCGCGAAGGAGAGCGTCATGCCGATGCCGAACACGAAGTAGAAGGGCGAGACGCGCGTGACATAGGCCACGGTCGCCGCCACCACCTCGGGGTCGTCGGTGAAGAGCCGGGCCCAGCCCTCGGGGAACAGCGCCACGGCCCAGCCGAAGGCGCCGATGCCGAGACCGGCGACCAGGCTGCCGATCCAGGCGGCCCGGACCGCCCGCCGCCAGTCGTTGGCGCCGGCGGCGACGCCCACGATCGTCGTGAGACCCGAGCCGATGCCGAAGGCCAGCGGCACCAGCATGAATTCCAGCCGCACGCCGATGCCGTAGCCGGCCAGCGCGGCAATGCCGAAGCGGCCGACAAGACCCGTGACCAGCATGGCGGTGAGGTTCGCGGTGAAGGCGGAGAAGGAGGCGATCAGGCCGACGCGCAGGATCTCCCAGAACAGCCGGCCCTGCAGGGGAATGCCGGTAATCGCCGGCACGAAGCCCAGTTTGCCCCTCCACAGCGCGCGCGCCTGCAGCAGCGCCGACACCGCCGAAGTCAGCAGCGCCGAGACGGCAGGGCCGGCCATGCCCATACCCGGCCAGCCACCGATGCCCAGCGCCAGCACGTAGGAGAGCGGCACCTGGGCGATCGAGGAGACCAGCATGTAGCGGCCGGGGGTGGCCGCATCGCCGCCGCCGCGCAGCAGGGCCGAGAGGAAGAAATTGGCCCAGATGAACAGCGAGCCGGTGAACAGCACATGGGAGTAGGTGAGCGCCTTGGCGAGCGCGGCCCCTTCGCCGCCCAGCTGCCGGTAGAGCGAGGGTGCGACCGTCCAGGCGAGCAGGGTGAACAACAGCGCCAGCACCGCGCCGAGGACCAGCGCGTGCAGCACCAGCGCGCGGGCGTCTGCGGTGCGGCCGGCCCCCACGGTCCGGGCCATGGCGGCCGCCACGCCGCCGCCCATGCCGCCGGCCGCCATCATGGTCATCATCATCATGAGTGGGAAGACGAGCGCGAAGCCCGCCAATGCATCGGTCCCCAGCCGTCCGAAGATGAAGGTCTCGGCGATGGCCACGAAGGTCTGGACGATCATGACCGTCGTGGTCGGGGCCGACAGCTTCCAAAGGCTCTTGCCGATGGGCGCGGTGAGGAGGGGGTGGGACAGAGGCGGCTCCGAGTACGTGTATATACACATTATCAGGCCGCGCCCTCGTGTCACCTTACAAACGCTGAGGGAGGCATTAGCTTTCGTCCATGACCCAGCAGTCGGAACGCCCCCTCGCCAAGCCCTCGGTCCAGGTCGAGAACGACCGCGTCATCGTGACGGAATGGCGGTTCCCGCCAGGCGGCCACACCGGCTGGCACCGCCACGATCACGACTACGTCGTGGTGCCCATCACCACGGGCGAACTGCACATTTTCGACGGCAAGGCGACGGTACCGGCGCCGCTGCGGGCCGGCGTCTCCTATTCGCGCCAGACCGGGGTCGAGCACGACGTCATAAATCCCAATGATTTCGAGTTCGTTTTCGTCGAGATCGAGGTCAAGGCCTGATGCTGCCGCCGGGCTGCCCCGCGCCCGGTCGCATTGACTTGCCCATCCGTAAGGATCATATGGGGTCCGCCCAGCGGTCCGGCTCGATTCTCGAGCCTTATGAGACTGCTCCAAGTCCAGCGGAAAGAATGGACTAAACTACGGAAATTAAATGAGTTTTGAGAGTTTGGGGCTGAGCGCCCCGGTACTGCAGGCGGTGGCCGAGAAGGGCTACACGACGCCTACCCTCATCCAGGAAAAGGCCATCCCCATCTGCCTGATGGGTCGCGATGTCCTCGGATGCGCCCAGACGGGCACCGGCAAGACCGCCTCCTTCGTCCTCCCGATGATCGACATTCTCTCGGAAGGCCGCGCCAAGGCGCGCATGCCGCGCTCGCTCATCCTGGAGCCGACGCGCGAACTGGCCGCCCAGGTGGCCGAGAATTTCGAAATCTACGGCAAGTACCACAAGCTCAACATGGCGCTGCTGATCGGCGGCGTGAGCTTCCCCGACCAGGAGCGCGCGCTGGAGCGCGGCGCCGACGTCCTGATCGCCACGCCCGGCCGGCTGCTCGACCATTTCGAGCGCGGCGGCATCCTGCTGAACGACGTGAAGATCCTGGTGATCGACGAAGCCGACCGCATGCTTGACATGGGCTTCATCCCCGACGTCGAGCGCATCGTCGCCACCCTGCCGCCGCTGCGCCAGACCCTGTTCTTCTCCGCGACCATGCCGCCGGAGATCAAGCGCCTGGCCGACCGTTTCCTGAGCAACCCGAAGGAAGTCACCGTTGCCCCGCCGGCCTCCGCTTCCAAGAACATCGTGCAGGGCCTCGCGGTCGTGCCGGAAGAGGACAAGCGCGAGGCGCTGCGGGCCCTGATCAAGGAACAGGACATCAAGAACGCTATCGTCTTCTGCAACCGCAAGAAGGACGTGGCGATCCTGCAGGGCTCGCTGAAGAAGCACGGCTTCAACGCCGGCGCGCTGCATGGCGACATGAGCCAGCCCGCGCGCATGGAGACGCTGGAGAAGTTCAAGCAGGGCGAGATCCAGATCCTTGTCGCCTCCGACGTCGCCGCCCGCGGCCTCGACATCGTGGCGATGAGCCACGTGTTCAACTTCGATGTCCCGTTCTCGCCCGAGGACTACGTCCATCGCATTGGCCGCACGGGGCGCGCCGGCAATACCGGTCATTCCTTCACCCTGGCGTCGCCCGATGAGGGCGGCCTGGTCGAGGCGATCGAGAAGCTGATCGGCACGGAAATCCCGCGCGTCGAGGTTCCGGGCATCGAGACCGTGGCCTTCGAGGCGTCCGATGGACGCCGTCGCGGCCGCGGCCGCGGACGGGGCGGTTCGAGCAGCAGCAGTCGTAGCCGCAGCTCCAGCAGCCGTCCGCCGCGCGAGCCGCGTCCCGAGGCCGAGGCGCGTCCCGAGCGTGAGGCTCGCCCCGAGCGGGAAGCCCGTCCGGAACGTGAAGCACGCGCGCCACGTGAGCCGCGGGCCGAGCGTCCTCCTCGCCAGCCGCGTCCTGAGCGCGAGCCGCGTCCCGAGCGGGAGGCACGGCCGCCGCGTGAGCGCCGCCCGGAAAGGTCTGATCGTGCAGACCGGCCGCGCCAGGACCGTCGTGAACGGGACGATACGCCGGCGCCGATGGGCCTCGGCGATCACGTGCCGGCTTTCCTCGCCCGTCCGACGCGCTAGAATCGCGCGTCGCGGCGGAGGGCGTTCATGCAGACCATTTTCGTCATGGTGAAGTGCGAGCTCGGCAAGGCCTACGAGGTTGCCGACAATGCCGTCGCCGTCGAGCAGGTGTCGGAGGTCTATTCGACCTCTGGGCAATACGATCTCCTGATGAAGTGCTATCTCGACGCGAAGACTGACATCGGCCATTTCGTGACGAGCCAGATCCAGACCCTGCCGGGGGTGAAGGACACGTTCACCCTGATCACCTTCAAGGCGTTTTCCTGAGCACGGCCCTTCCGCAGAAGCATCTGCCGAGGGGCGAGGACTTCCTGCTCCTCCCGCCGTCCATTCAGCCCTACGCCTATCGCAACGTCGACAAGTTGTTCGCCCATCGCGTGATCGCCAAGGGGCCGAACACGCGCGAGCTGCCGCGCGGTCGTGAAATTGCACCGGTCTATGTCGCCGCTGGCCGCGAACACGACGTCGCCTCGTTCATGGACCGCAACGTGATGGTGGGCATCCTGGTGATCCATCGCGGCAGGATCGTGCTCGAACGCTACGGCCTCGGCCTGCAGGAGCACGATCGCTGGTCGACCATGTCGACCGTGAAGTCGATGACGGCGATGCTGGTCGGCGCGGCGGTGCAGGACGGCGCCATAAAGTCGATCGACGATCCGCTGACGGACTACCTGCCGGCGCTCCGAGACTCGGCCTATGAAGGCGTGACCCTGCGGCACGTCATGACGATGTCGTCGGGCGTGCGCTGGACCGAGGTCTATCCCGACCGGAACTCCGACGTGAACCGCTACTCGAAGTCGCTGGCCGACAAGCTGCCCGACGGCGTGCTGAAGCTGATGGCCTCGCTGCCGCGCGCCCATCCGCCCGGCAGCACCTTCCTCTACAATTCGGGCGACACGTTCCTGCTCGGTGCCGCCCTCACCCGTGCCATCCGCAAGCCCCTGGCCGATTACATGTCGGAGAAGGTCTGGCAGCCGGCCGGCATGGAGTGCGACGCCTTCTATACGCTCGAAAGCGACGGCGGGCAGGAGATCGGCGGCAGCCGCGCCGGCATGGTCCTGCGCGACTTCGGCCGCTTCGCGGAGTTCGTCCGCAACGATGGTGTCATCGAGGGCACGCGCGTCCTGCCCGAGGGCTGGGTCGAGGCGGCGGCGACGCCTGCCTTCAGGGTGCCGGCGCCCTCCGTGCCCGACATCACCCATTACGGCTACAGCTGGTGGCTGGGTGACGGGGTGATGGCGGCGCTGGGCCACGCCGGTCAACGCGTTGACATCTTCCGGAGCGAAGATCTGGTGGTGGTGACACTTGCCGCCCTGCCGCAGCCGCCCTATGTGCCCGCCACCGACCACGATCGCCGCGCGGAGATCGTTACCTTCACGCAGGCGGTGAGGGCGGCCTGCGCGGCACCCAACCGAGAGAGCCGACCCGCATGACGACGACGCCCGCCAAGAAACTCGAACTGCTCGTCGAGCGGATCGTGATGGGCAGCCGCTGGCTGCAGGCGCCGCTCTACATCGGCCTGGTCGCCGTGCTGGGCGTGGTGGTCGTGAAGTTCCCCTTCAAGATCTGGGAACTCGTGCGCAAGGCGGTGAGCGCGGAGGAAGCGGATCTCGTGCTGGCGGTGCTGTCGCTGGTCGACCTGATCATGGTCGCCAATCTCGTCGTGATGGTCATCATCTCCGGCTACGAGAACTTCGTCAGTCACATCGACGTCGACAACACACGCGACAGGCTCGCCTGGTTCGGCAAGCTCGATGCCGGCTCGCTGAAGATCAAGCTCGCGAGTTCGATCGTGGCGATCTCGTCTATCCACCTGCTGCAGCGCTTCCTCGAGGCCGGCGACTACGACAACGGCAAGCTCTATGCGCTGGTGGTCATGCACATGGCATTCGTGGTGTCGGCGCTGCTGCTGACCTATATCGACAAGATCGCTTCCGACAAGAAGGCCGGCGGGCATTGAGCCGCGGTGGCACGGCGGCGCTCGCCATCTGGGTCGACATCGATCCGGCCGACGACACTCTCTTCGAGCACTGGCATAGCCGCGAGCATCTCGAGGAGCGCGTCTCGTGTCCTGGCTGGCTGCGCGGCAGCCGCTTCAGCTGCGTGACGCGGCCCGGTCGCCACCTGTTGTTCTACGACGCCGAGACGGTCTCTGCCTTCGAGAGCGAGACCTATTACGCGCGGCTGCGCAACCCCAGCGAGATGAGCCGCGCCATCTTCCCGAAGTTCCGCAACACCTCGCGCACCGTCTGTGCGGTCGAGCAGCGCTGGGGCGAGGGGATCGGCGCGGCTGTCCTGACCTTGCGCATGAAGGGCAGCAACGTGGCACCCTTCGACAGGCTGGCCTCGCTGGAGACCGCCCGCGTCGACCTGCTCACCGGGCGCGCCAATGTCGGTCAGGCACCCACCGCCGAGAAGGACCTGCGCGGCGCGCCCGACCTGCAGGTCGAGCGGGCCCTGGTCGCTTTCTTCTGGTCGGTCGAAGCCGCCCAGGCCGCCCGCGACCGCCACGCCCCCGAAGGCGAAGTCTTCGCCCTGCGCCATACCGTGTCGAAAAGCGATCTCGTCTAGAGCCTTTCTGAGTCTGATAGAATCACTACCCTCCAACCTCATGCTGAGGAGCGCCCCGCAGGAGAGCGTCTCGAAGCATGGGCACGAAGACCACGCCTGTTGCCGATCCTTCGAGACGCGGCCTGCGGCCGCTCCTCAGGATGAGGCGGTGCGGGTCGACCCGAAGCGGAAAGACTCTAGAAGAGTGCCGGAAGTCTGATAGCGCCAGCGTAGAGGAGTATGCCGGCGTAGTAGATCGTCGAGATCGATGCAATTGCAGCAGCCAAGACGGCTGGAATTGCGACAAGGGTGTTCGAGATGGCAGTCCAGCGCGTGGTGGACGTCGTTCCGACGGTCATCGTGGGAGACAGCAACCGCTCGAAGAGACGCAATGGAGCCAGAACGATGGCACCGACGAGATAGGCGACGGGGCCGGCCATGAACGCCGCAATTACTCCACCGAACGCGCAACCGAATATCGACATCAATGCGTATCGGCCGATATTGCTGGTAATCTCGCTGGGGTATTCAGACCATACGATGATCGGGAGCAACAGGCCGGGTATCCAGAAGGTCAAGCCAACCATGGTTCCGACCAATCGGAGCGTGTCGATCGATGGTTCGCGTCGGCCCGGCGGATACCAGGTCGCGACACCGGCGAGAAAACCGCCGGCCATGACAATCTCGGAGAGCCCCTTCGTCTTTCGAACTTCTTGAAGGTCTGCGCCGTAATATCCCGGATCGAAGACAGGGTACAGAAAGAGCACGAACTCGGCCGAAATGATCGCAGTAAGGGCTCCCGCAATGCCGTAGGCAAGGCGGTGGCACAGCGAACTGCGCCACCCGGGACCCGTCGCCATCAGTTGATCAGCCCGTAGAACTTGCCGGCGTTGGTGCAGGTGATCATCTTCACCTGCTCGGCCGGGACGTCGGCGAACTGTTCCCTGATGTACTTGTCGGAGTGCGGCCAGACGCCGTCGCCGTGCGGGTAGTCGGAGCCCCACATCAGGCTTTCCGCGCCCATCTCCTCGATCAGCTTGGCGCCGATGCGGTCGAACTGGAACGTGGCCTTGCACTGGCGGCGCCAGTAGTCGCTGGGCTTCATCTTGAGGCCGAGATCGGTGAAGCGGTCCTCCCACTCGAAGTCCATGCGGTCGAGCGCATACGGGATCCAGCCGCAGCCCGATTCGCCGAAGGCGATGCGGATGTTGGGGAAGCGTTCCAGCACGTTGGCGCCGATGATGGCGGCCAGGATGTTCACCAGGTTCATCTGGAAGCCGGAGACGACGGTGAAGAACACCGAGCGGCCGACCCGGCCGGGATACTTCTCGATGGTGCCCGGCGGCACGTTGGGGAAGGTGTGGAAGTGCAGCGGCAGCTGCACGTCGTTCACCGCCTTCCACAGCGGATCCCACATCGGATGCCACATCGGCTCCATGTCCCACGAGCAGGAGAGTTCGAGGCCCTTGATGCCCATCTTGGCGACCCGGTAGGTCTCCTTCACGGCGGCGTCGATGTCGCCGTAGGGCAGGCAGGCCAGGCCGATATGCCGGTCGGGATAGTGGCTGCAGAAATCCTTGAGCCAGTCGTTGTAGATGCGCAGCATCTCATTGCCGGCCTCGCGGTCGTTGAGACGGCTGGCGGCGCCCAGGATGCCGTAGATCACCTCGGCGTCGACGCCGTCGCGATCCAGGTCCTTGATCCGCAGGTGCGGATCGGAGATGCGACGGATGTCCTTCGCGCCGTCGGCATAGAGGCCGGTCTCCGCCATGATGTCGACGCGGTGATGCTTGCCCGGCACGAACTTGGAGCCTGACGGGCCGACGCCATTCTTGAAGCCGAACGACGCGCCGTTCTTCGCCACCCATTTCGGCCCGTCGTCGGTTTCCGTCACGTAGGGCATGCGGTCCTTGAGATCGCGCGGCGCCATTGACGTGAACAGGTCCGGCGGCATCCACGGCAGGTCGAGGTGGCTATCGGCCGAGATGCGCTTGTATTGCATGGCGTTCGCTCCCTTTGATTTGCTGATCGAATTATGCGCCGTCTGACACACCGGGCAATGCCCCTACTGTTTCGCGGGTCGGCTTGTGTGCTACGGCTCGACTTATGACTGACACGGCCGCATCCCGACGCGACGGGGACTTCGACTATATCATCGTGGGCGCCGGCTCAGCCGGTTGCGTGCTCGCCAACCGGCTCTCGGCGGATTCGAAGAACCGCGTGCTGGTGCTTGAAGCGGGCGGGCGCGACAACTGGATCTGGTTCCACGTTCCGGCCGGCTATCTCTTTGCGATCGGCAATCCGCGCGCCGACTGGATGTTCCAGACCGAGAAGGAGGCCGGCCTCAACGGCCGCGCGCTCAATTATCCGCGCGGCAAGGTGATCGGCGGCTGCTCGGCGATCAACGGCATGATCTCTATGCGCGGCCAGTCGCAGGATTACGACCACTGGCGCCAGCTCGGCCTCACCGGCTGGGGCTGGGACGATGTCGCGCCGGTGTTCCGCAAGCTCGATAACCATTTCCTGGGGGACACCGAGCATCACGGCGCCGGCGGCGAATGGCGGGTCGAGGAATCGCGGGTGCGCTGGGAAGTGCTCGACGCGGTGATCAAGGCTGCCACCGAGATGGGCATCCCGCAGACCGCGGACTTCAACACCGGCGACAATACCGGCGTCGGCTATTTCCACGTGAACCAGAAGCGCGGCATCCGCATGTCGGCGGCGCGCGCCTTCCTGAAGCCGGTGCTGAAGCGGCCGAACCTCGCGCTGGAAACCGGCGTGCTGGTCGAGAAGCTGTCGTTCGAGGGCCGGCGCTGCACCGGCGTGCTCTACCGGCAGGACGGTCGCCTCGTCGAGGCGAAGGCGAAGGGCGAGGTCATCCTGGCAGCGGGCGCGATCGGCTCGCCGCAGATCCTGCAGCTCTCCGGCATCGGCGCCCCCGACTGGCTGGGCGAGCTCGGCATTCCGGTGCTGCACGCGCGCGAGGGCGTCGGGCGGAACCTGCAGGACCATCTGCAGCAGCGGGCCATTTACAAAGTCAACGGCGTGAAGACGCTCAACCAGAGCTATCACTCGCTGGTCGGCCGGGCACTGATGGGCATGCAATATGCATTGCTGCAGAAGGGGCCGCTCACCATGTCGCCCTCGCAGCTCGGCATCTTCACGCGCTCCTCGCCGGATCAGGAAAGGTCGAACATCGAGTTCCATGTCCAGCCTTTGTCGCTCGACAAGTTCGGCGAGCCGCTGCATCGCTTCCCGGCGATCACGGTGAGCGCCTGCAACCTGCGCCCGACCTCGCGCGGCACCGTCAGGCTGCGCTCGGCCGATCCGGCGGCCAAGCCCGTCATCGCGCCCAACTATCTCGCGACCTACGAGGACCGCACCGTGGCGGCCGACGCGATCCGCGTGACTCGGCGCCTGATGCGCCAGTCGGCCCTGCAGCCCTACCGTCCCGAGGAATACCTGCCGGGCCCGACCGTCGGCGACGACGATGCCTCGCTGGCCAAGGCCGCCGGGGATATCGGCACCACCATCTTCCATCCTGTCGGCACCGCGAAGATGGGCCTGCCGTCGGACCCGCATGCCGTGGTCGACGACCGGCTGAGGGTCATCGGCCTGCAGGGGCTGCGGGTAGTCGACGCGTCGGTCATGCCGACCATCACGTCAGGCAATACCAACACCCCCACGATCATGATCGCCGACAAGGCGGCCGGAATGGTCTTGGCGGACAACAAACAAGGAGGCATGCGTGCGTAGCAGGATTCTCGGACTGATCGCGGCGGTCGGCCTGTCGGTGCCGGCCGTTTCCACGGCGCAGCAGCCGACGACGCTGCGGGTCGTCGCTCATTCGGATCTGAAGATCCTGGATCCGATCTGGACCACGGCCTTCATCGTCCGCAACCACGGCTACATGATCTACGACACGCTGTTCGCGCTGGACGGCGATCTCAAGATCAAGCCGCAGATGGTCGACACGTGGAAGATGAGCGACGACAAGCTCACCTGGACCTTCACCCTGCGCGACGGGCTCGAGTTCCATGACGGCCAGCCCGTTACCACCGAGGACGTGATCGCCTCGCTGAAGCGCTGGGCATCGCGCGACAGCCTGGGCAACATCCTGTGGGCCAAGGTCGCCGAGCTGAAGGCCGTCGATGCCAGGACCTTCCAGATCGTGCTGAAGGCGCCGACCGGTGTCGTGCTGCAGGCGCTCTCGAAGCCTTCGGGCAATCCCTTCATCATGCCCAAGCGCGTCGCCGAGACGCCGGGAACCGACCAGATCAAGGAGTTCGTCGGGTCGGGCCCGTTCATCTTCAAGGCCGACGAGTGGAAGCCCGGCGACAAGACGGTCTACGTCAAGAACCCGAAGTACAAGCCGCGGGCCGAGCCGGCGTCCGGCCTGGCCGGCGGCAAGATCGCCAAGGTCGACAGGGTCGAATGGGTCGCCATTCCCGACCAGCAGACCGCGGTGAACGCGCTGCAGGCCGGTGAGATCGACATCATCGAATCGCCGCAACACGACCTTTATCCGCTGCTGAAGAAGGACCGCAACGTCTCGATGGTGACCACCAACAAGTGGGGCAACCAGTACATCTATCGCTTCAACCAACTCCACAAGCCGTTCGACAATGCCAAGAACCGGCAGGCGATGCTCTACGCGCTGAACCAGACGGACTTCCTGAACGGGGTCATCGGCGACCCCGAATACTACAAGGTCTGCAAGGCCATGTTCATGTGCGGCGGCCCTTACGAGACGACCGCCGGTTTTGCCGACAAGTACGAGAGCGATTTTGCCAAGGCCAAGCAGCTCCTGGCCGAGGGCGGCTATGACAATACGCCGGTCGTGCTGCTGCATTCGACCGATCTCTACGTGCTGACGAACATGGCGCCGATCGCCAAGTCGTTGATGGAGAAGGCCGGTATGAAGGTCGACATGCAGTCGATGGACTGGCAGACGCTGGTTGCGCGCCGTGCCAAAAAGGACCCGCCGGACAAGGGCGGCTGGAACGTGCTCATCACCTCGACGTCGGGTGCCGATTCGCTCGATCCGCTGACCTACAGCTTCATCAGCGCCGCCTGCGACAAGGCCTGGTTCGGCTGGCCGTGCGATTCCGAGATCACGCGCCTGCGCAACGCCTTCGCCGACGAGACCGACGAGGCCAAGCGCAAGGAGATCGTCGAGAAGCTCCAGCTGCGTGCCGCCGAGGTGCCGACGCACGCCTTCCTCGGCCAGTACAACAACGCCATGGCGATCCGCAAGAACGTGAACGGCAGTGTCGTCTCGCCCGTGCCGGTCTTCTGGAACATCGAGAAGAAGTAGGGGGTGTCCAGGCGCCGTCGTCGCTCAGACGACGGCGTCGCCCGCGATCTGCGTGCGCTGCATGCGGCGGTGGAACGGGCCGGCATCGTGGATCGCCAGATGCTTGGTGCAGCGATTGTCCCAGAAGGCGATCGAGCCGGCCTCCCAGCGGAAGCGGCAGGTGAATTCCGGGCGGTGGCCGTGATCCATGAGGAAGTCGAGCAGCGGCTTGCTCTCGCGGTCGGTCATGTTCTCGAACCGGCATGAATAGGAGTGGTTCACGAACAGGCACTTGCGGCCGGTCTCGGGATGGGTCCGCACGACCGGATGCAGGCTCTCGGTCGGCCGCCAGTCCGAATCCTCCCGCACCTTGATCGAACGGCGGGCGTTCAGGCCGGCTCGGGGGCCGGCGACGCGGATGTCGCTGTGCACGGCACGCAGGCCGTGGAGCATCGACTTCATGCCGTCCGATAGGCTCTCGTAAGCGAGGTACTGGTTGGCGAACAGCGTATCGCCGCCATAGGGCGGCACGTCCAGCGCATAGAGGATGGCGCCCATTGGCGGCTCGGGCATCATCGTGGTGTCGGAGTGCCATTCCTCGCCCACGATGCGCTCGTCGCCGGGGGCGCGCATGACCCGCACGATCTCCGGATCGCCGGCGCCGGTATTGAAGTTGGGATGGACGAAGATCCCGCCGAAGCGGCGGGGGAAGGCCTTGTGACTCGCATCATCGAGCTTCTGCCCGCGAAAGAAGATCACGAGATGCTCGAGCAGCGCTCGTCGGATTTCGGCAACCGTGTCGTCGTCGAGCCGTGCGCTCACGTCGACGCCGCCGATCTCCGCCCCGAGGGCGCCGGCGATCCGGGAGACCGTGATGCGTCGGTAGCCGTTCATGCCGCGATGATGAGGTCCCTCCCTCGAGCCCGCAAGGCTGGCCAGTCCGCGCTTCCGCGCGGCGGACACTGGTGGCGGCCGTTCCGTTCGAAACCCAACTGGGCATGTGGCGAATATGCACCAGTCGACGTCGGCGTTGCGGCGAGTGGGGCGGCATTGCAACCAAATCGGGGCAGGGGAGTTGTCCGTTGGTGGTTCCTTAACGAGCGGGGAAAATCGAATGAAGAAACTCATTGCAGCTGCGGCTTTCGCGGCCCTGGCGCCGGCTACGGTCCAGGCTCAGGCCATCAATGCCCAGGAAGGCTTTTACATCGGCGCCGGCGGCGGTGCCGCCTGGTTCATCGGTTCGAATTCCAACGCAAGTACCTGGACCGGCTGGTCGGTCGGCGGCAAGGCGGGCTACGACTTCGTCGGTCCCCGTCTCGAACTCGAAGCCGGCTACGGCCAGATCCCGACCTCGGCGAATATCCCGGGCTCGGCGATCAACGGCAAGGTCGGCGTGCGGGTATCGCCTTCATCGACAGCAACAGCTCGCTGGGCAGTACCCAGTTCGCCTATCAGGGAATGGTCGGCGTCGCCTACAATGTGAGCGAGCAGCTGCGGTTCATGGTTGAAGGCCGCTACGTCGGCACGACCAGCCCCAGCGTCAACACGCCGTTCGGCAATGTGAGCTTCCAGAACAACAACATCCTGGCGCTGGCCGGCGTGCAGTACAAGTTCGTGTCCCCGCCGGCCGCTCCGCCGCCGCCGCCGCCGATGGTCACTCCGCCGTCATTCATGGTGTTCTTCGACTGGGACCGCGCGAACCTGTCGGCTCAGGCTCTGAACACGATCAAGCAGGCTGCCGGCGCCTACAAGCAGAAGGGTAACGCCCGTATCACGGCGACGGGTCACACCGACACGTCGGGCACCGAGGCCTACAACATGGCGCTGTCGCTGCGTCGTGCGAACGCCGTCAAGGATGCGCTGGTGCGTGAAGGCGTGCCGGCGACCGCGATCGCGGTGGTGGGTCGCGGCGAGCAGGGCCTGCTGGTGCAGACCGGCCCGAACGTCCGCGAGCCGCAGAACCGCCGCGTCGAAATCGTCATCCAGTAACTGAGGACGCTCATCGCCAGTCGGCCGCACCGGCAACGAGCTGGTGCGGCGGACGTTAGAAGGAAGCCGGACCTTGCGGTCCGGCCCTCCGGTTGCGGCCTTCCAACCCTCTCCCCGAGTGGCGTCGGCTGCGACCGGAGACCTTCTCGTTCCTCCCATGATCCAGGCCGGCATCCCCGTGATTGCCGGCGTTTCCGTTTGCGCGTCCCAAGCGTCCGTCGTGTCCACACTGTGATCGCGCGCGGCGCGCGAATCCGTGAACGCAACCGGCAGACCTCTCCCGTCGTTCTCTGGCTAACAATTCACGCGCAGGAGACTCTCATGCTGAAGTTCACCAATATCGCGATCGTTGCGGCGCTCGGCCTGGGTGTCGCCGCCTGCGGCAACAATCCCACGGACCGCGCGCTGACCGGCGGCGCGATCGGCGCCGGCACGGGCGCGGTGGTCGGCTCGACGATGGGCGCCCCGGTGGCGGGCGCGGTCGTGGGGGGCCTGGGTGGCGCCGCGATCGGCGCAGCGACGACGCCGCGCAACGACTACGGCTATTATCGCTAAAGGCCGGCCGTCGGTCCGACGGGGTGGATACCCGCGGGTGCCCACCCTTTTTCGTGTGCGCCCATGCAAGGGCAATGCGAAACTGAGGAGATGGCCCGTCTCTTCACGCGCAACATCGAAAATTTCCGCTGCGAGCGCTGCGGCACCGAGGTCGAGGGCAATGGCTTCACCAACCATTGTCCCGCCTGCCTGTACAGCAAGCATGTCGACGAGAATCCCGGCGACCGCGCCGCGGAGTGCGGCGGGCTGATGGAGCCGGTCGCGGTGGAACAGGCGCGGGGCCGCTACATCATCGTGCACAAGTGCCTGAAGTGCGGCCAGGTGAAGCGCAACAGATCCTCCCCGGGCGACAGTTCGCGTGCCCTGGTCGAGGTCGCCCGCCGGCGGGCGATGTCTTGAGGCTGGTTCTTCTTCTCCTCCTGGCTGTTGCTCTTGTCGCCGGGCCGGCTTCCGCCCAGGGCGTTGCCGATATCGAGCAGGCGTGGCGTGGCTGGATGTCGAAGACACAGCGCACGCGCGGCAGCCTCGTCGTGATGCAGGCCGGTCGGCCGGTGCACGAGGCGACGGTGGGTCGCCTCGCCGCCGGGTCTGCCGTACCGTACGCGAGCCTGTCGAAAGCGGTGACCGGCGTCTGCGTCGCCACCCTGGTCGAGCGCGGAACCCTGTCCTTCGACACGCGAGTCTCGCAGGCATTGGCGCGCACCATGACGCGCACCGGGCAGCCGGCCGATCCGCGCCTCCTGTCCGCGACCGTCTCGGAACTCCTGGCCCATCGCGGCGGCTTCGGTCCGTCGACCGGCAGTGGCGGCGACATGGCTGACTGGCTGCGGCGCAACTCGGGAAGCCGGCCGGCCTTCGACGAGCAGCTTCGCTGGCTGTTCGCCCGCAGGCTGCAGTCCACGCCGGGCGAGAGCTTCGAATATTCGAATGCGAACTACCTGATGCTGGGCGCCATCATCGAGGAGGCAGCCGGCCAGCCTTACGAACGCTATTGCAAGGACGCCGTCCTGACGCCGCTCGGTGCGCGCGACGCCCAGCTCGATCCAGCCTGGCGCATTCTGTCGAGCTATGGCGGTTGGCGCATGGCCCTCGCCGACTATGCCCGCTTCTATGAGGCCTTCGCGCCCGGCAATCCCGCGATCGGCCCGAGGGCGCGGCAATGGATGATGTCGCCGGACGGCAAGCAGGTGGGCGGCGGCGCCCATTACGGGCTCGGCACCTTCGTGCGGCCGACGCCGCGCGGCGGTGGCAATTTCTGGCACGCCGGCCGCTGGGTCTACGACCAGCGCAATGCCCATGATGGGCCGCTCAGCGTCTCCTATTCGACCTTCGCGGTGCGGCTGGGGGCGCTCGACGTCAACATGGTGAGCTATGCCGAGCCGGGGCGCGAGCAGGGCGACGGCGGGCTCGACGGGGCGCTGGGCAATGCCGCCCGGGGTGTAAAGCGATGGCCGTGACACGTTCCGCGTGCTGGGCTACCTAGGGCATCGGGCTTGGGGAAGTCCTGGACGTATCGGGAGTGTGGGCTCTGAATCTTCTTCATTTCCTGGCCGTGGCCGCCATTGCGGCCTGCCTCTACGTGTCGCTGCCGGAATGGCAGGCCCGGCCGCGTTCGCGCAGCCTGCTGCTGGTGCCGCCGGTGCTGGCGTTCATCTGCGTCTACATCATGATGGGCTTCGTTGCGCCGGAGCATCGCGAGCCGTGGCTGCTGCGAGGCGCCCTCGCCACCGGCCTCGTGCTGGGCGTGATCCGCGGCCTCTTCATCAAGGCCAACATCGACGAATTCGGCCTGGTGCGCCTGCCCGGTGCCAGTGACGGGCTCTTTGCCACCCTGGTGGTCACAACGGCGATGGCCGCCGCCACCCTGGCGCCGCTCGTGATCGAGCAGGCGGCTGGCGGCGTGCCCTATGCCACGAGTGTCGCCGGCCTTGGCGCGACCTACCTGTCCGGCCGCGCCGTCGCGGTCTATCTGCGCACGCGCTCCTAGGCGGAGAACGAGCGCAGCACCTTGCCCGGCCGCGAGGCCAGGTCGGCGCAGAAGCCCTTCTCGTCGGCGGCGCGGGCGCCGTTGATCCAGATCCCATGCAGGCCGACCGCGCTCGCGGTGAGGCGCGCCGCTCCCGCGGGCAGGTCGTGCGCGCGACGCTTCGGTCCACGCGCCACGGTCGCCGGGTCGAACAGCATGAGGTCGGCGGCCAGGCCCTCGCGCAACAGGCCGCGATCCTGGATGCCGAACAACCTGGCCGGCTGACCGGTCAGGCGATGCACCGCCTGCGGCAGATCGAGCACGCCGAGATCGCGGCTCCAGTGACCCATCAGGTGCAGGCCAAAACCCGCGTCACAGAAGAAGGTGAGATGTGCGCCGGCGTCGCTCAGCGAGATGTGGGTGTTGGGATCGGCCAGGATGCGGCCGACCGCTTCGTCGTCATTATGCAGGAGCTGCGCCACGAACATCGTGTCGAGGTCTTCCGACAGGGCGAAGTCGAGGATGAAGTCGAACGGGTCCGTGCCCGCCTGTTTCGCGAGCTCGCCGAGCGTCGCGCCTTCCATCGCGCGGTTCTCGTCCTTTGCCGTCTCGACGACGAACAGCTTGTCCCATTCGCCGTTGAACAACAGCCTGCCCCGCTTGGCCTGCAATTCCTCGCGCACCGAGGCGCGCCAGGCCGGGTCGCGATAGATCTTCTTGAGCTCGGCCGGACCGTGCGCCGCCATCGCCGGCTTCCACGCCTGCATGCTCTCGAACAGGTAGGGGCTGTGGAAGGTAAAATCCATGCTGAGCGGGCAGCAGGAGGTCTGCGCCACGAGGATGCGGCCGCGGGCTCGCGCCTCGTTCACCTGGTCGAGCGTGGTGAAGGCGGCCTCGGGATTGGTGTTCGAATGGAACAGCGCGGCGATCACGACCGGGCGGTTCGCTTCGGCCGCGATCTCCTCGAGATAGGGGATCGTCGTCATGCGGCCCTTGGTCAGCATGTAGACGCCGGTGCCGCGTTCTCCCATCGCCTTCACGAGCGTGCGCAGCTCGTGGTCGTCGGCCAGGCGCGACGGCATCGGCGTGCCGCCTTCGCCGTTGTGCGCTTCGGACGTCGAGGAGGCGAAACCGATGGCCCCCGCGGCCATGGCCTCGCGCACCAGATCGGCCATCTTCGAGACCTCGGCCTCGGAAGCGGCGCGCTCGGTGGCGTCGGCACCCATCACGAAGGTGCGGATGGCGGAGTGGCCGGCGAAGCAGGCGACATTGGGGCCGACGCCGTTCTTCTCCAGCATGTCGAGATATTGCGGGAAGCTCTCGAAACCCCAGTTGATGCCGGCCCGCAGCGCGTCGAGCGACATGCCCTCGACATGGGTCAGATGGCGCATGGTGAGGTCGCGGTCGGCCGGCTTGCAGGGCGCGATGGTGAAGCCGCAATTGCCCAGGACCGCAGTCGTGACGCCCAGCGCCGGCGAAGGATCGACGAAGGGATCCCAGGTGATCTGCGCGTCATAGTGCGTGTGGCCGTCAATGATGCCGGGGGCCAGGGCGAGGCCATCGGCCTTCACGGTCTCTCGGGCGGCGCCGAGATTCGGGCCGATGGCGGCGATCCTGCCATCCTTCACGCCGAGGTCGCCGTGGATCGGCGCGGCGCCCGAACCGTCGTGGATTTCCGCATCCTTGATGACCAGATCGAACATGTTTTTTTCCTCCCGGAATGACCCTAGTCTGTCGCCAAGGAAATGGAACGGGAGGTTTGCATGACAGGCATGACGCGACGCGGCTTCGTGGCGGCAGGTACGGCGGGGGCGGCGTTCGGCATGGCACCGGCGATCGTCCGCGCCCAAGACTATCCGACGAAGCAGGTCCGCGTGGTGGTGCCCTATCCGGCGGGCGGCGGCACCGACCTCGTGGCGCGCCTGATCGTCCCGCGCCTCGCGGACAAGTGGAAGCAGACCGTCATCATCGAGAACAAGGGCGGCGCCAGCGGCATCGTGGGCAGTGAGATCGTCGCCAAGGCACCGCCCGATGGCTACACGCTGCTGATCATGACCAGTGCGCACACCATCAATCCCTACACCACCAAGGTCTTGCCCTACGACACCGAACGCGACTTCACGCCGGTTACACCCCTTGTCGAGGGCGCCTTGGCGCTGGTCGGTTCGCCCAAGGCGGGCATGGACACGATGGAAAAGTTCATGACGGCGGCGCGCGCCAATCCCGGCAAGTACCAGTTCGGCAGCACCGAGAACACGACCCGCATGGTGGGCGAGCTGTTCCGGGTGAAGAGCGGGCTGAAGATCGAGAACGTGGCCTACAAGGGGGCGGCTCCCATGATGCAGGAGCTGGCCGGCGGCCATATTCCCGTGGGCTTCACCAGCCCGCTCACCGTGATGTCGCATCACCGGGCGGGCACGCTGCGCATGCTGGCGGTGAGCGGCACCAAGCGGCTGCCGGGCCTCGATGACGTTCCGACCATTGCCGAGGCGGGCGTTCCGGGCGTCGATACGACCGCCTGGTTCGCGATGTTCGGTCCGGGCAAGATGCCGCCGGCGCTGGCCAATCGCTTGCGTGATGACGTGGTCGCGGTCCTTGCCGAACCCGAGGTGAAGGCCAAGATCAACGACCTGTCGAGCCTGCCGGGCGGGGAGGCGCCCGACGCGTTTGCCCAGCGGATCAAGAAGGAGCTCGCGAGCTGGGGCGAGATCGCAAAGCTGGCGGGCATCCAGCCGGAGTGATCCGCGAGGGAGGCCGACATGATCCGAGTGTTCGTGTTTGTCCTTGCGGTGCTGATCGGCGGGCCAGGTTGGGGCCAGTCCGTCAGCTTTCCCAGCGTCACCGTCGGCAGCAGTCAGGCGGGACCCGAAGTGAAGGGCTGGGTCTACAAGCCGGCGGGGAACGGGCCGTTCCCGGCGATCGTCCTGGTCCATAGTTGCGCCGGCACGAACACGCACACGGACGCCTGGGGCAAGCGGCTGGTGAGCTGGGGCTATCTCGTGCTGGCGCCGGATTCATTCGGCCCGCGTGGTACCAAGGCGGTGTGCACGACACCCAACGTGGTGACGCCCAACATGCGCGTAGCCGACATTGCCGGCGCGCTCGACTATCTCGCGACGCGGCCCGACGTGGTGCCGGGCCGGATCGGCATCATCGGGCACAGCCATGGCGGCTCGACGGTGATCCGCTCTGCGCAGAAGAACTTCGGGCTGATGCAACGCAGCCTGGCCGCGGGTGTCGCCTATTACCCCGGCTGCAATCCGAAGTTCGATGGCGGCATCGACATCCCGGTCCTGTTGCTGGCAGGTGACAAGGACGACTGGACGCCGGCCGATCGCTGCCGGAGCCTGGTGTCGGGCCTGCTGCGCAGCGACCTCGTCGAGGCCGTCTACTATCCCAATGCCTATCACAGCTTCGATTCGAAAGCCGCCGACCGCACCGTGCCCGGCGCAGCCGGCAAGCACCACCATCTCGCCTACGACACCGTCGCCGCTCCCGACGCCGAGGCGCGGACGAGGGCCTTCTTCGCGAAGTATCTCCGGTAAACTTCTGTAGCGCGGCGCCCATCGGCGCGTTGTCCGCACGCCAGCCCAAGCCGCGACGTCGCGGCATTGAAAAATCAGCCTGGGCGCAGGCCGTCCTTGGGATAGACGCCGCCGGCATCCTTGATGGCCTGGCGGTAGTTCTTCTCCGAATTGAACGGCTCGGCCTTCGGAAAGTCCTTCCGCTTGCCGGGCCGGATCTCGCCGGTCGAGGGCGTGACGATCAGCAGCTCGCCCCTGCGGCCGAGCAGCGGGATCTCGCGCTTCCAGCGCGAGAAGGTCCGCCGCGCCGTGGCCGAGAAGGTGACATAGGTATCGAACTCGTCCTTGTCCTTCACGAACAGCGCCTCGTAGGTGGCGATGAACTCCTCGACGAACTTGCGATCGACGACCTCGAGGTTCGACATCATCCAGCAGCGATCTTCGAACACCCAGTAGGTGCCAATGCCGACGAATTCCTTCTGCCGTGTCAGATAGGGATAGAAGGGGAAGCCACGGCAGGCGATCGTGCGGTTGTCGCGCTCGCAGTGCCGCGCGCCCTTGCAGTGGATGGCCATGCAGTCGGACGTCAGCTCCTCGACGATCATACGGGTCGAGTAGTCGTAGGGCTTGAACTTCGACCACAGGTCGGTGCGGGTCTTGAGCAGGTCCCATTCGACCTTGTGCACGACGGGCACGGCGTTCTGCGTCGAACAGCAGACCGGCTCGCCGTCGTTCAGCGGCGCGCACTTGCGGCCGCAGTCGAAGCGCGAGACCGGTGCGTTGAAACCGTTGTACAGGCTCGCGAAATCGGCCGAGCTTATCTTTGTTTTCTTGGTGCTAGGGGGCATGGGTCTGCTGTACCCCGATCCGTCTGTGAAAGAACAGTTACGGAATTATAACAGTCGTCCGCCGAATGGCCTCATGAAACCGGCAGGACCCGCCAGACGACGGTCTCGCGCATGCCCCGGTTCTCGAGCTGGAGCGAGGTCGGAATTTCATAGCGACCGCGCTCCTCCAGGCCCTGGGCGCTGAAGTAGTTGCGGCCCGGGTCGCCCAGCAGGACCAGCCGGCCCTTGGCGGCATGGCTGCGCAGCCAGGCCAGAGCCTGGACCGACATCTCGCGCTCGTAACAGACGTCGCCCGCGATCACCACGTCGGCCTCGGGGTCTCCCGGCGCTCCCGCCAGCCAGTCCTCGCTGCTCGTCTCGATCAAGAGACCGTTGGCCGTGGCGTTCAGGCGGGCGGCGACCAGGGACAGCCGGTCGATGTCGTTGGCGACCACCGAGGCGGCGCCGCAGCGCGCCGCGGCCATCGAGGAGACGCCCGAGCCGGACGCGAAGTCGATCACGTGCTTGGCCCGTACCAAGTCGGGATTGTCGAGCAGGTAGCGCGCCACCGCCTGGCCGCCCGGCCAGCAGAAGGCCCAGTACGGCGGGTCGACGTTCTGCTCCTCCAGCCATGACTCGGTGGCCTGCCAGATTGGCACGTATTCACTGGCCAGCCACAGCCTGAACTCGGGCACCATGGCCGGCGCCTCGAGCGCGGTGTTGGCGCGGATGAAGCCCTCGGGATCGTCGGGGAGTCTCGACATCAGTGAATCCTGTCGACGATGAGGGCCAACAGCATCAGCCAGCCGACGAGCCGGTTGGACTTGAAGCGCATCAGGCAGTCGGCCTGGTCGTCGGGCTTCAGCAGCGCGATCTGCCAGCAGAGGTGCGCGGCGATGCAGCCCAGCAGCACGAAGTAGCCGATGCCCAGCGGCGCCAGCAGGCCGGTCGCGATCCAGAAGCCGATTGCCAGCACCGCGAACAGGCTGAGCCACCGCCGCGGCGCGGCGGCGAAGCGTCTCGCCGTCGAGCGCACGCCGACCACCGCATCGTCGCGCTGGTCCTGCATGGCGTAGATCGTGTCGTAGACCATCGTCCAGGCGACGCCGCCGAAGTAGAGCGCAACGGTTGCCCAGGAGAGCGTCCCGGTCACGGCGGCATAGCCCACCAGCGCGCCCCAGTTGAAGGCGAAGCCCAGCACCACCTGCGGCCACGAGGTGAACCGCTTCATGGTCGGATAGACCGCGACCAGCAGCAGCGACAGCAGCGCCACGCCGCCCGCGAACTTGTTGAGCTTGAACAGCACCGCGGCCCCCACCGCGCCCTGCAGCGCCATCCAGATCAGCGCATGGTGCAGCTTCAGTTCGCCGGACGGCAGTGGGCGTCCACGCGTGCGTTCGACGCCGGCATCGACCTTGCGATCGACGATGTCGTTCCACGTGCAGCCGGCGCCGCGCATTGCGATGGCGCCGACCGCGAACAGCGCCATGTAACCCGCGAGTTGCGCCCAGTGTGGGGCCGCGGCCAGCGCCGAGGACCACCAGCAGGGAAAGAGCAGCAGCCAGATGCCGATCGGCCGGTCCCAGCGCGCCAGCCGCCCGTAGGGGCGCGCCCACGGCGGCAGAAACCGCAGCGTCCAGTGCGTGCTGTCGATATCCGTGAAGCCGGTTGTCCGCCCGGTGGTCATGGCGTCATCATGCGGGTCATCATGCAGCTATGCGCGACAATGATCCATGAAGGCAAATAGATGAATGTGGCGCGTCTCTTCGTCGAGGCCGAACTCGCGGCCGGTGGCGAGGTCCCCCTGGACGAGGCCCAGGTCCACTACCTGCGCAACGTCATGCGGCGACCCGACGGATCGCCGCTGCTGCTGTTCAACGGGCGCGATGGCGAATGGCACGGCACCCTGTCGGCGCGCGGCAAGAAGTCGGCGGTGGCAGAGGTGGGCGAACGCACGCGAGAGCAGCTGCCCGAGCCCGACGTCTGGCTGTGTTTCGCGCCGGTTAAGCGCGCGCGCATCGACTATATTGCCGAAAAGGCCACCGAGCTCGGCGTCTCCGTGCTGCAGCCCGTGGTGACGCGCCACACGGCCGTCGAGCGGGTCAATGTCGGCCGCCTGCGGGCCAACGCGATCGAGGCCGCGGAGCAGACCGAGCGGCTCACAGTGCCCGAAGTCCGCGAACCGATCGATCTCGGAAAGTTGCTCGACGGCTGGCCGCACGGGCGGTGCCTGATGATGTGCGACGAGACCGGCGGTGGGCCGCCCATCGCCGACGCGCTGTCGGCGCTCGACGAGGCGGCGCGCGCGGCGCCCTGGGCCATCGTGATCGGCCCCGAGGGCGGCTTCGCCGAAATCGAGCTCCAGGCGCTCCGTCGCATAAAGGATGTAACGTCTGTGGGCCTCGGTCCGCGCATCCTGCGGGCCGACACCGCGGCGCTGGCAGCGCTTGCTTGCTGGCAGGCGCTGGTCGGCGACTGGCGGCGCCCGACACCGCGTCTCAGCGGCGATTATCGCGCCTCCAAGGTTACCGTCTGAGCGCTTGCGCAGGCCCCCGGCGATGTGGGAGAGAGCGAATCGAACAGGATGAACCAGCCGCGGGCTCGGGTGAGGATTTCTCATGCGACCGCGCCGCTCCCAAAGCCCTCACAAGGCGCGGAGTGATCAGGGAGAGATGATCGTATGTCCGCACCTCCGTCGGGCGGCGGCGCGCCGATCGAAAATCGGCGGCAGCTGATCGAGTACTTCGCGGCCGGCAACAAGCCCCGCGCCAACTGGCGCATGGGGACCGAGCATGAGAAGTTCGGCTACCACACCAACACGCTGAAGCCGCTGGCCTATGACGGGCCCGACGGCATCCGTGCCATGCTCGAGGGGCTGACGCGGTTCGGTTGGGAGCCGGTGGTCGAGGGCAACAACCCGATCGCCCTGCTGCGTGGAAAGGCCAGCATCACGCTGGAGCCGGGCGGACAGTTCGAACTGTCGGGTGCCCCGCTCGAGACGCTGCACGAGGCCGCGGCCGAGAACAGCCAGCACATCGACGAGGTGAAGCAGGTCGCCGGCGAGATCGGCGCGTCGTTCATCGGGCTGGGCTTCGCGCCCGAATGGACGCGCGAGGACATGCACTGGATGCCCAAGGGCCGCTACAAGATCATGCGCGAGTACATGCCCAAGGTGGGCAAGCTCGGCCTCGACATGATGCTGCGCACCTGTACCGTGCAGACCAACCTCGACTTCGATTCCGAAGCCGACATGGTGAAGAAGTTCCGTGTCTCGCTGGCGCTGCAGCCGATCGCCACCGCGCTGTTCGCCAATTCGCCCTTCAAGGAGGGCAAGGACGCCGGCTTCAAGAGCTACCGCAGCCACATCTGGACGGACACCGATCCCGACCGCTGCGGCATGCTGCCCTTCGTGTTCGAGGACGGGTTCGGCTTCGAGCGCTATGCGGACTACATGCTCGATGTGCCGATGTACTTCGTCTATCGCGACGGCAAGTACATCGATGCCTCCGGCCAGAGCTTCCGCGACTTCCTGAAGGGCAAGCTGCCGGCGCGTCCGGGCGAACTGCCCTCGATCAACGACTGGGCCGATCACATCACCACGGCCTTCCCCGAGGTTCGGCTGAAGCGCTACCTCGAAATGCGCGGCGCGGATTCCGGTCCCTTGGGTGCGCTGAATGCGCTGCCGGCGCTGTGGGTCGGGCTGCTCTACGACGAGGGCGCGCTCGACGCGGCCTGGGACCTGGTGAAGAACTGGACCACCTCCGACCACGATTTCCTGCGCGCCGAGACACCGAAGTCGGGACTCGCCACGATGTTCCGGGGGCGTGTCCTGTCGGAATTGGCGCGCGACGTCGTCGAGATCGCCCATGCCGGCCTGCGCGCGCGCAAGCAGCTCAATGCGGACGGCGCTGACGAGACGATGTACCTGGCGCCGCTCGACCGCGCCGTCGCCAGTGGCCAGGCGCCGGCGGACGAACTCCTCGCCAAGTGGTACGGCGAATGGAAGGGATCCTTCGCGGCGCTGTTCCGCGACTGCGCCTACTGAGGTAAGGTCGCGGCATGCTCGATCGTTGCGACCGCGTCCAGATCGCCGTGCACGACGCCGCCAAGGCGGCGCAGCGCTTCGGCCAATTGCTCGGCAGCCAGGTGTCACGGCACGACCACAGCCGCCACCTCTCGGCCAAACGCACCATCCTTGCCGTCGGCGAGAGCGAGTTCGAACTCTGCGAGCCAGACGGCGCTGGCCTTACGCAGGATTTCCTCAGCCGGCGCGGCGAGGGGCTGATGACCGCCGGCTACTGCACCGCCGACCTCGACGGCATGGTGAAGCGCTGGGAAGGCCTCGGGATTCCCTACGATCGCGACAACGAGCAGCTCTATCTCTCGCCCGAGGCGACCTTCGGCCTGCCGATCGTGATCTCCGAGAGCACCTACCGGCCGCGGGTCGGCCCGGTGTCGTTCCTCTACGAAACCACGAATACGCTGATCAGCGACTGGCGCCGCGTCGCCGCGGTCTATGCCGGGCTCTTCGGGCTCGATCCCGCGCGCTTCAGCGAGATCGGCAGCGAGCGCTTCGGATACATCGGTACGCTCACTTTGTTCGACCCGCCCAACCGGCTCGACCGTATCGAGTTGAGCCAAGTGACCGACAACGTCCATGCGATGGGCCGCTTCGCCCACAAGCATGGCGACTCGCTCTACATGTGCTACGTCGAGGTTCATGACTGGCCGAACGTGCGCCAGCGCCTGCTCGATGCCAATGCGCGTTACACGCCGCGGGGTTCCGATCCGGTGACGGATCCCGATGGCGGCTGGATCCATCCGAAGGAACTGCATGGGCTGCTGCTCGGCGTCTCGCGCACCGGGCTCGCGTGGGACTGGTCGGGTCGTGAAGAACTGGTTCCCCCGGCATGAGTTTGTTCAAGAGTTTTGGCATGACCCGTCGTTCGTTCGTTTTTACGGCCCCGCTCCTGTCGGCCGTACCGACGGTCGCCTACGCCCAGTCTGACCAGTGGCAGACCGTGGTCGGACCCGACCTGCGTTTCCGGCTGGAAATGCCGGCTCCGGTCAACAAGACCACGGCGGCCGAGAAGGAAAAGGGACATGCCGGCGAGAGGATCGCCTGGGCCTCCAAGCGTGCCGACGAGATGTTCGACTTCGACTATGTCGACTACGACCCCGGTTGGTTCTCGTCCAAGGACGGCAAGGAGATGGCGCGCGAGCTGGGACGCGGCGAAGCCGAGAAGGCCTTCCCGCGAGCCACGTTCAAGTACGTGCTCGACGAGCCGGTCACATTGCAGGGCTGGGACGGCTACGCGCTCGACATCGCCGACCAGCAGGGATCGCTGGTGATGATGCGCACCTACATCGTGAAGGACCGGCTCTATCGCCTGCTGGTCACGGCGAAGAACGACGAGGAGACGAAGGCGGCCGCCGCGCGTTTCCTGGGCTCGCTCAGGTTGGCGGAGACCAAGAGCTAGGATGCGCATCTGCGTTTTCGGCGCCGGCGCCATCGGCGGCAACTATGCGACGCGTCTCGCGGCGGCAGGTAACGACGTCTCCGTCGTGGCGCGCGGGCCCCATCTCGAGGCGATCCGGGCCAACGGCCTCACGCTGCTGACAGGTGACAAGAAGATCGTCGCCAAGGTTGCGGCCAGCGACCGGCCTGCCGAGCTCGGCCCGCAGGACGTGGTGATCTCGACCCTGAAGGCCTCCAGCCTGTCGGCCATCGCCGACACGGTGTCGCCGTTGCTGGGCCCCGGGACGCCCGTCGTCTTCGCCCAGAACGGTATTCCCTGGTGGTACGGTCACGGGCTGGGCAAGGACCGGCCCAAGGCACCCGACCTGTCGCGCCTCGATCCCGGCGGTGCGCTGCTGAAGACGGTGGGCTTCGACCGCACCCTGGGCGGCGTCATCACCTCGTCCAACCATGTGATCGAACCCGGCGTGGTGCGCAACATCTCGCCCGACCGCAACGTGCTATGGGTCGGCGAGCCCGACGACCGCTGGACGCCGCGCATCGAGAAACTGCGCGAGACCCTGATCGCGGCGGGCATTTCCTCGCCGTCGACGACCGACATCCGCTACGACATCTGGCACAAGCTGATGGCGAACCTCACGGGCTCGACCCTCTGCCTCATCCTGCGCCAGCCGACGACCATCCAGGCGACGCCGATGATCAACCGCCTGGCCCGCCGCGCCCATGCGGAGGCGCTGGCCGTCGCAGCCGCTCATGGCGTCGTGCTCGACGACTCGCCCGACGTCCGTTACGGACCGAGTCGCGTCTATCCCGACCATCGCCCGTCGATCCTGCAGGACTACGAGGGCGGCCGGCCGATGGAGATCGAGGCCATCGTGCGCGCCCCGGTCGCCTTCGCGCGCGCCGCCGGCATCGACACGCCGACGCTCGACGCCATCGAATCGATCGCGGTCAGCCTGGCCGAATCGAAGGGCCTCTATCGATCCTGAGGATCCGCGCTACCGGCCCGGGCGAAGGGAGAGGGCTGGCCGAGCGGACAGCAAGGAAAAAGCAGTGGCCCTGCGTCGAAGGACCCTTGGCGGTTGAAATAGGCCGTTCAGAAGCACCGGGGAGCAACATTGTTGCGCCAGTGGTCTCCCTCCCCAGAATCCGGGGGTGCGACAGTCGTTTCGTTTATTTCGTTTATTGGCCCTGACGCCGATGTTTTGAACGGCCTGTCGAGCCTCAGGTCGCCGTGCCGCCCACGGTGAGAGCGTCGATGCGCAGGGTCGGCTGGCCGACGCCGACGGGGACGCCCTGGCCATCCTTGCCGCAGGTGCCGATGCCGGGATCGAGCGACATGTCGTTGCCGACCATGCCGACGCGGGTCAGCGCCTCGGAGCCGGCACCGATCAGGGTGGCGCCCTTGACCGGGCGGCCGAGCTTGCCGTCCTCGATCAGGTAGCCCTCGGTCACGCTGAACACGAACTTGCCCGACACGATGTCGACCTGGCCGCCGCCGAAGTTGGCGCAGTACAGGCCCTTCTTGACGGAGGCGATGATCTCCTTCGGGTCTTTGTCGCCGCCCAGCATGAAGGTGTTGGTCATGCGCGGCATCGGCGCATGGGCGTGGCCCTGGCGGCGGCCGTTGCCGGTCGGCTTCACGCCCATCAGGCGGGCGTTCATGCGGTCCTGCATCAGGCCGACCAGACGACCGTCCTCGATCAGCACGTTGCGCTGCGTGGGCGTGCCCTCGTCGTCGATGGTGAGCGAGCCGCGACGGTCGTTCAGGGTGCCGTCGTCGACCACGGTCACGCCCGGCGAGGCGATCATCTCGCCCATCAGATGGCTGAACATCGATGTCTTCTTGCGGTGGAAGTCGCCTTCCAGCCCGTGCCCGACCGCCTCGTGCCACAGGACGCCCGACCAGCCGGCGCCCAGCACGACAGGCATCTCGCCGGCCGGTGCGTCGATCGAATCGAGGTTCACCAGCGCCTGGCGGATCGCCTCGTCGGCCTCCTTCTGCCAGTAGCCCGGCAGGAAGATGTCGCCATAGGCGGCGCGGCGGCCGCTGCCGGTGCTGCCGGCCTCCATGCGCGAGCCGTCGGCGCAGACCACGCTGACGTTCAGCCGCACCAGCGGCCGCACGTCGGCAGCGCGCCAGCCGCCGGCGCGCACGATCTCGACGACCTGCCACGACCCCGACAGCGAGACCGAGACCTGGCGCGCCTTCGGCTCCTTGGCGCGGACATAGGCGTCGATCTCCTGCATCAGCGCGACCTTCCGGGCGAAGGGCACGCCGTCGATCGGATTGTCGTCGGCGTAGAGGAGGTGATTGGTGCCGCGCGGGGACTCATCGGACTTGCCGCCACGGCCCGCGCGCACCGTCTTCACCGTCTCCGCCGCCCGCTTCAGCGCCTGCTCGTCGAGCGCCGAGGCATGGGCGAAGCCGGTGACGTCGCCCGCCACCGCGCGCAGGCCGAAGCCCTGCGAGGTGTCGAATGACGCGCTCTTCAGCTTGCCGTCGTCGAAGGACAGGCTCTCGCTCTGGACATATTCGAGGAACAGCTCGCCGTCGTCGGTGCCGGCCAGCGCGTCGTCGACCATCTTGGCCGTCTTGCCCCGGTCGAGGCCGCCCTTGCCGAAGAACAGGCCGTCGGCGGTGGCGAGATGGTTGATCGACTTGCTCATTGCGGTCCTGCCTTCTTCTCGCCCTCAGACGACGAGGACGATCTTTCCAAAATGGGCATTGGCCTTCATGTGCGCAAGCGCGGCGGCGGCCTCGGACAGGGGGAAGGTCTTGTCGATCGGCAGGCTGAGCTTGCCGTCCTCGATGGCCGGCCACAGGTCCTTGCGGGCGGCCTGCACGATATCGCGCACCTCCTCGGGGCTGCGGGTGCGGAAGGTGACGCCGATATGGTCGATGCGCTTCAGCGCATGCAGGTCGAAGTTGAACTCGCCCTTCATGCCGCCCAGCCGGCCGACATTGACGATGCGGCCGAGGATGGCGGCGGCTTCCATGTTCTGGTTCATCACGCCGCCGGAGACCTGGTCGACGATCAGGTCGACGCCCTTGCCGCCGGTTGCTTCCTTGACCTTCTCCGGCCACTTCGGATCGCGCGTATCGATGGCGACGTCGCAGCCGAACTCTCCCAGCCGCGCGCGGCGGCCGTCGTTGGTCGAGCTGCCGAGCACGACCGAGGCGCCCATGATCTTTGCGATCTGCATGCCGAGCAGGCCGACGCCCGAGCTGGCGCCCTGGATCAGCACGGTCTCACCCTTCTTGAGGCGGCCGGCGCCGACCAGCGCATTATGCATGGTCTGCACGGCCACGGGCATGCAGGCGGCCTGTTCGTAGCTCATGTTGTTGGCTGGGATCTTGTGGGCGCGGCCCGCGTCGGTGATTGCGTATTCGGCGAATCCACCGGCCGCCGAGCTCATGACCCTGTCGCCCGGCCTGAAGTCCTTCACGTCGGGCCCGACCGCCTCGACCTCGCCCGCGCATTCCAGGCCGACGATGGTGCCGGGGCCGCCGATGCGGCCGTGTGAGTGGCCCGAGGCGACCGCGAGGTCCGCTCGGTTGAGCGACGCCGCCTTCACCTTGATGAGGATCTCGTTGGCCTTCGGTGTGGGCTTGGGAGCGTCGATGTACTGGACGCCCTTGTCGGTGACGACGGCTGCCTTCATGGCGCTTCTCCCTGGAAAACGGCTTGTGATTCAGGCGTCCTGCTTAGCAGGGGACCGTCGAGCGGCCTATGCCTGCGCCGCTCTCTTCACGGTTTTCTCAGCACACGTTTCGATGGGTGGGAGGGGCACGATCGAGCTGAAGACCGCCGCGCGTTCATTCGTTGTGAAAGGGCAAAATATACACTAGATGTGAGTGATTCAGTGCGTGAGAAATGACATGAAAATCAAGCAGCAGGTCCAGGAGCTGTTCCCCACGCCGCTCTGGATCCTCGACATCGCCCCCGCCGAGGCGGCGCCCTTCAACGCCCGGCTCAAGGCCGAGATCGAGACGATCATTTCGCCTCGCCCCCAGCTGCAGAGCGGCAGGAACTGGCAGACGCCGCACGATCTGCATACGCGACCGGGCTTCGCCGAACTGGCTGGCTTGATCGAAGTCTCCTCGAAGAGCGTCCTGCAGTATCTTCAGCTCGAGCGCTTTCCACTGATGATCACGGGCTGCTGGGCCAACGTGAATCCGCCGGGCAGTTACCATCCCACCCACGCCCACCCGAACAATTTCCTGAGCGGCGTCTACTACGTCGACATACCCGGCAGCGGCACGGAACTCGTCTTCCAGGATCCGCGGCCGATCTCGATCATGCCGTGGAGCGGAAAGCCCACGAACGTGACGGCCAATGCATCCGTAGCCCAGCCGCAGCCCGGCCGGATGGTGATATTCCCGTCCTGGCTGCGCCACCACGTGCCTTCCAACGAAGGCACGACGGAGCGGGTCAGCATCTCGTTCAACCTCATGTTCACCAACTACGCCGAGACGCTGGCCGCGCCGAGGTGGAAGGCCTCGGCGGGCGCCCCGTAGCGGCGCCCGACGTTCCTCGCTAGGCGATCCTGCTCGCCATGCCCTGCCAGTAGCGGTCGCGCAGCAGGCGCTTGTAGAGCTTGCCGGTCGGATGGCGCGGCAGCTCCTCTTCGAAGTCGACGCTGCGCGGGCACTTGATGGCCGAGAGATGCTGCTTGCAGTAGGCAATCAGCTCCTCGGCCAGCGCGGGGCCGGCGTCTTCCATGTGGCGCGGCTGGACGACGGCCTTCACTTCCTCGCCGAAGTCGGGGTTGGGCACGCCGAACACGGCACAGTCCATCACCTTCGGGTGGTTGATCAGCAGGTTCTCGCATTCCTGCGGGTAGATGTTCACCCCGCCGGAGATGATCATGAAGGCCTTGCGGTCGGTCAGGTGCAGGAAGCCGTCGGCATCGAGGTAACCCACGTCGCCGAGCGTGCTCCAGCCCTTGGCATGACGCGACTCGGCGGTCTTCTTCGGATCGTTGTGATATTCGAACGGCCGCCCATCGGCGAAATAGACGGTGCCGGATTCGCCGGTCGGGAGCTCGTTGCCCTCGTCGTCGCAGATCTTGAGCTTGCCGATGATGGCGCGGCCGACCGTGCCCTTGTGCGCCATCCATTCCTGGGCGTTGCACATGGTGAGGCCGTTGCCTTCGGTGCCGCCGTAGTATTCCCAGATGATCGGCCCCCACCACGCAATCATCGCTTCCTTGGTCGGGATCGGGCAGGGCGCGGCGGCGTGGATCACGCACTTCAGCGACGAGACGTCGTACTTCGCGCGCACCTCCTCCGGCAGCTTCAGGAAGCGCACGAACATGGTCGGGACGACCTGCGTGTGCGTGATCTTGTACTTCGGAATCAGCGACAGATATTCCTCGGCGTCGAAATGCTCCATGATCACCGAAGTGCCGCCCAGCCGCATGACGCTCATGTTGAAACGCAGCGGAGCCGCATGATAGAGCGGCGCCGGCGACAGATAGACGGTGTCGCTGTCGATGCCATAGAGCTTGCGGCTGACGGCGAGCAGCGGATTGTCGAAGTCGATCGGCTGCTTCTCGACCACCGGCATGACGCCCTTGGGCCGTCCCGTCGTTCCCGACGAATAGAGCATGTCGTGACCGGCCGTCTCGTCGGCGATGGGAGTCGCGGGAAAGCGCGCGACCGCATCCTCCCAGGACTCGTAGCCGGGGATCGTGCCGTCGATCATGAAGCGATGCGGCGCGCCCGTCATCAGCGGCACCAGGTCCGCCGCCTTGTCGGCCAACGCCTTGGAGGTGACGAACAGCCGGGCGCCGCAGTCGGTCACGATATAGTCGACCTCGGCGGCGGTGAGGCGCGAGCTGATCGCCGTATAGACCAGGCCCGAGCGCTGGGCGCCCCAGCAGATCTCGAAGAAGCGCGGGTTGTTCTCGAGAAAGATGGCGACATGGTCGCCGGCCTGGAGGCCGAGCGAGCGGAAGAGCTGCGCGATGCGGTTGGACTGCTCGTCGAGCTGGCGATAGGTCACCGTCTCGCCGCTGCCGGCCATGATGTAGGCGGGCTTGTCGGGATGGGTGCGGGCGTGATGATAGGGATGCATGACGGCCGCATAAGAGCGGACGGGAAGGACGCTCGCAAGCGTTGTGCTCTGTTCCGCTCTTCGGCTCCCTGCTGACCGGTCAGGACCTGATCGTGGATGGCGGCGACAGGCGTCGCCGGGCGGGGTTCCCTGCTATCATCGGCCCTTTCAGGACATGGTGGAGCGATGACAAGTGTGACGGTGCGTAGCGAGCAGGCGTGCTTTGGCGGAACGATCGGGTTCTACAGCCACGCCTCGGGAGAGACCGGCGCAGAGATGAAGTTCTCGGTCTTCATGCCCTCGAAGGCCCCGTCGCGCCCGTTTCCGTCGCTCTATTTCCTCGCTGGCCTCACCTGCACCGAGGAGACGTTCATGATCAAGGCGCACGCCTTGCGTCATGCCGCCGAGCTGGGACTCCTCCTCGTGACGCCGGACACCAGCCCGCGCGGCCTCGGCCTGCCGGGCGAGGACGACAGTTGGGATTTCGGCACGGGGGCCGGTTTCTATCTCGATGCCGAGGCAGAGCCGTGGAAGCGGAACTACCGCATGTATTCCTACGTGACGAAGGAGCTGCCGGCGCTGATCGAAGCCCATTTCCCGGTCGAAGCGGGACGGCGTGGCGTGTTCGGCCATTCGATGGGCGGCCACGGCGCGCTGGTGGCGGCGCTGAAGGACCCACAGGCCTATCGGTCGGTCTCGGCCTTCGCGCCGATCTGCAATCCCGTGGCCGTGCCGTGGGGAGAGAAGGCGTTCGGCAACTATCTCGGCGCCGATCGCGCGCGCTGGGCCGCGTGGGATGCCTGCGAACTTCTGAAGCAGGGGAGCCGCTTCCCGGGGCCCGTTCTCGTCGACCAGGGCCTGACGGACCAGTTCCTCGCGGGACAGCTTCGGCCCGACGCCCTCCAGGCGGCGGCCGATGGTGCGGGACAGCAACTGATCCTGCGGCGGCACGAGGGCTACGACCACTCCTACTGGTTCATCCAGACCTTCATCGAAGACCATCTCAAATGGCATGCCGAGAGGCTCGGCGCGTAAATCCGGGATCCGTGCGGGTGGCGGCCAGACGAGGTGCCGGCCGCAGGCGAGCGGAATGCCGACGTTCGCGGCCGTTGACCCGGTTCCGCCCTTCGGCTTTATTCGCCGCGCACGACAGTGTGCCCCCGTGGCGGAATTGGTAGACGCGCCTGACTCAAAATCAGGTTCCTCACGGAGTGTTGGTTCGAGCCCGACCGGGGGTACCATTGTGCCAAAGACCTCGACCCGCCCGAGTTCGCTCTTCCGGTAGCAAGGCGGTCTCTCCGTGGGCCACTGGAACTGCCTCGATGAGGTCCAGCGGGCGTTATCGGGATGCTTCGAACACTTGATGGACCACAGGGTGATCGGGTATTGGCAACCCGCCATCTGCACGCGGCTGTACGGTAAGAAGTAGGCCCTTTGCGATCACGTTGAGTTCCAGAAGCCACTTCTCCGAAATTGAATCCCATGCCGGCATTCGAATACGACAATAACGGACTTCCGTCCGGCATCGAGCGCGTATGCGCAGCCCCCAACTTGGGTGCGCACGCCGAAAAGCATCTCGTGGAGGGAACCCGCGCGGTGGGGGGACGTGTGAGCAAGTGAAGCGTGTCGCCAGCCCTCTGACCGTCCGGCCGTATCAGGTCACTGCGATCCGTGGCCGTGGCCTCGGACTCACCGCCTGCTGCATCATCGATCCGCGTACCAAGATCGATGATTGCTTCACTTGGGAACTGCCCAGACGGGACATCAAGCACGTCACCGAAACGGTTCTCAACGGCAACTACTTCGATCATCCGGTCTGTTCCCAACGCGGTCTGGTCGCCATCGGTCACATCTCCCTGATCAATCACGATCCCGAACCGAACTGCGAATGGCGGATGGTCCAGGTCCATGACCGCTGGATGATCGAGGTGTGGTCGCTTCGCCGCCTTTCTCGCGGCGAGGAGCTGACCTTCGACTACGGCTACGACCCAACCTCGGAGGGGTAAAGTCTCGCCGCTGCGAGGCTTTGCCTGCCTCCGCCCGGAATCGGTGCTGCGCCTCGAGACTCTCGGGCGTCTTGTCAGATCGCGTCGCCCGACTTGGTCTCTCCGTCGCTTCGGATCGGCGGCGGAAGATCGGCGGCGTTCTCGCTGCGATCGCGATAGAGGGCGGCGCGGCCGAGCAGCATCAGCGTGACCGGCGTGGTCACGGTCACGAACACTGCGATCAGCACCTCATGCAACACCAGGCGCGACTGCAGGACCGAGAACAGCAGGATGGAGGCCAGCAGGATGCCGCCGGCGCCCCAGGTGGCGCCGAGCGAAGGGGCATGAATGCGATCGTAGAAGGTCTTGAGGCGCACCAGTCCGATGGCGCCCACCAATGTGAGGCTGGCGCCCAGGAGGACGAGGAACGAGGCGATCAGCGAGGCCCAGAGCGGCAGATCGGCAGCGTGGCTCATTCGATGATCTCCCCGCGCATCAGGAACTTGGCCAGCGCAAGGGTGGCGACGAACCCCAGCAGGGCGATCACCAGCGCGGCCTCGAAGTAGAGCGTGCTGCCCGTGCGCATGCCGAACACCAGCAGGAGAAGCATAGCGTTCACGTAGAGGGCGTCGAAGGCCACGATGCGATCCTGCGCCCGCGGCCCGCGAAGCATGCGGACGGCTGCGATCACCATCGCGAGCCCCAGCAGAACCAGGGCGACCAGCAAGGACCAGGAGAGAATCGTCGCGCTCATGCCAGTATCTCCAGCAGCAGCCGTTCGTAGCGATTTTTGATCAGGTCGATCCAGTGTGCCTCGTCGACCAGATCGAAGACATGGATCAACAGCTTTCTTGCCGTCGAATCGTACTCGACCCAGGCCGTGCCTGGCGTGCAGGTCAGGATGCAGGCGAGGATCGCCAGCGCCGCTGGCTCGCGCAGTTCGAGCGGTACGATCACGAAGCCCGACACGCGGCGGTGCTGGGCGGGGAACAGGATCAGCCGGGCCACGGCGACGTTCGAGCGCCAGATATCGACCAGGACGATCGCCACCAGCCTGGGAATGAGGTGCCAGCGCCTGATCCGGGACCTTGGGGGCTGCAGCGCCGCGGTCACGTTTGACGCCGCGATGCCGATCACGCTGCCCAGCACGAGATGACCCAGAGACAGGCCGTTCAGGAGCAGCCACATCGCCAGGAGCGACACGGCCAGCAACGGATAGGGCAGGAGGCGGCTCATTGGAGGCCGGCCTTTGCCGGCGGAACGCGCGGCGCCGACAGGACGTCCTCGACGTACGAGGAGGGCGACAGCACGGAGCGCGCAGTCTCCTCCATGTATCGCATTGCCGTTCCCCCCTTCACGGCGAGAACGAGCGTGAGCAGCAGCAGGGCGACGACGGGAGCTACCTCCACCGCGAGGATACGGGGGGCGACCGCGTCTACCGGAGCCCAGAAGGCGCGGATGCCGACGCGCGACAAGGTCATCAGGGTCGCCACGCCGGACAGGAGGAGGAGCACGATGAAGGCCCAGCTGGCGGCCGATATTCCCGCCGCCGCTCCTTCGCTGGCCGGCGCGAAAAGAGCTGCCAGCAGGGCCAGCTTGGCCACGAACCCCGACAGCGGCGGCAGGCCGATCAGCAGCAGGGCGCAGGCGGCGAAGCAGGCGCCGAGGAGGGCCAGCGTGCCCGGAAAGCCCATGCCGCCGTCGGTCGCGGCGTCTTCTTCGTCGGGCTCGGCCCCCATGGCTTCCGCCGTGACGGCGATCAGGTCGGCGCCCGGATTCTGGCCGCGCTCGATCAGTTCGATCAGGAGGAAGAAGGCGCTGATCGTGAGGGTCGAACTGGCGAGGTAGAAGAGAGCGCCGCCGGTGACCTGGGGATCGGACAGGCCGATGGCGGCCAGCACCGTACCCGAGGAGATCATCAGGCTGAAGCTCGCGATGCGGGTCATGGCCTGCGAGGCAAGGACGCCCAGGATGCCGAAGCCGATCGTTGCCAGACCGCCCGCGAACAGCAGCGTGGCGCCGTAGCCGGCGACATCCCCGGCCTCGCTCCCGAACAGCAGGGGACGTAGCCGCAGCAGGGCGTAGAGGCCGACCTTGCTGAGGATCGCGAAGATCGCCGCCACGGGAGGCGCTGCGGCCGGATAGGCGCTGAGCAGCCAGAAGCCCAGCGGCCACATCGCCGCCTTCACCAGGAAGGCCATGGCGAGGATCGCTGCGCCGACCTCGAGCAGCACCTTGTTCTCGGCGGCGAGCGTCGGAATGCGCGTGGCCAAATCGGCCATGTTGAGTGTTCCGGTGACGCCGTAGATCAGGGCGACACCGACCAGGAAAAAGAAGGCGGCGGTCAGGTTGACGACGACATAGTGAAGGCTCGCCTGCACACGCCGTGGCCCCGATCCATGCAGCAGCAGGCCGTAGGACGAGGCCAGCATCACCTCGAAGAAGACGAACAGGTTGAACAGGTCGCCGGTAAGAAAGGCGCCGTTCACGCCCATGACCAGGAACTGGAACAGCGTATGGAAGTGGTGTCCGACCGTGTGCCAGCGCGCCATCGAGAAGAACAGCGACGCCGTCGCGAGGACGGCCGTCAGCAGGATCATCATCGCCGAGAGGCGGTCGAGCACCAGAACGATGCCGAATGGCGCCGGCCAGTTGCCCAGCAGGTAGATGCCGGGTGCGTCCGAATCGGCGAGCTGCAGGAGGGTGATGGCGATCGCCAGGTTCGCCAGGGTGGAGAAGAGATTGATCAGTCCCTTCAGGAACTGACGTCGCTCGTCGTATACCGCCAGCAGCGCGCCCGCCACCAGCGGGAGCAGGATGGGAGCGATGATGAGGTGATGTGCCCAGCCCGCCATCACCGCTCCTGACCGTCGACATGGTCCGTCCCCGTGAAGCCGCGGGCCGCCAGCAGCACGACCAGCAACAGGGCGGTCGTCGCGAAGCCGATGACGATGGCGGTCAGGACCAGCGCCTGCGGCACCGGATCGGCATAGCCCGCCAGGGTGCCCGTGGTCGACGCGAGGATCGGCGGTGCGCCGGAGCGCAGCCGCCCCATGCTGAAGATGAACAGGTTGACCGCGAAGGCGCAGAGCGAGAGGCCGATGACGACCTGATAGGTGCGCGGGCGCAGAAGCAGCCAGACGCCGGAACCGGCCAGGATGCCGATGCTGAGGGCAAGGAGCAGCGCCATTACGCTTCCTCCCGCACGGCCTGCGCCGTCGTTGTTCGGGAGGCGCGCAGTTTGCGCACCGACTGATGGGCCAGTGCAATCAGCATCAGCACGGTCGCTCCCACGACGAGACCGAAGACGCCCAGGTCGAAGAATAGCGCGGTGGCGGCAGGCACGGCCCCGATCAGCGGGAGTTCGACATACTGCGAATGCGAGGTCAGGAAGGGGTAGCCGAACAGCCACGACGCCATTCCGGTCATCGCGGCCAGCAACAGGCTCAGCCCGATCCAGTTGACCGGCAGGATGCGAAGCCTGTCCTCCACCCAGGTGGTTCCCGACGCCAGGTACTGCAGGATGAAGGCGGTCGCGAGCGTGATACCCGCCGCGAAGCCGCCGCCGGGCAGGTCGTGCCCGCGCAGGAACAGATAGATCGCCAGCACGATGATCACCGGGAACAGCCACTTCATGATCACCGATGGCACCAGCAGATAGTCGCCGAGCGTGTCGCCCGCCTTGCGGTCGGGTTCGGCCTCGTCGAAGGCATTCTGCCGGCGCTGCTGCAAGGGCGAGCCGACATTGTCGGGCGCCGGCCGGAACCGGCGCAGCAGCGCGAAGATCGTGAGGGCGACTGCCGCGAGCACGGTGATCTCGCCCAGCGTGTCGAAGCCGCGGAAATCGACCAGGGTCACGTTCACGACATTGCGGCCGCCGCCCTCGGTGTAGGCGCGCTCCAGGAAATAGCTGCCGACTGTCTCGGGCATCGGCAGCACCATCACGGCGTAGGCGAGCGTCGCCATGCCGGCGCCGACGACGAATGCGATTGCGAGGTCTCGCGAACGCCGCAAGCGTCGCCGACTCGGATCTTCCTCGGTCGTGATCTGCTCGAAGCGCTTGGGCAGCCAGCGCAATCCCAGCAGAATCAGGATCGTGGTCACGATCTCGACCAGGAGCTGCGTCAGCGCCAGGTCGGGCGCGGAGAACCATGCGAAGGTGATGCAGGTGGCAAGGCCCGCCCCGCCCAGCAGCACCAGCGCGACGAGCCGATGATACTTGGCCTGGTGCGCGGCGCCGATCGCGCAGCCGGCGCCGGCCAACCAGACCAGCGCAAGCGCGGGATCGAGGTCGCGCCAATCCGGCCCTGGCAGGCCGAGGCTGCCCATCGAGATCGGCACGAGCGCCGCGAGGGCGGCCGCCAGAAGCAGAATCCGAAGCTGCGGCTGCAGGCGGCGCGTGCTTAACGCCATCTCGGCGGCCCGCGACCATTTCAGCGACAGGACGATCACGCCCCGTTCGAACAGATGCCGGCCATTCAGATGCCGCAGTACGGGCGGTCCCTCCGGGCTGTGCCGCAGGTAGTTCTTGAGGGCGAGATAGAGCAGCGCCCCGGCGACGAGGGCCACCGCGCTCATGATCAGGGGCAGGTTGAAGCCGTGCCAGATGGCGAGGCTGAAGACGGGTGTGCGGGTTCCCAGCACCGATTGCACCGCCGTGAGCAGGTAGGGGCCGACGGTCGCCGCCGGAAAGATGCCGACCACGAGGCAGGCCAGCACCAGAAACATGCTGGGGACGCGCATCCAGAAAGGCGGTTCGTGCGGCACGCGCGGCATGTCGCCGGATTTCTGGCCAAAGAACACGGAATGGATGAATCGCAACGAATAGGTGACGGCGAAGGTGCTGGCGATCACCGCGACATAGGGCTGGGACGTGTCGAGCAGCGAGTGGACATGGGTCTCGATCGCCTCGGCGAAGAACATCTCCTTCGACAGGAACCCGTTGAGCAGCGGCACGCCCGCCATGGCGGCGCTCGCCACCATCGCCAGGGTGGCGGTGACCGGCATGTAGGTGAACAGGCCGCCCAGCTTGCGCATGTCGCGCGTGCCGGTCTCGTGGTCGATGATGCCGGCCGCCATGAACAGCGAGGCCTTGAAGGTCGCGTGGTTCATCATGTGGAAGATGGCGGCGACGGCGCCCAGCGGGCTGCCGAGGCTCAGCAGCATGGTGATCAGGCCGAGATGGCTGATCGTCGAATAGGCGAGGAGCCCCTTGAGGTCGTGCTGGAAGATGGCGAAGAACGCGCCGAGCACGAGCGCCGCCATGCCGGCGAGCCCCAGCAACCAGAACCATTCCGGCGTTCCGGCCATGACCGGCCACAGGCGCGTCAGCAGGAAGACACCGGCCTTCACCATGGTCGCCGAATGGAGCAATGCCGAGACGGGCGTCGGCGCCGCCATGGCATTGGGCAGCCAGATGTGGAACGGGAACTGCGCGCTCTTGGTCAGCGTGCCCAGCAGAATGAGAACGAGGGCCGGCAGGTAGAGCACGTGCGAGCGGATCGCTTCGCCGGAGGCCAGCACCTGGTCGAGATCGTAGCTGCCCACGATCTGCCCGATCAGGACGACGCCGGCCAGCAGTGCCACGCCGCCGAAGCCGGTGACGATGAGGGCCATGCGTGCGCCATCGCGCGCGCCGGCCGTGTGATGCCAGTATCCGATCAGCAGGAACGAGAAGATGCCGGTCAGTTCCCAGAAGAACAGGAGGATGATCAGGTTCCCGGCGATGACGATCCCGAGCATGCTGCCCATGAAGGCGAGCAGGAACGAAAAGAAGCGCGGCACCGGATCGTTGGGGGACATGTAGTAGCGCGCATAGAGCACGACCAGGAATCCGATGCCCGTCACCAGCAGGGCGAACATCCAGGCGAACCCGTCCAGTCGCAGCGAAAACCCGAGGCCGAGTGCGGGAATCCATTCGGCCTCGCTGCGCAGCACCCCGCGCTCGACGATCGCAGGGTAGGCGAAGACCAGCAGGAAAAGGCAGATCAGCGCGACGCCGCCGGCCAGCCACGCTTCCGAATTACGCGCGTTCGGGCGGAACGTCGCAGCGAGGAGGCTGCCCACGAAGGGCAGAACGATCAGCATTGTAAGCAGTACGTCGTCGGTCATGAGCCTTGGCGATACGTATCCGGGAAGAGTATCTGGCTGACTCTAACATTTTTGGTCCGAATAGTTCCCTCTATGGCGAGTCTGTGCGTCCGATCGTGCCGGACGCGTGAGCACTGTACTTTGGTATAGGGCGCAGCCTGCTCATGGACGATGGCGGCGAGCAGCATTCTGGGACAACGTTGCCTCGCGTTCACTCTGGCAAGGAGACATGACATGGCATTCATCACGACGAATGACGGAACCCAGATTTTCTACAAGGACTGGGGCGCCAAGGATGCGCAACCCATCGTGTTCCATCATGGCTGGCCGCTGAGCGCGGACGACTGGGATGCGCAGATGCTCTTCTTCCTGGGCAAGGGGTTCCGGGTGATCGCCCATGATCGCCGCGGCCATGGGCGCTCGACGCAGACCGATACCGGCAATGAGATGAACACCTATGCAGCCGACGTCATCGAACTCGCCGACCGCCTCGACCTGAAGAACGCCGTCCATATCGGCCATTCGACCGGCGGCGGCGAGGTGGCGCGCTATGTGGCGCGGTCGAAACCCGGTCGTGTCGCCAAGGCGGTGCTGGTCAGCGCCGTGCCACCGATCATGGTGAAGTCGGACAAGAACCCGAAGGGCCTGCCCATCGAGGTGTTCGACGGCCTACGCACCGCTCTCGCGGCCAATCGCGCGCAGTTCTATCTCGATGTCGCCAGCGGACCGTTCTACGGCTTCAACCGGGAGGGCGCGAAGGTCCTGCCGGGCACCATCCAGAACTGGTGGCGGCAGGGCATGATCGGCGGCGCCAAGGCGCATTACGATTGCATCGCGGCCTTCTCGGCGACCGATTTCACCGAGGACCTGAAGGCGATCACCGTGCCGACGCTGGTGATGCATGGGGACGATGATCAGATCGTTCCGATCGCCGCTGCGGCCGAGCTGTCGATCAAGCTCCTGAAGCACGGCACGCTCAAGGTCTACAAGGGCTATCCGCACGGCATGCTGACCACGCACGCCGACGTGCTCAACCCCGACCTGCTCGCCTTCATCAAGGGCTGAGTCGGTTCATTGACATCGATGCAGGAAATAGTCCTGCATCGATGTCGGTCGTCAGACCATCATCACCTTGCCGGTGGGCAGGTCGTAATAGGCGCCGACGACCTTGAGCTTGCCGGCCGCGACCATGTCGCCCAGGATCGGCTTCTCGGTCTGCAGGCGACGAACGTTGGCCTGGACGTTGGCGATCATCGCGCGCTGCTGCAGATCGGCGCCCGGCGTCTTGAGGACCGGCTCGATGCCGGGCTTCATGGCGCGCACCAGGTCGGCGATGTGGCCGGGCAGGGTGTTGCCCTTCTGCAGGGCCTCTACCGTGGCGTTCACCGCGCCGCAGCTCGTGTGGCCCAGCACCATGATCACCTTCGTACCGAGGACGGCGGCGCCGTACTCCAGGCTGCCCAGCCCGTCCTGCGTGACGAAGTTGCCGGCGACGCGCACGATGAAGAGTTCTCCGGGGCCCTGGTCGAACGCCAGTTCCGGCGCAACACGTGAATCCGCGCAGCTGAGGATCGCGGCAAACGGCGCCTGGCCTTGGGCGCGCGCAGCGCGGCCGGCGGAGAAATCACGCTCCGCCATCTTGCCGGACGCATAGCGTGCGTTGCCCTCCATCAGGCGCGCGAGCGCCGCATCGGGTGTCTCGGCCGAACGGGCGGGCTGCGCGCCGACCGGGCTCGCCGCTACCGCGCCGATCGCAGTCATGGCGGCGAGGCCGCCCAGTCCCGACAACAGGCCACGACGCGACAGACAAACGTTGCACATGACGTCCTCCCTTGTGAGGTCGGCACCTTAACTACACTCAGTTCATGCGCAATGAACTTTGGGGCATAACTGAGAGCAGGAATCGGCCGCGCGTTCTGTCAGGCAACGGTCCGTTCGATCCCGGTGACGGGCAGGCGCGCCGGGCCCGCGCGACGCGCCGCCGACAGGCGTCGAGCCTCGGCCTCGCGGCCGGAGGCCAGGTAGGCCTGCAGCAACGTCGCCTCCACCAGGTCGCCCTGCGCGCGGCTGCCGCCGATACGCTCTCGCTCGGGCAGCACTGGCTCGATCAGGTCGATCGTCGCCACATAATCGCCGCGCCGGTAGGCCGCGAAGGCGCGAGCCACGGCGGGGATGACCGATCCGGAGGGATAGCGGCCGGCACTGGCCAGCTCCTCGATGGCCTTGATCCATCCTTCGAGCGCTGCATCGTCGCCGGTGGCCGCGTAGGTCAGCGCGACATGCCAGTCGGCCAGCGACATTCCCGGGCGCGGCAGCTTCTCGCGGGCATAGTCCTTGAGCTTCGCCCAGCGCGCCGGATCGCGCGGATGGCCCGCCAGTTCCGAGCGCCACAGGAAGGCCGCGGAATCGGAGAGCTTCTGGTGAATGGCGCCGCGATGATCGTCCGCACAGAAGGCTTCGGTGTAGAGGCGAAGCCCGCCCTCCAGGTTCCCGGCGTGCAGTTCGAACAGGCCGAGATGCCAGTTGAGATGGCCGAACAGCCCGCCGCCGCGATCGTAGCGCGGTAGCCAGTCGCGCAGGAAGGCGATGCCGGTGTCCTGCTCGCCGGTCTCGTAACAGAGATGGGCGAAGGCATGGGCACCATAGGCGTTGCGCCGGTATTGAGCCAAGGAGCGCTCGATCATCGGGCGCGCTTCGTCGTGTCGCCCGATCTCCGACAACGCCATCCCGCGATGCGCCTCGAACCACCAATCCTCGCCATAGTGCGGGGCGAGGCCGTCGAGAAAGTTCGCGAGGTCCTGTTCGCGCCCCGAGAGCCCCGACATCCCGATCAAGCCGCCCTGGTTGGCGGCGAGGCTCAGCACCAGTGCGTCGCGCGGCCATGTCTGCACATGGGCCCGCACCGCGGCCAGCGCGGCGACCGACTGGCCCGCGAACAGGAAGCGAAAGACCTCGATCTGGCTTTGCTCGCGCGCCGTGGCTCCCTCGGCGAGGGACGAGGCCATGGCGAGATCCGCGCGCATCGCCTCCAGCTTTCCAGCCAGCTGGGCGGCTCGGGCCCGGCCGATATGGGCCAGGGCGAAAGCCGGATCGGCTGCGATGGCCCGCTCGAACGAGGCGGCGGCGCCAGGATAGACCGTCAGCAGCAGGTCGACACCCTCGACATAGGCGTCGCGCGCGGCGGCGTCGATCGTCGAAACACTCAGGCCGTAGCGGTCTGTCAGCATGTCGTCCTCGGAGCCAGTCCTTGTCGATCACGAGCGTGCGTCGGTCACAGGAACCTTTCAAGCGTCGGACAGGGGCGCAACGAGACGAATTTTGAGGTTAGTATCGGGCAATCCCCCTCAGCTGAAGGACATATTCGATGGACCTGGTACCCAATCTGGTCGGCCTCGCCACGATGCACATTCTGATGGCCATGTTGCCGGGCCCGAACACCGTCGTGGTGGGATGGTACTCCGCAACGCGCTCCAGGAGTGATGGCCTCAAGGCCGTTGCCGGCGTGGTCGTCGCCTCGCTGGTTTGGGTCGTTCTGGCGATCGGAGGGGTCGGGGCGCTTCTCCTCGAGGCAGGGTGGCTCTATCGCGCGCTGCGCTTCGTCGGTGCCGCCTACCTGATCTACGTGGGCGTCCGGCTGTTGCGCGCCGGGTTCGGCCCGAAGGGCAGCAGCCAGGCGGCGCCGCCGCAGCTGGCGGGGCGCAATCCCTTCACGGCCGGTCTCATGACGACGCTGAGCAATCCGAAGTCGGCGGTGTTCTGGACCAGCGCATTTCTCGTGGCGCTCCCGCCGCATGCGCCCGGCTGGGTCTATCCCACGATCGTGGCGATCGTCGCCGTCCAGTCCACGCTCTGGTACGGCACGCTGGCAGTGTTCTTCTCGACGGGGGTCGCCCAGAAACTGTATCAGCGCATCGCGGGTTATCTCGACCTGCTCGCCGGCGGTGTCATGATCGCCCTGGGCCTGAAGCTCGCGGACGAACTGCGGCGCGAGGTCTTCGTCAAGGCGGCGACCTGACTTCCCGGAGTCCGAACGTCACGCAGCACGGACCACGTCAGCCGCCGCCAGTACCATCGCCGCGCACTTCTCGCCGATCATGATGGCAGGGGCGTTGGTGTTGCCGCTGGTGAGCGTCGGCATGATCGAGGCGTCGGCGACCCTGAGGCCGGCCACTCCGTGGACCCGCAGCTCCGGGTCGACCACGGCGCGCGGGTCGTTGCCCATCTTGCAGGTGCCGACGGGGTGGTAGGTTGTCTCGGCGTTGTTGCGCACCCATTCGAGCAGGTCGGCGTCGCTCTGGAGATGGGCGCCGGGGGCGATCTCCTGGCCGGTGACTTCCTTGAGCGGCGAGGTCGCCATCAGCTCGCGTCCCTTGCGCAGCACATTCACGATGCCGGTGCGGTCGTGCTCGGTGGACAGGAAGTTGAAGCGGATCGCCGGCGGCTCGGCGGGATCGGCCGACTTGATGTGGACCGACCCCGTGCTTTCCGAGCGCAGCACGTTGACGTTCATCGTGATGCCCTTTTGCGCCGAGACACGCCGCTCCTTGCCGACCATCTCGTAGAGGAAGGGTGCGATCGAGATGGTGGCGTCGGGCGTCTCCAGTCCGACTCGCGTGCGGAAGTAGAGGCGGATCGGCACGGCGGTCGAGGCCAGGAAGCCGTCACGGAACATCGCGTATTTGAGGGCCTCGCGGGCCAGCCGCCAGCCGCGCGCATTGTCGTTGAAGGTGAGGTTCTTTCCGGTGATCTCGAACTTCATGCGCGGCGAGTAATGGTCGCGCAGGTTCTCGCCAACGCCTGGCAGCTCGTGGACCGGCACGATGCCGAGCGCGTGCAAGCGGTCTCCCTGGCCGATGCCGGAGAGTTCGAGCAGCTTCGGCGAATTGATCGAGCCGCCCGAGACGATGACCTCGCGCGTCGCCCGCGCCTCGCGCTTCTGTCCGTTGACCGAATAGCGCACGCCGACGCAGCGCCTGCCTTCGAGAATGAGGGATTCGGCAATCGCGCCCTGGTCGATCTGCAGGTTGGCGCGATGGCGGGCCGGATCGAGATAGCAGAAGGCGGTGCTCTGGCGGCGCCCCCTGGTGATCGTCACCTGCGACATGCCGATGCCTTCCTGCGTGGCGCCGTTCTGGTCGGGATTGTAGGGCAGACCCATCTTCTCGGCCGCCTCGATGATCTTCTCGAGCAGGGGCACCTTGTGGCGCGGCGTGTGGGTGACGGGGAGGATGCCGTCGCGGCCGCGGAATTCGTCGGAGCCGCCTTCGAACCGCTCCATGCGCTTGAAGATCGGCAGCACGTCCTGGAAGCTCCAGCCGCGATTGCCGAGCTGGGCCCAGTGGTCGTAGTCCTGCGCCTGGCCGCGGATGTAGACCATGCCGTTGATCGAGCTGGAGCCGCCCAGCATGCGGCCGCGCGGCACGGCGATGCGGCGCCCGCCCGAGCCTTCGTCAGGTTCGGACTCGTAGCACCAGTTGACGGCCGGATCGTCGATCATCTTGGAGACGCCGACCGGGACCTTCGACCAGAAGAAGTTCGAGCCTTGGGTGCCCGCCTCGAGCAGCAGGACACGATGCCGGCCGCTCTCGGTCAGCCGGCTGGCGACGACCGCGCCCGCGGACCCTGCACCGACGACGATGTAGTCATAGGTCGAGTCGTTCTTCATTGTGTTCTCCCTCGGTTCGAAGGGGAGCAGCCCTCGCGCGCGCTGACAAGTCTCGACGGATGCGAACCGCCTTCCGGTTTCGCCCACGGGAATAGCCTGCCATGCTGGTGGCATTCTGGAGTTCTCATGCCGCAAGACGTGCTCGATTCCTTCCGCCTGACCGGCCGCACCGCGCTGGTCACCGGCGCCCGCCGCGAGATCGGTCGGGCCATTGCCCTGGCGCTTGCCGGCGTGGGCGCGAAACTGGCGATTCACCATGCGGACACGGACGAGGAGCGGTCCGATGCCGTCGCCGTGGTGCGCGAGATCGAGCAGGCCGGGGGAACGGCACGGGTTTTCGGGCAGGACTTCGCGCCCGACGATGCGGGGCATCGGCTGGCTGAAGCGGTTTCAGCCTGGTCGCCGGTCGACATCCTGGTGCTGAACGCGTCGATCGAGTTGCCGGAGCCCTACGATGCGATCACCCGGGAACGGTTCGACCGCCAGATCGCCGTCAATCTGCGCAGCCCGCTGGAACTCTTGCAGGGTCTCGTTCCGCCCATGGGCCGGCGCGGCTGGGGAAGGGTCGTCACCATCGGCAGTGTCCAGCAGGTCCGGCCGCATCCGCAGATGATGGTCTATGCCGGCACCAAGGCGGCGCAACTGAACTGGGCGTGGAATCTCGCGCGGCAGTTCGGCGGGCAGGGCGTCACGGTGAACAATCTGGCGCCCGGCGCCATCCTGACGGCGCGCAACCGCGTTCAAATGGCCACCGAGGGCGAGGCGCTCGCCCAGCGCATTCCGACCGGCCGGCTCGGCCAACCGGGCGACCTCGTGGGCGCCGCGCTGCTGCTCTGCTCGGATGCGGGCGCCTACATCAACGGTGTCAATCTTTACGTCGATGGTGGCCGCGCGATCGCCTAGGATCGAACGCGCACTTCACAGGGTTCACATGGCCGCCGCTCTCGACTCTCGACTTTCAGCCGCCGAAACGGACGCCCTCACGAAGATTGCCGGAACGATGGTTCCGGAGGATGCCGCTCTCGGTATGCCGGGTGCTGACGATCCCGCCATCCTGGAGGATATGGTGAGGTCGATCGGCCGGGACCTGCCTCTCGTTCGCGAAGCGCTGGCCGCGATCGCGGCAAGGTCGGGTGGGGCGTTCGCGGAGATGGACCAGGCCGCGCGGGAAGCGCTGATCAACGAGTGGTATCCGGGGGGAGGTGCGTCGGCCCTCGCCCTGGGGCGGGTGATCGTGAGCGCCTACTATCGTGACGATCGCGTGCTGATGGCCCTCGGTCATGAAGCCCGCGCGCCTTTTCCCAAGGGCTATGTGCTGGAGCAGGGCGACTGGTCGCTGCTCGATGTCGTGCGCAAGCGGCAACCGTTCTGGCGCGACGATCGGGTCAGCCCACCAGGGGATCGCTGAGATGGCCGGCAATGAAAAGGTCGATGTGCTGATAATCGGCTCCGGCGCGTCGGGTGCGGCCGTGGCGTGGAGCCTCGCCGAGACGAAGATGCGCATCCTGTGCCTGGAGCAGGGCGACTGGATGAAGCCGACCGACTTTCCAAGCAACGGCCGCGACTGGGAGGCGAGGCGCTACACCGATTTCGAGATCAGCCCCAACCGTCGCGGGCGGGATACCGACTATCCGGTCAACGACGACAACTCGCTGATGAAGATCGCCAACTTCAACGGTGTCGGCGGCGGCACGATCATCTACACGGCCCATTGGCCGCGCATGCATCCCTCCGATTTCAAGGTGAAGTCGCTGGACGGCGTGGCCGACGACTGGCCCGTAGACTATTGGGCGCTCGAGAAGTTCTACGAAGAGAACGACCGGATGATGGGCGTCTCCGGCCTCGCCGGAGACCCCGGCGTGCCGCCGCGGCATCCGCCCATGCCGCCGATCGCGCTTGGCAGGACGGGTACGCGCTACGCCCAGGCGATGAACAGGCTGGGCTGGCACTGGTGGCCGTCCGACAGCAGCATCGCCACCACCGACTACGAAGGCCGGGCCGGCTGCATCAACCTCGGACACTGCACGCCGGGCTGCGCGCAGGGCGCCAAGGCCAGCACCGACATCACCTACTGGCCGCTGGCCATCAGGGCCGGCGTCGAGTTGCGGACGCGCTGCCGGGTGCGCGAGATCACCACCGACGAGCGCGGCATGGCGGCCGGCGTGATCTACTACGATGCCGACGGTGTCGAGCAGTTCCAGCCGGCCGAGGTCGTCGTCCTGGCCTGCAACGGAGTCGGCACGCCGCGTCTGCTGCTGAACTCGGCCTCCGCGAAGTTCCCGAACGGGCTTGCCAACTCGTCGGGCCTGGTCGGTCGGAACCTGATGCTGCATCCGTGGCCCATCGTCACCGGCTATGTCGATGAACCGCTGGACGGCGGGCGCGGGCCCATCAACACGATCTGGAGCAAGCAGTTCTACGAGACCGATCCGTCGCGCGACTTCGTGCGCGGCTACACGCTGCAGTTCGGCCGCGGTACCGGCCCGGCCAATCAGGCGATCGTCGGCGCCGCCTCGGGCCTGCTGCCCTGGGGCCGCGATCATCATCGCCGATACCGGCGGATGCTCGATCACCGGCTGAGCATTGGCGTCGCCTGCGAGGACCTGCCCGAGGAGCACAACAGGGTCACCCTCGATCCGGTGCTTAAGGACGGGAACGGGATACCGGCACCGAGGATCGACTACACGATCGCTGAGAACACGCGCCGAATGATGGAGCACGGCATCGCCCGCGCCGAAGAGATATTGACCGAGGCCGGCGCCACCGACCTCTTCGCCTCGCGCACGGCGCTGAACTATCCCGGCCACCTGCTCGGCACGGCGCGCATGGGAACGGACCCCGAGCGCTCGGTGGTGAACGAATGGGGCCGGGCGCACGACGTGAAGAACCTGTTCATCGTCGACGGCAGCATCTGGGTGACCTCGGGCGGCGTGAACCCGACCTCCACCATCCAGGCCTTGGCACTCTACGTCGCCGACCAGATGAAGCAGCGATTGGCGACGCTGTTCGATTGAGGGGTGGCCCGGGAAGCCAGCGGGAGGATTTTCGGCTAGTCTCTCCGACATGATCGACAAACTGGAATTCCTCCTTGCGCTCTCCCAGGAGCGGAATTTCAGCAAGGCGGCCGAGCTCTGCGGGGTCACGCAGCCCACCTTCTCCGCCGGCATCAAGAGCCTCGAGGATATGCTTGGCGTCATGCTCGTGCAGCGCACCTCGCGCTTCATCGGCTTCACCACGGAGGGCGAGCGCGTGCTCGACTGGGCGCGCGGCATCGTGGCCGATACGCGGGCGATGCGGCAGGAGGTGAGCTCGCTCCGCAAGGGGCTCAGCGGCCGGCTGCGGATCGCCGCCATCCCGACGGCGCTCGCCATGGTCTCGGCGCTCACCACGCCGTTTCGCGCCCGGCACCCCAACGTGAAGTTCACCATCGTGTCGCGGACCTCGATCGAGATCCTGTCGATGCTGGAGAATCTCGAAGCCGACGCCGGCCTGACCTACATCGACAACGAGCCGCTCGGCCGGCTGCGCGCGGTTCCGCTCTATACCGAGCAGTACCGGCTGCTCACCTCGGAAAACAGTCCACTCGGCGATCGCGAGAGCGTCACCTGGGCCGAGGTGGGCCGGATCCCGCTATGCCTGCTGACGCCGGACATGCAGAACCGGCGGATCATCGACCAGCTCCTGAACAAAGCAGGCGGCCAGGCCGATCCGACGCTCGAATCGAATTCGATGATCGTTCTGTTTTCCCATGTCCGCACCGGCCGCTGGGCCAGTGTCATGCCGCAGAAGCTGGCCGACACGCTCGGCCTGACCGAGCACCTGCGCTCGATCCCCATCGTCGAGCCGGATGCCAGCCATTCGATCGGCCTCGTCGTGCCCCGGCGCGAGCCCATGACGCCCCTCGCGACGGCCCTCGTCGCCGAAGCGACCCAGTTGACGGCCACCCTGGCCTGACGATCGTCGGCCGGCGTCCAAATGAGGGGCTTCGATAGGTTTGTTCTATTGCACCACCGAACAGCTCTATTGAGGCCAGGCAGCCGGGCGCAGAGAATTCACGCGCGGAGCCGGCCAAGCAAGCTGCCGGCCGCTTTGGATGGAGTGCACGGTGTCGTCGCGCTGGAGCGAGGCCGAGGCCATGGAGATCGTCCGCCGCCATGACGGGGGGGAGGGACCGCTGCTGCCGATCTTGCACGATCTGCAGGCGGCGTTCGGTTCCGTCCCGGAGCCCGCCATTCGATTCCTGGCGGAGGCGCTGAACATCACCCGCGCCGAGGTGCATGGCGTGGTTTCCTTCTATCACGACTTCCGCCGGGAGCCGGCGGGCCGCCACGTGCTGAAGCTCTGCCGCGCCGAGGCGTGCCAGTCGGTGGAGGGCGAGGCCTTCGCCCGGCGCGTGCTCGACCGGTTCGGCCTCGACTGGGGCAGCACCACGCCCGATGGAAGGCTCACGATCGAGGCGACCTATTGTCTGGGTCTCTGCGCTTCCGCGCCCTCGGCGATGCTCGACGGCGAGCCGATGGCGCGGCTGAACGACGAGTCGATCGATGAGATCGCCCGCGAGGTCTCGCGATGACGACACGTCTCTTCGTGTCGCGCGATGCCGCCGCCCGCGCCGTGGGCGCCGACAAGGTCGCTGCCGCGCTGCGGGAAGAGGCCGGGCGCCGGGGCATCGAGATCGACATCGTGCGCACGGGATCGCGCGGCCTGTTCTGGCTTGAGCCTATGGTGGAGGCCGAGACGCCGGACGGGCGTATTGCCTTCGGGCCAGTCGCGGCACGAGACGTGCCGGGCCTGCTGGCGGGCGGTCTGCCGATCGGCACCGGGCATCCGCTGTGCCTCGGTCGGCCCGAAGACATTCCCTTCCTGAAACGCCAGACACGGCTCACCTTCGCGCGCTGCGGCATCGTCGATCCGCTGTCGTTCGCGGACTGGCGGGCCCATGGCGGCGGTCGCGGCCTCGATCGTGCCCGCAGCCTCGGGCCGGCGAAGACGCTGGAGGAGGTGACCCGGTCCGGTCTTCGCGGTCGCGGCGGCGCCGGCTTCCCGACCGGCATCAAGTGGCAGACGGTTGCCGACGCCTCGGCGGACCGGAAGTATATCGTCTGCAACGCCGACGAAGGCGATTCCGGCACCTTCGCCGATCGTATGCTGCTGGAGGGAGACCCTTTCGCCCTGATCGAGGGCATGGCTATCGCCGGCTTCGCCGTCGGTGCCGCGAAGGGCTTCGTCTATATCCGTTCAGAGTATCCCGATGCGATACGAACCTTCGGGCATGCCGTGCGCCTTGCCGAGGCCGGCGGGCTGCTCGGCCCCGGAGCCGGGCTCGACATCGAGGTTCGCGTCGGCGCCGGCGCCTATGTCTGCGGCGAGGAAACCGCGCTGCTCGAGAGTATCGAGGGCAGGCGCGGCCAGGTGCGCGCCAAGCCGCCGCTGCCCGCGCACCGGGGACTGTTCGGCCGGCCCACGGTCGTCAACAACCTGGTCTCGCTGGCCACCGTGCCGTGGATCCTGGCCGAGGGCGCCGAGGCCTATGCCGACTTCGGTATGGGACGCTCGCGCGGCACCATGCCGATCCAGCTTGCGGGCAATATCCGCCACGGCGGCCTGTTCGAGGCGGCGTTCGGCGTGACGCTGGGCGAGCTGGTCGACGAGATCGGCGGCGGTACGCGGAGCGGGCGGCCGGTTCGGGCGGTGCAGGTCGGCGGACCTCTGGGCGCGTACTTCCCCCGTGCCCTGTTCGATACGCCGTTCGACTACGAGGCCTTCACGACGCGCGAGGGGCTGATCGGTCATGGCGGCGTCGTGGTGTTCGACGACACGGTCGACATGGCACGCCAGGCCCGCTTCGCCATGGCGTTCTGCGCGATCGAATCCTGCGGCAAGTGCACGCCATGCCGCATCGGTTCGACGCGCGGCGTGGAGACCATCGACAAGATCATCCGCGGTGAGCGCACCGCGGCCAACCTCGAGCTCGTCGAGGATCTCTGCCAGACAATGAAGTTCGGCTCGCTTTGCGCGCTGGGCGGCTTCACACCCTACCCCGTCATGAGCGCGATCAGGCATTTTCCCGAGGATTTCGTCCGCCCGCCCGTGAGCGCGGCTGCGGAATAGAGGACCTGTCATGTCGCTCGTCTCCGAAACCGACTACGGCACCCCGGCCAGCCGCGCGACGGAGCAGGTCGTACTCACCATCGACGGGCGGGCCGTTACGGTGCCGGCCGGCACCTCGATCATGCGCGCGGCGATGGAGGCCGGCATCCGGGTGCCGAAGCTCTGCGCCACCGATTCGGTCGAGGCCTTCGGCTCCTGCCGCCTGTGCCTCGTGGAAATTTCGGGCCGCGCCGGTACGCCGGCTTCATGCACGACGCCGGTGGCGGCCGGCATGGTCGTGTCGACCCAGACCGAGAAGCTGAAGAAGATCCGCAAGGGCGTGATGGAGCTCTACATCTCCGATCATCCGCTCGACTGCCTGACCTGCGCGGCCAACGGCGATTGCGAACTGCAGGACATGGCGGGCGCGGTCGGCCTGCGCGAGGTGCGCTACGGCTACGAGGGCGAGAGCCACACGACGCAGGAGAAGGACGAGAGCAACCCTTACTTCACCTTCGATCCCTCGAAGTGCATCGTCTGCTCGCGTTGCGTGCGCGCCTGCGAGGAGGTGCAGGGTACCTTCGCGCTCACCATCCAGGGCCGTGGCTTCGACTCCAAGGTGTCGCCGGGCGCATCGTCCGACGATTTCCTGAGCTCCGAGTGCGTGTCGTGCGGCGCCTGCGTGCAGGCCTGCCCGACCGCGACCCTCTCGGAGAAAAGCCTGATCGAGATCGGGCAGCCCGAACACTCGGTGGTGACGACGTGTGCCTATTGCGGCGTCGGCTGCAGCTTCAAGGCCGAGATGCGCGGTGAGGAACTCGTGCGCATGGTTCCGTGGACGGACGGCAAGGCCAATCGCGGACACTCCTGCGTCAAGGGCCGCTTCGCGTGGGGATACACCCATCACAAGGAGCGGATCCTGACACCGATGATCCGCGAGACTATCGACCAGCCCTGGCGCGAGGTGAGCTGGGACGAGGCGATCGGCCGGGTCGCCTCGGAATTCCGCCGCCTGCAGGACAAGTATGGCCGTCTGGCCATCGGCGGCATCACCTCGTCCCGCTGCACCAACGAAGAGACCTACGTGATGCAGAAGCTGATCCGTGGCGGCTTCGGCAACAACAACGTCGACACCTGCGCGCGCGTTTGCCATTCGCCGACCGGCTTCGGCCTCAAGCAGGCCTTCGGTACCTCGGCGGGCACGCAGGATTTCGACTCGGTCGAGCACAGCGACGTGATCCTGGTGATCGGCGCCAACCCGACCGATGCGCATCCCGTCTTCGCCTCACGCCTGAAGAAGCGCCTGCGCCAGGGGGCAAGGCTGATCGTGATCGATCCGCGCCGCATCGACCTCGTGCGCATGCCGCACGTCGAGGCCGACTATCACCTGCCGTTGCGGCCCGGCACCAACGCCGCGGTGATGAATGCGCTCGCCCACACGATCGTCACAGAAGGCCTGGCCAACGAGCGGTTCGTGCGCGAATTCTGCGATCGCGACGCTTTCGAATACTGGGCGGCCTTCGTGTCGGAGCCCCAGAACAGTCCCGAATCGGTTGGGTTGGTGGCCGGTGTCGATCCCGAGGCGATCCGCGGCGCCGCGCGGCTCTACGCCACCGGCGGCAACGCCGCGATCTACTATGGTCTCGGCGTCACCGAGCACAGCCAGGGCACCACGACCGTCATGGCAATCGCCAATCTCGCCATGGTGACCGGCAATCTCGGCCGGCCGGGCGTCGGCGTGAACCCGCTGCGCGGGCAGAACAACGTCCAGGGCGCTTGCGACATGGGCTCGTTCCCGCACGAGCTGACGGGCTATCGCCACATCTCCGACGATGCGACGCGCGAGATGTTCGAGAAGATGTGGGGCCGCTCGCTCGATGCCGAGCCCGGCCTGCGCATTCCCAACATGTTCGATGCGGCGATCGAGGGCACCTTCAAGGGCCTCTATGTCCAGGGCGAGGACATCCTCCAGTCCGATCCCAACACCGCTCATGTCGTGCAGGCGCTGTCGGCTCTGGAATGCGTCGTGGTGCAGGACCTGTTCCTGAACGAGACGGCGAACTACGCCCACGTCTTCCTGCCGGGCTCGACCTTCCTCGAGAAGGACGGGACGTTCACCAATGCCGAACGCCGCATCAATCGCGTGCGCCGGGTGATGACGCCCAGGAGCGGCATGGCCGACTGGGAGATCACGCTGGCCGTCGCGAAGGCGATGGGGTTCGAGATGCCGTACCGGCATCCGTCGGAGATCATGGACGAGATCGCGGCGGTGACGCCGACCTTTGCCGGCGTGTCCTATGATCTCCTGGACAAGGTCGGTTCGGTCCAGTGGCCGTGCAACGCGAAGGCGCCGCTCGGCACGCCGATCATGCATGTCGGCGGCTTCGCCCGTGGCAAGGGCAATTTCCTGATCACGGAATATGTGCCGACCGACGAGCGCACGGGACCGCGCTTCCCGCTGCTGCTCACCACCGGCCGCATCCTCAGCCAGTACAATGTCGGCGCCCAGACGCGACGCACCGACAATGTCGTATGGCATGATCAGGATCTGCTGGAGATCCATCCGCACGATGCCGAGCAGCGCGGCGTGCGCGACGGCGACTGGGTCAAGCTCGACAGCCGGACCGGCAGTACCAGCCTGCGCGCCAGGATCACCGACCGGGTGGCGCCCGGAGTCGTCTACACGACCTTCCACCATCCCGAGACGCAGGCCAACGTGGTCACGACCGAGTTCTCGGACTGGGCGACCAATTGCCCCGAATACAAGGTCACTGCCGTGCAGGTATCGCCATCCAATGGCCCCGGCGACTGGCAGAAGGAGTATGCCGAGCAGGCACGGCGTAGCCGGCGCATCGCGGCGGAGTAGGCGGGATGTCGTCGGGGAAACTCGTGATGATGGCGAACCAGATCGGCCGGTTCTTCGTGCCGCAGCGTGGCATCGATCCGGCGGCCGCCATCGCCACCCACCTCCGGAAGTTCTGGGACCCGCGCATGCGCGCCGCCATCGTCGCGCATCTGGACGGGGGCGGGGAAGGGCTGGACGAGGCCGTTCGGCAGGCTGTCCTTCGCCTCAGGGACGACCGGGTGTAGTTACTCAGTCTCCCGGCGCATCACGAACGGGCGGGCCCGCCTGTCGCGACGCACGTCGACGAAGATCGTCGGCTCGACCCCCCTCCGCAAGATGAACAAGCTTTCGCGTGGCAGAGGCGAACAAGTCAGCCTAGTATCAACCCGAGCATTACGATCGTATCGCGGCGTCGACAAAGGCTTTCGTTTTGCTGTCCTAACAGTGAGCGACCTGACCAATGACACGTTTGACTTTTCTGATACCGCTATCCGTCTTCCTGGCCGGTGAGGCGATGGCGCAAAGCGACGACGCGGCCTATTGCAGGAAGCTGAGTGACTACGCGATCCGATATACGGGCGACACCAGCTTCAATGGTGGAGCGCGTCCCGACTTCGACATCCTGGATGGCGTCGACAAGTGCAACAAGGGCAACACCGCCGCCGGCATCGCTGTCCTCGAGAAGAAGATTCGCAGCAAGGGTTTCGCGCCACCCCCACGCTGATTGCAGTCGGATGCGACCGTGCCGGCTCCTGTGGTGTCCCGGCATGGGTCGACAATGCAGGAGGGCCGGGTCCGGCCCTTGGCGGCCCAGCGCATCACGAACGGATTGGCAGGATCGAATCAGCCCGCGTATGGTGCGGTCGAGCATATGAAGCATGTCGCGGCGTCGACCGTTGCTCTCGGTTCAGCCGCCATATCCGGTGAGCGTCCTGATTCATGACACGGCTGACTTTTCTGGGTCTTCTATCCTTCTTCGTGGCCACCGAGGCGATGGCGCAAAGCGACGACGCGGCCTATTGCAAGAAGCTGGGCGATTACGCGACCCGATATCTGGGCGACGCCAGCGGCAACGGTGGAACGCGTCCAGATTTCGACATCATGGAAGGCATCGACAAGTGCAACAAGGGTAACACCGCCGCCGGCATTGCGATCCTGGAGAAGAAGATCCGCAGCAAGGGCTTCACGCCGCCCGCCCGCTAGAAGCGGGCGCGGTGGATGCGCACTCACGGGGTGATGCACTACGTCAAAAAGGGCGCTTTCAAGGCAACTCTTGATTGTGAAACAGGCCATGGACAGGCGATGGTCAGACGGGGTGAAATATTGCTATCGTAACGGCGGTGCAGCTTGCGCGCCGAAAATTAGGGACACTCACGAATGGCTTCAGGTACCGTCAAGTGGTTCAACGCCACCAAAGGTTTCGGATTCATCCAGCCCGATACGGGCGGCAAGGATGTGTTCGTCCACATCAGCGCGGTCGAGCGGGCCGGACTCAACGGCCTGAATGAAGGTCAGAAGATCAGCTACGAGGTCCAGGTCGAGCGCGGCAAGGAAGCCGCGGTCAATCTCAAGGCCTGAGTCACGCTCTCGGCCACCGTGCCCGTGGCCGCCTCCCAAGGGGGCGTCTCCGGCGCGTGAGAAACGAACGAAACGAACGCGCGCTCGTCCGTTGACCGGACGCAGTGCTAACTTGAAGGGCTTCGGGACGCCGTGTGCGGGCTTCCGAAGCCCTTTTGCTATGGGCGGGAGAACGCCCGACCTGTTGTTTTGACTTGAGAGACACAGCTGGAGTGGCGCCGGCAGCATTAATCGTTTGACTCCACTTGCCGCCACAAAAAGTATTGTCTTTCCTGTGTAGGGTCGGAAGTGCTCCTCACAGGGGCGTGATTGATGCAGGCAGGATTGAGTATGCGAAGCTTGTCGGCCCTTCTCGTATTTGCGCTAGCGTGTGTCGCAACTGCCTTGAACGCGGGAGAGCTACGCGCTTCGACCATCGTCTCCTTGCCACCCCCTGGACCTCAAGGTTCTTTCTTGCGGACCGATAACCCGGAGGGGCCAAGGCTGCGGCTGACGGGCATGATCGAGCCTGGCGACGCAGAAATGCTGCGTGAGCGGTTGATCAAACTCCAGGCCTCCTCGCCGCCGAAACCCGGGATACCGCTGGCCACGATCGAACTGAGCAGCCTGGGCGGTAATCTTTCCGAGGGCGTCCGGATTGGCGAGCTGCTGCGGAGCTTCAAGGTCGTCGCCGTCGTCCGCAAGCAGGACGTCTGCCTGTCGGCCTGTGCGCTGGCCCTGCTCGGCGGCAATACGGTTCGCACCGCTGCGGTGTATCCGTCGGATTGCAATGTCGAGATTGGCAGCAAGGTCGCCTTCCACAATTTCTTCCTCGAACGAAGCGCGCTGCGCAGCGTGACCGACGACGATCCCGTGGCGAGCCGCCTCCAGGGGTTTGCGGATGCGCGGGGCGGCGCGGCGACGCTGATCCGATACGCCGCCGACATGGGGCTTCCGCCAGGCTTCGTGGCCAACCTGATGGCGAGGCCGGTCGAGGAATTCCAGTACGTCGAGACCATCGGTGAATTCCTGACGCTCAACCTCTGCCCGGTCGGTCTCGAACGGCCGGTACTGCCGATGTCCCACCAGGCGGTCAATGTCTGCAACAATTCGCTCGCCGCGTCAGCGCCCTTATCCGCCTTCATCGTCGGGCCGATCGCAGCTCCACAGGTCCGCCAGTACATGCTGGAGCGCGTACAAGCAGGGATGAACGCCGCCAAAGCGAAGGGTAAGCTCGCCGACCAGCTTGCCACCTGGTCGGTGATGCGGATCAAGGAGGAAGTCGACAAGCTCTACGAGGATCTTCGCGCAGCGGGCGTTGCCTTGCCCGAGCTGGTCGGCCCGACCTTCGAGGTCTCCCTCAACCAGTCGGGCCGCGTCCGTCCCGCCTGCTATGTGAGCTTGTCGGCGACCGATCCGGACAGGTATGGGGTCGTGCTCCAGGGTGAGCGGGGCCTTACGGAGGCGATCCGGAAGCCTCCCGCCAATGCACGGCGCATGTTCCTGTTCGATCGCCTCACCGTGGCGAACCAGCGCCCATCGGCCGAACTGCGCGATGTCGTCCTTCCGGATTTCGACGGTCGGCAGGCGGCGCCGCTCAGCTCCAGCAGGGTGCCCGGACGCACCGGAACAGGCGACTAGCGCGGCCTGGCCGGTATCAGCGGCCTCCGACCATCCAGCCGGTCTCCTTCGCGAAGGCCTCGAAGAACTCCGTCTCGTAGGCCTGTTCCGGGGTCTCGCGGACAAGACTGTCGATGCGCTCGGCATCGCGGCCGACCAGGATGCGCCAGCGCTCTTTGCGCACGCCGTCGAGGATGGTCGTCGCGGCTTCGGCGGCTGTGGTCGGCGCCTCCTCGAGGAAGCGGCGAGCCCGCTCCGCGATGAGCTTGCGGACGTCGTCGTCGGAGAGCTCGCCGTCGTCGATGCCCATCGAGGAGATGCGGGCCCGCGCCAGCCCGACCTCGTGCGCCGTGATCTCGTCGGTCTGGTTGCCGCTCTGCAGCTTGCGCGAGTTGGCGATGATCGACGTGCCGATGTGGCCGGGCATCACTACCGAGCATTTGATGTGCGGGGCATTGAGCCGCAGATCGGTGATGAGCGCCTCGGTGAAGCCTTTCACGGCGAATTTTGCTGCCGCATAGGCGGTCTGCGGGATGTTGGGGGCGATGTAGGCCCAGAAGCCGTTCACGCTCGACGTATTGACGATGTGACCTGCATCGGCGCGCAGCAGCATGGGCATGAACGTCCGCGTGCAAAGATACACGCCACCCCAGCAGATGTTGAACGTGCGCTCCCATTCGTCGGGCGAGTTGACGAGGAAGCTGCCGCCTCCGCCGATGCCGGCATTGTTGAACAGGAGATGGATGCGATCGGTCTCGTGCTGCTCGGCGAGCTCGTCACGGAACCGCACCACTTGCGGCTCGTCGGCCACGTCGGCGACATGTGTGGTGATGCGCTGGCCCTGGCTGAGCCCGACCGCCTCGCACAGCCGCTTGGTTTCGGCCATCGCCCCGCCCGATACGTCGCCCAGCGCGATGCTGCAGCCCTCCGCCGCGAGCTGCCGTGCCAACTCGCGACCCATGCCCGTGCCGCCGCCGGTGATGACGGCAATCCTGCCCGCAAAATCCTTCATGATCGTTTCCTCTTCTTGCTTCTAGGCCGAACGAAAGCGCCTGAGGACCAGGAAGCCCAGCAGGATGAAGCCAAGCAATACGATGCCCTGCACCACTGCAAACGGCGGCTCAGAGCCGGTCGGTGCAAACCTGTTCAGGAAGCCGATCTTCTGGAAGGACTGCACGACCAGGACGAAGACGTTGAGATAGAAGGCAAACAAAGCGCTCGCGACATAGATCCACCGCCAGGCACCGGCGAGGCGGCCGACATAGAGCGCGAGCAGCGCAATCACCAGTGCGACCGACGACACGATGCCGACGCCGAGCGCCGGGGTGAACACGGTGATGGGAAAGAGGAAGCCGGTCACCGTCGTCAATACGGTGAAGAGCAGGAACACCGAGTTCCACGTATCCAGCCGACGCCCCTCCAGCATACGGGCGCACGCGACGGCGCCGGCGGCGATGGCGATCAGGCTGATGACGACGTGCACGACCGTGAAGGTCGCGATGGGCATTCCGAGAACCATATTCCGTCTCCTGGGCGTCGCGGTGGCTTGCGCGGATGAATGCTTCTCTGACCATGAATCCGGTCACCACTTTAACGCAACCGCTCGGGAGCGACAGGCCGGTTCCTGCCATAGTTGTTCCTTAGGCACGCGGGCTTTCAGGAGGAGCAATTCATGCCCGCTTTGGTCGCCCGTCGCGCGCTCTTGGCTGCGCCGCTGTTGCTGTCTCTGCCGGCTTTCGCCGACGATGCGGTGTCATCGCTGCGCGAGCTCGAGCGGCGCAATGGCGGCCGCCTCGGCGTGGCGATGCTCGACACCGCGAGCGGGCGTCGAACCGCCTATCGCGGCGACGAGCGCTTCCCGATGTGCAGTACCTTCAAGTTCCTGGCGGCGGCCCTGATGTTGGCTCGCGTCGATCGCGGCGAGGAGAAACTCGATCGTCGGATCGTCTTCGCCGCAAACGATCTCGTGCCGTACTCGCCCGCGACCAAGGAGCATGTCGGTGCAGGGGGCATGACGGTCGATGCCATCTGCGCGGCGGCCGTGACCCTGAGCGACAACACAGCCGGTAACCTGATGCTCGCCAGCTTCGGTGGTCCTGTGGGCTTGACTGCCTTCGCACGTGCGCTGGGCGATACGGTGACTCGCCTCGACCGCATCGAAACCGCGCTGAACGAAGGCACGCCGGGCGATCCGCGCGATACGACCTCGCCGCTGGCCATGCTGGCTACGATGCAGAATCTTGTTGCCGGCGATGTCCTGTCAACCGAGTCGCGCGAACGCCTGATCGGCTGGTTGGTCGCGAACAAGACAGGTGACAAGCGGCTGCGGGCCGGCATGCCGGCGTCCTGGCGCATCGGTGACAAGACGGGCACGGGCGGCAACGGCAGCGCCAACGACATTGCCGTCGCCTGGCCGCCGCGCCGCGCACCGGTCTTCGTCACCGCTTACTACACCGGGTCCACGATCTCCGACGAGGCGCGCAGTGCGGTGATCGCCGAAGCCGGCCAGATCGTGTCGGCCGGGCTCGCCTGATCAGGCGGGCAGCTTTGGCGTACTCGGATGCTTGGGCAGGAACGCCGTAAGCAGGCCCAGCAGCAGCAGAAACGGCGTCACCTTGTAGACGGCCTCGATGCCGGCATGGTCGGCGATCTCGCCGAGCGCCGCGGCGCCCAGGCCACCCAGCCCGAACGAGACGCCGAAGAACATGCCGGCCACCAGCCCGACCCGGCCCGGCAGGAGATCCTGGGCGTAGACCAGGATGGCGGAGAAGGCCGACGCCATGATGACCGCCACCGTCACCGCGAGGATGCCGGTCCAGAACAGGTTGGCGTAGGGCAGCATCAGCGCGAAGGGCAGGGCGCCCAGGATCGAGAACCACATGACCGGGATGCGGCCGACCCTGTCGCCCACGAGGCCGCCCAGGATCGTGCCGGCGACGATGCCGACCAGGAAGGCGAACAGGAAGAGTTGCGCCGTCTGCACTTCGACGCCGAATTTCTGGATCAGGTAGAAGGTGAAGTAGGAGCCCAAGCTGGCGCTGTAGACGTTCTTGGAGAAGAGCAGGGCCACCAGGATGGCGACGGCGATCCCGACTTTGGCCTTCGACAGGGTCACGTGACCGGCGGCCGCGGCCGTCTTTCGGGTTGTGGGCTTCTGGCTGGCGCGGTTGGCCTTGTACCAGTGACCGACCTGGAAGAGCACGATCATCGCGACCAGCGCGGCGGCCGAGAACCATACGATGCTCTGCTGGCCGGCCGGCACGACGATGAAGGCCGCCAGCAGCGGACCCGCGGCCGATCCCATGTTGCCGCCGACCTGGAAGAGCGACTGGGCGAGGCCATATCGTCCGCCCGCAGCCATGCGCGCCACCCGCGAGGCCTCGGGATGGAACACCGAGGAGCCCATGCCGATCAGCGCCGCCGCAAACAGGATCAGCGGGTATGAACTCGCCTGCGACATCAGGAGGAGACCGACCAGGGTGAAGCCCATGCCGACCATCAGGGAATAGGGCTGCGGCTTCTTGTCGGTGTACATGCCGACGACCGGCTGCAGCATCGACGCCGTGCACTGGAAGGCCAGGGTGATGAAGCCGATCTGACCGAATGACAGTGCGTATGAGTCCTTGAGGATCGGATATAGCGCCGGCACCAGCGACTGCATCATGTCGTTGAGCAGGTGGCAGAAGCTCAAGGAGAGGATGACGGCGAAGGTCGTGTTGTTGGCGGAGGCGGCGCCGGAAACGGCCGGGGCCGCGGGGGCAGAGGCGGGCACTGCGCCGGCTGCCATCGTATTGTCGGTCATTCTGCCACTTTAAGCTGCAGCCCTCGTCGTCGCCAGCATCGGCCCGGCAACCCAGCCTTGCGCGAAGGCTAGGGGGCGAGCTCTCCGAGATAGGTACGGGCGTCGGGTGCAGAGACGATGCTATCGAAATCCGCGAAGGGCCGCACCGTCCCGCCGCCCACGAAGAAGAAGCGCTCGCAGATCTCCTCCAGCAGCTCGAGATGCATCGGCGCGGTCGGATGCAGGCAGATGAAGACGAGTCGCCCCTCGCTGCGCAGTTTGCGGAAGAAGTCGAGCATGAAGCCGATATAGCCGTCCTGGGTGTTGAACTGCGGCTCGTCGAACAGGTGCACGATCGGGTAGTCGCTGCCGGCCGGCTCCAACATGAAGTTGGGCCGCGTTCGCGAGAATCGCCGGACCTGATAGGATTGGTGATAATGGATTGCGAGCCGGTCGCGCTCGCGATAGCGCACGCGATGTATGTCGTGGCCGGCAACCATCACGCGGCCCTCGCTCGGCACGTTGGAGCCGGCAATCATCTCGAACAGGGTCGTCTTGCCCGCGCCGTTGGGTCCCATCACGCCGACGATCTCGGGGCCGTCGAAACGGCAGTCGACGTCGAGCCGGAAGGCCGGCGTGCGGTCGAACGGGCCGCGGCGGTAGATCTTGCTGACGCCTTCGATGGCCAGCAGAGGTGCGCCCGTCATTGCGCGCCTCCCAGCAGTTTGCGCTTCAGCGCGGGATCGGCCTTGAGTTCCTCGGCAGCGCCCTTCCAGGCGACCGTGCCCTGCGCCAGCACGACGACGCTGTCGGCGACCGACAGGGCGATCTCGGCGTTCTGCTCGACCACGATCGAGGCGATGCCTTCGCGTTTAAGCCGGCGGATGACCGAGAGCACGTCGTCGACGATCTTGGGCGCGAGGCCCTGGCTCGGTTCGTCGAACAGGACGAGGCCCGGCGAGCCCAGCAGTGCGCGGCCGATCGCAACCATCTGCATCTCGCCGCCCGACAGTGTCTCGGCCTCGCGCGCCATCAGGTATTTCAGCGGCGAGAAGATCTCCGTGACCTCCGATACCGACCAGGCGCGGTAGCGCGTGCGCTTGATGCCGAGCGACAGGTTCTTGGCGACGCTGAGCGTCGGGCAAATGCGCCGGTCGTCGGGCACCCAGCCGATGCCGGCCCGGGCGATCTCGTGCGTCTCGCGTGCCATGAGCGACTGGCCGTCCAGCAGGATGTCGCCCTTGCGCGGCCGCGTGAGACCGAGGATCGAGCGCAGCGCCGTGGTCTTGCCCGCGCCGTTGGCGCCCAGGAGGGTCAGCACCTCGGCCGTGCCGACATCGAACGAGACGTCGAACAGCGCCTGCGTCTCGCCGTAGTAGGTGTCGATGGCGCGAACCTCGAGCATCAGGCGAGCTTTCCGAGGTTGGAGTTCTTCACCCAGGGATTGGCGCGCAGCTCGGCCGGGCTGCCATGGGCGATCACCTGGCCCCAGTGGATCACCGAGATATCGTCGGCCAATCCGAACAGGAACTCCATGTCGTGCTCGATCACGACGATGGTGACCTGGCCCTTCAGCCGGCGCACCAGCTCCGCCAGTCGGTCGCGTCCGTCGCTGCCCAGGCCGGCCGTCGGTTCGTCGAGGAACAGGAGTTTCGGCTTCGAGGCCAGCGCCACGGCGATCTCCAGCGCCCGGCGCTCGCCATAGGGAAGCGCTTTGGCATTGTCGTCGGCACGCGCGCCGAGGCCGACCGTATCAAGGATCTCGTGCGCTTCGGCCACGAGCGCCGGCTCGGCATAGGCCTGTCCCAGAAGATCGCGGCCGCGTTTGCGGGTCTGCGGCAGGGCGATGGCCACGTTCTCGAACACCGTGAACTCGTCGAACAGGTTCATCAGCTGGAACGAGCGCGCGATGCCTAAACGCGCGATGGCCTGCGGCGAGCGGCCGGTGATGTCGGCGCCGTCGAACAGCACATGGCCGCGATCGGGCTTGTAGTGGCCCGTCAGCACGTTGAAGCAGGTCGTCTTGCCCGCACCGTTGGGCCCCATGATACCCGACAGCTTGCCGGTCTCGAAGGACAGCGAGACTTCTTCCAGCACGACGCGGTCGCCAAAGCGCAGGTGGAGCTTGTGAGCTTCGAACAGCGCCATTGCTACCTGGCCCTGGCCGAGAGGGGGCGAAGGAAGAGGCCGCCAAGACCCTCGGGCTTGTACATGACGAGGATCACGAACAGCAGGCCGAACCACAGCATCCAGCCGGTGGTGAAGGCGCCGATCACATCGCGGGCCAGCAGGAAGACGATGGCGCCCAGCACCGGCCCCCAGAAGGTGACGAGACCGCCGCCGATCAGCGCCATCATCACGACGTAGCCGGAATAGTGCAGGCTCATCACGTCGGGGAAGGCCGAGCTCTGCGCCATGGCGAACAGTCCGCCCGCGAGGCCGGAAAGACCGGCCGACAGGACCAGTACCGCCGCCTTGTAACGCCACACGTCGTAGCCGACGAAGCGCGCACGGGTCTCGTTCTGCTTGATGGCCTTGAGGATGCGGCCGAACGGCGAGTGGATCAGTCGCCATAGGAGAAGCGTGACGACGACGAAGACGGCGAGCACGAAATAGAAGAGCGCGATGTTGTCGCGCAGTTCCAGCGTGGCGAAACCAAGCCGTACCGGCAGGCGCTCGATCTTGAGCAGCCCGTCCTCGCCGCCGGTGATGGCATGCGACTTGATGGCGATGAACCAGAAGACCTGTCCGAAGGCGATGGTGAGCAGCGAATAGTAGATGCCGCGGCGGTGCGAGATGAAGGCTGCGACCAGCGCGCCGCCGATGGCGGCCGCGCCGACGGCGACGCCGAGGCAGAGCCACAGGTCGGGCGCGATGTTCTGCTGCGCCAGGCCGAACGCGTAGGCGCCCAGTCCGAAGAAGGCGCCATGGCCGAACGACGGCAGGCCGCTGTGACCCAGCACCAGATTGTAGGCCATGGCGTAGGTCGCGAAGATCAGGATCTCGACGCCGAGATACTGGTAGAGGCCGACCTTCTCGATCCACAGCGGCACGGTGGCGAAGGCCAGCCAGATGGCGATCATCGACGGCGTCAGCGTCGGGATGGGGCGACCTTTCTGCATCACGCTTCCAGCACGCTCTTCTTGCCGAACAGGCCGCGGGCGCGGAACGTCACCACGGCGATCAGCAGCAGGTACATCGACATCATCGACCACTCCGAGGCATAGGCGCCGCTGAGGCCGACCACCATGCCGACCAGGATTCCGCCCAGGACCGCGCCCCAGAAACTGCCGACGCCGCCCAGCACGATGATCAGGAACGAGGGCACCACGGCGTCGACACCCATGTGCGGGCGGATGCCCCACACGGGTGCCAGGATCACGCCGGCGAGGGCGGCCATCATGGTACCCAGCACGAACACCCAGACACGCAGCTTCTCGAGGTCGTGGCCCAGCGCCCGCACCATCTCGCTGTCGTGGGCGCCGGCCTTCACCAGCGCGCCGAAGCGGGTGCGCTCGATCACCACCCAGACAATGGCCATGGCGACGACCGCGAAGCCCGCCGCCCAGAAGCGATAGGTCGACCAGATCAGGTCGAGCATCAGGAAGCCGCCGGAAATGCCGCGCGGGACCGGCAGCATGTAGTCGCGTGTGCCCCAGACGGTGCGGATCAGCTCTTCCAGCACCATGGCCATGCCGAAGGTGAGCAGCAGGCCGTAGAGCGGGTCGCGGCCGTAGGTCCGCCGCATCATGCGTTCGAGCACCACGCCGAAGGGCGCCACCAGTACGGGGGCAAGCAACATGGCCGCCGTGAACCGCCAGCCGAGCGGCACGGCGGCCCAGATTGCGAGCAAGTCCGGCGGCAACGGCAGGCGCGGCGTGGCGATCGCATAAGCGAAGTAGGCGCCCAGCGCGAACAGCGAGCCGTGCGCGAGGTTGATCTGCTCCATCAGCCCCAGGATGAGCATGAATCCCAAGGCCAGCAGGGCGAACAGCAGGCCGAGCGCCAAGCCGTTCACGAGATGGGGCAGAAGCCCGACGATGGACACGCTACGCCCTGCAATGTCTGGCGTTTACTGCTCGTAGGCCGGAATGTCGGCGTAGGGCTTGAGCTTGCAGGTCTTAAGCGATGCGGTGTCGAACGCCTGCTCGGGCGTCGCGTCGCTCAGGATTTCGAACAGGTCGGTCTTGTCGACCGGCTTGGGATTGCGCTTGGCCAGGTAGATCGTCTGCTGGATCTGGTGCGTGACCGGATCGATGTAGGCGTCGTAGTTCTGCATACGATCCAGCGCGCTCATCTTGCGGCCTTCCAGCGCCTTGATGATCGCGATGTTGTTGGTCGTGCCGGTCTGCTCGATGGCGCGCAGGAGTTCGCGTGTCGCCATGTAGCCGTTATAGGAGACGTTGCCCGGCACGGGGATCGGCGACTGCGGATAGGTCGTCTGCCACCGCTTCACGAACTCCGGCACCCCCGGCAGCGGCAGCTTGTGATACCAGTTGGTGCCGAATACGCCGAACAGCGTCTCCGGTACGCCCCAGATGTCAGGCCAATCCTGCTGGTTGTTGATCCAGGCGGCCTTGTCCTCGAGCTTCAACTCGGCGATCTGCTGACGCAGCGCCTTGATGTCGTCGCCGCCGATCGCCATGGCGACGACGTCCGGCTTGATCTGCTGGACCTTCAGCAGGTAGGCGGTGAAGTCGCGCGTGTTCTGCGGCACCAGGAGATTGTCGACGATGCGGCCGCCGGCCTTCTCGACCTCGGCCTTGGTCGCGGCGGCCGTCGTGTGACCCCAGACGTAGTCGTTGGTGAGCAGCAGCCATTTCTTGCCGATTTTCTGCACGGCGCTGGCGACGGCGGCCTTGGAGAAGTTGGTGCCGTTGCCGTCCCACACGAACTTCACGCGGCTGCAATTCTCGCCGGCCTCGCTGGGCGCCGAGGAGTTGGTGTTCATGTAGATCGTGCCGTACTTGTTGGCGACCTGCGTGATGGCGTTGGCGACGCCCGAATGCAGCGCGCCGATCAGGAAGCCGCACTGTTCCTGGGCGATGAAGCGCTCGGCGACGCGGGTGCCGGTCGCAGGATTGGTCTCCGTGTCGGCGGTAATCCACTCGACCTTGCGGCCGAGCACGCCGCCCTTGGCGTTGAATTCTTCGATCGCGAGACGCATGCCGCGCAGATCGTCCTGGCCGCTGTTGCCATACTGGCCGCTGGCGTCGCAGGTGAGGCCCAGCTTGATCGGCTTCTTGGTGCCCTGGGCCCAAACGCGATTGTGCTGCCACGGTCCGAACAGGCTCGCCGTACCGGCAAGCGTGGCAGTCATGAGGCTGACCTTGAGCGCGCCGCGGCGCGTGATGCGGGACTTTGTCATGGGATCTCCTCCGATGGCTCGACTGGCAATTTTGATTGCTCTTGAGGAATAGAATGGACATTCTATCTCCATCTGTAAAGTAGAATGGGTGATTCAGTAGATGGCCAAGGGAAAGTCGCGCAGCAAGGGCAGTGGTGGCGGGTCCGATGCATACGAGAAGCTGCGCGCCGATATCGCCGCCCGGCATGCGACCCTGTCCGACCGCCTTCGGCACATCGCCGAGTTCGCGCTGGAAAATCCGACGGAGATGGCACTGGGCACTGTCGCGGAAGTGGCCAGGCGCGCCGGCGTGCAGCCCTCGGCCATCGTGCGATTCGCCGGTGCGCTGGGCTACAGCGGCTTCACGGAAATGCAGCAGGTCTTCCGCCTGCGGCTGGTGGCGAGTCTCGCGCCTTCCTACAAGGATCGCATCGAGCGCCTGAAGGAGGATGGGCCGTGGAGCGGCCGCAGCGATGCCCGTGCCGTGTTGACGCGATTCGTGACCGAGGGCATCGCCTCGCTCGAGACTTTGAACACGGCCGCACGCGAACACGACCTGCAGCGGGCCATCGAACTTCTGGGCGCTGCCGACACGATCTATCTGCTGGGGCTTGGCGGCTCCTATCCAGTGGCGGCGCATCTCGCCTACGTGCTGCGCAAGCTTGGCCGTCGCACCGTTCTGCTCGACGCGCTCGGTGGAGGCCTGCGGGAGCAGGCGGTCGCTGCCACCCGGGCCGATGCTTTGTTGGCGATCAGCTTCAAGGAATACAATTCCGACACCGTGCGCCTGTTTGCCGAGTTGATCGCGCGCGGGGTGCGGGCCGTGTCGATCACCGACAATCTCTTGAGCCCGATCGCCCGCGGCGCCGACGTCGTATTCGAGCTTCACGACATGGCGGAGCCTGCTCTGCGAACCCTGGTGGCGCCGATGTCGCTTGGCCAGGCTTTGGCGGTCGGGTTGAGCCTGTCACAGGCCTGACCGCGTTTTCAAGGTCGTGAACCTTCCGGCGACGGGCGCGTTGCATCGCCCGTGCGCACCGATGTTCCCGCCCGTCTCGACCGTCTCCCGTGGAGCCGATTCCATCGGCTGGTCGTCGTCGCGCTCGGCATCACCTGGATCCTGGACGGGCTCGAGGTCACCTTGGCAGGCTCGGTGGCGGCGGCCCTGCAGACCAGCCCTCGCCTGCAGCTCACGGCCGAGCAGGTCGGCCTGACGGGCAGCGCCTATCTCGCAGGTGCGGTGCTGGGGTCCCTGTTCTTCGGGCATCTGACGGACAGGCTGGGGCGAAAGAAGCTCTTCAACGTCACTCTTGGCGTCTATCTGGTTGCGACCGCGGCCACCGCCTTTTCCTGGGACTTCTACAGCTTCCTGTTCTTCCGGTTCCTGACCGGCGCCGGCATCGGCGGCGAGTATTCGGCGATCAATTCCGCGATCCAGGAGCTGATTCCGGCGCGGCTACGCGGCCGCATCGACCTTGCCATTAACGGCAGCTTCTGGCTCGGCGCGGCCGGCGGGGCGCTGCTGTCGGTCTGGCTGCTGGATCCAAACGTCCTCGACCCCGACATGGGCTGGCGCGTCGCGTTCGGCAGCGGCGCCGTGCTGGGCCTCGTGATCCTCTACCTGCGTCGCTACCTGCCGGAAAGCCCGCGCTGGCTGATGATCCATGGCAAGCCGCGCGAGGCAGAGGGCGTCGTCGAGGAGATCGAGGCGCGGGTGGAGGCCGACACAGGCAAGAAGCTGGCGCCGGTGACGCAGTGGCTGACGCTCGGCGATCCGCACAAGACGACGATGGTCTCCGTCGCGCGGACCCTGCTGAAGCACTATCGCAGCCGCACCGCGCTCGGTGTCGTGCTGATGGCCTCGCAGGCCTTCGTCTACAACGCGATCTTCTTCACCTACGCGCTGATCCTCACCAAATTCTACAATGTGCCGGCCGACAAGGTCGGCCTCTACATCCTCCCCTTCGCGATCGGCAACTTCCTCGGGCCGCTGCTGCTGGGCCCGTTGTTCGACACGCTCGGACGCCGCCAGATGATCACGGCCACCTATGCGATTTCGGGCGTGCTGCTGGCGGTCACGGGCTGGATGTTCGATGCCGGCCATCTCGACGCCACGACCCAGACGGCGATGTGGAGCATCGTGTTCTTCTTCGCCTCGGCGGCAGCGAGTGCCGCCTATCTCACGGTCGGCGAGTGCTTCCCGCTCGAGATCCGGGCGCTCACCATCGCCTTGTTCTATGCCTTCGGCACCCTGGTCGGCGGAGTCGGCGGGCCGTGGCTGTTCGGCGTTCTGATCGCGGGCGGCAGCTCGACCGAGATCATGTGGGGCTATCTTCTGGGTGCCGCGCTGATGATCGCGGCGGCCTTGGTCACCCTGAAGCTCGGCATCGCCGCGGAGTGCAAGTCGCTGGAGGAGGTGGCGCCCCCTCTCTCCAGCGAGCAGCGCCCATAGGGGCTACGCCACGCGAACAGGCCGCGCGCGCTGGTTATAGAGCATCTTGCGGATACGCTCCTGCTCCTCGGGTGGCAGCTTCTCGCGATCGACCGAGAAGTCGGCACCGACCGCCATGCCCTTCTGGACGGCGGGGCGTGCGCCCAGCTCCTCGAACCAGCGCTTGAAGTAGGGGAACTCCTCGATGTCCTGGCCCTGGAACTTCCAGTTCACCGTCCATGGATAGCAGATCATGTCGGCAATCGTGTACTGATCACCCGCCAGGTACCTGTGCTTGTAGAGGCGGTTGTTCAGCACGCCGTACAGACGGTTCACCTCGTCGGTGAAGCGCCGGATCGCATAGGTCTGGTCGCCCTCCTTGGCCTGGTCGAGCCGGCGGAAATGACCGCACTCGCCACTCTTCGGTCCCTGGTTCGCCATCTGCCAGATCAGCCATTCGTTCACTTCGTGCTTGGTGCGAAGGTCTTGCGGATAGAACTTCCCGGCCTTCTCCGCGATGTACATCATGATCGCGCCGGACTCGAAGACGACCAGCGGCTTTCCGCCGTCGGCCGGCGCGTTGTCGACCATCACCGGCATGCGGTGATTGGGGTTCATCTCCAGGAAGGCATCGGAGAACTGGTCGCCCTGTCCGATGTTCACCGGCACGACCCTGTAGGGCAGGCCGCATTCCTCGAGCAGGATGGTGACCTTCTTGCCGTTGGGCGTCGGCCAGTAGTGCAGATCGATCATTGGCTTCCTCCGAAGAGCGGTATTGGGGCGGGAGGCCGGCAGCCTCCGCCGGTCGTCGCGGCCCGTCAATGGTGTATGTTCGTTGCCAACCAATGAGCCGGGAGAAGACCAGGTGGCCGACGCAAATCAGGATCCGAGATCGATTCGCCGGCTGGAGGATTCGCGCTTCCTGACCGGGCGCGGCCGCTATGTCGAGGACATTGCCGAGCCTTTGGCGCTGCATGGATACGTTCTGCGTTCACCGCACGCCCATGCCCTGATCCGTTCGCTCGATGTGTCGTCTGCGGCCTTGATGCCGGGCGTGCATCTGATCGCCACCGCCGACGATCTTGCCGCGGACGGGCTGGGCTTCATGCCGTGTTTGGCCGCCGTCAAGCCGATGATCGTGCCGCCCCGGCCGGCGCTGGCCTCGGGTCGTGTCCGCCATGTCGGCGATCCGGTCTGCTTCGTCGTGGCCGACAGCGCGGAGATTGCGCGCGAGGCGGCGGAGAGAATCGAGATCGACTACGAGCCGCGGCCGTCGGTGATCCACGGGCGCACGGCGCTGGCCGAGGGCGCGCCGGTTCTGTGGGACGAGGCGCCGGGCAACCTCGTCTATCACGTGCAGCGTGGAGACCATGCCGCCGTCGCTGCGGCGATGAAGGACGCGGCGCACATCGTCGACGTCGATGTCACGAACAATCGCGTCATCGTCGTGCCGCTGGAGCCGCGCGCGGGCATCGCACGCTACGATGCGACAACGGATACGATGGATCTCGAGCTGACGGGGCAGGGGCTGCACGGTATCCGCCGTCAGCTCGCGGAATTCATCTTCAAAGTCTCTCCCGATCGGATCCGGCTCCATGCACCCGATGTCGGCGGTGGCTTCGGGATGAAGAACTTCCTCTATCCCGAATGGATCCTGCTTCTATGGGCCGCGCGCCGTCTGAAGCGCCCTGTCCGGTGGCTCGCCGACCGCGCCGAGGATTTCGTAATGGGCGCCCAGGGCCGCGACATCGAGGCGACGGCGCGGATCGCGCTCGATGCGACGGGCCGTCTCCTCGCGTTGGACGTCGCAATGGTTGCGAATCTCGGCGCCTACCTCTCGGGCAATGGCCCCGGCGCGTCCGTCGTCGCCGCCTCGACGGCCCAGGGCGGCGTCTACGACATTCCCGCGATCGCCGTCGACGTGCGCGGTGCGGTCACGAACACGACGCCAGTCGACGCCTATCGCGGCGCCGGCAAGCCCGAGGCGAACTACATCGTCGAGCGCGCCCTCGAGGCGGCGGCACGTGTCCTGGGTCGCGATCCGGCAGACCTGCGGCGGCAGAACTTGATCGCCTCGTTCCCGCACAGGACGGCGATGGGCATGGCAATCGACTCCGGCGGCTTCGTGGCCAACCTTGATGCCGCCGTGGCGCGCGCCCCGGGCTTCGAGACGCGGCGTGCCGAGTCCCTTGCGCGAGGCCGGCTGCGCGGCCTCGGCGTCGCCTGCTTCCTCGAGACGTCGCGCGGCGCGCCGAACGAGGGTGCCGAAGTGCGCTTCGAACCGGATGGCAGCGTGATCATCGCCGTCGGCACCGAATCGAACGGGCAGGGGCATGAGACGTCGTTCGCCCAGATCGCCTCGAAGCATCTCGGCCTGCCCCTCGAAGCCTTCCGCTACGTCCAGGCCGACACGCGCGCCGTGCGCAGCGGCGCGGGTCACGGCGGCGCGCGCTCGATGCACATGGGAGGGGCGGCGCTGGTCAAGGCAATCGATGCAGCCCTGTCGAAAGCGCGACGGCTGGCGGCCCATCTCTTGCAAGCCAGCGAGCATGAACTCGACTATGACCGGGGGCGCTTCTTGGTGCGCGGCAGCGATCGCACCATCGATCTCGCGACGCTGGCCGCCAGCGCTCGGGACGCGTCGAATCTGCCGGATGGCATGTCACCCGGTCTCGGCGAGCACGTCTTGAACATCACCGATGTCTTCACCTTTCCAAGCGGCTGCCACGTGGCCGAGGTCGAGATCGATCCCGAGACCGGTGCCATCGACCTGCTGCGCTACACTGCGGTCGACGATTACGGACGCCTGATCAATCCGATGCTGACCGAGGGCCAGGTGCAGGGCGGCCTTGCCCAGGGGATCGGCCAGGCGTTGGTGGAGCACACGGTCTACGATCCGCAGTCGGGTCAGCTCCTCAGCGGCTCGCTGATGGACTATGCCCTGCCGCGCGCGACCGACCTGCCCTTCTTCGACATCGAGCTGATCGAGCGGCCGACCGAAGCCAATCCGCTGGGCGTCAAGGGATCCGGCCAGGCGGGCTGCATCGGCGCGCCGCAGACGGTGATGGCTGCCGTTCTGGACGCGTTACGGCCTGCAGGCGTCGAGCGTCTCGAGATGCCGGCCACGCCGGGGCGCGTCTGGGAGGCGTTGCAGGGAGCGAAGCCGGGGCATTGAGGAAACCGGCGCCCCAGCCAGCGCGTCCCGGCCAGCGCATCCTGGCGGGCATTCTCTTCATGTGCGGCGCCGGCCTGGTGTTTCCCGTTATGAGCGGCTTCGCGAAGTTTCTCGGCGCCGACTACAACACGCTGCAGATCTCGTGGGCGCGGGCCTTCGGCCACATCGTGTTCATGCTGATCTTCTTCGTTCCGAAGTTCGGGCTGGGCATGCTGCGGACACGCCGGCCGGGCACGCAGCTGATGCGTTCGCTGATGCTCTTCACCTCGAACGCCGCGAGCTTCCTCGCCATCGTCTACATCCCGCTCGGCAAGGCGGCGGCGATCACCATGATGGCACCGCTGCTCGTGTTGCCGCTGGCCTGGATCGTTCTGGGCGAGCGGGCGGCCCGCACCCACATCCTGGCACTTCTGGTTGGGTTCGTGGGGGTGCTGATCCTGATCCAGCCCGGCAGCACGGTCTTCCAGTGGGCAGCGCTGCTGTCCCTGCTGAGCGCCGCCTGTTACGCGATCTACCAGGTGCTGACGCGCCTCATCTCGGCCATCGACACGCCGGAGACCTCGACGATCTACAGCTCGATCGTGGGCGGCTTCGGCATGCTGCTGGTCCTGCCCTTCGTGTGGAAGACGCCGCACGGCGCTCGCGACATCGTCTTCTTCTGCAGCCTCGGCGTGCTCGGTGCCATGGGCCACTATTTCGTGGCGCGGGCGCTCGCCTATGCGCCGGCCAATATCGTGGCACCGTTTCAGTACATGCAGCTCATCGGCTCGGTGGTCGTGGGCTACCTGTTCTTCGGCGATTTCCCTGATTTCGTCGGCTGGGTCGGCGCCGCCATCATCGTCGGCGCCGGCCTCTATATCGGCTGGTCGCAGCGTAAGCCCGGTTAACCGACCGTCACCGGCGAGAAGTCGACGTACCAGCTCTTGGGATGGACGTAGCCCTTCACCTTGGACGAGATCGCGTTCGGCCAGACGTCGTGGACGAACCAGACGAACACCGCCTCGTCGACCATGCGGGTGTTGATCTTCGCCAGCACCTTGTCGAGTTCGGCCGGATCGGACGTGCTGCGCGCCTCGGCGGCGAGCTTGTCGAATTCGGGATCGTTGATGTAGCCCCAGTTCGAGCCCTTGGGCGGGACCTGCTGGCTGTCGACGAAGCGCATGAAGGCATTGTGCGGGTCCATCGTGTTCCAGCTCACGTTGATGGCGCTGAACGAAGCGGCCTCCGGCGCCTTGGCGCCCTGACGCATGAAGTTCAGCAGCGCGTTCCAATCCATCACCTGGAACTCGAGCTCGACGCCCACTTCGGCGAATTGCTGCTGGATGAACTCGTTCATGATCAGCGGGTACATCTGGCCCGAGCCGGAGGTCGAGATCGCGACCTTCATCTTGAGCTTCTTCTGCGGGCCGTAGCCCGCCTCGACGAGCAGCTTCTTCGCTTCCGCCGGGTCGTAGCGGATTTTGAAGCTCGGATTGCCGAACCAGGGATGGTCGGCCGGGACGCAGCCCACGGCCGGAGCGGCAAGGCCGTTCAGCAGCTTGACCATCGCGTCGCGATCAATCGCGAGATTCAGCGCCTTGCGCACGCGGATGTCGGCGGTCGGCGCGCCGGGCAGCATGCTGAGCGTATATGGCCACATGTGCGGGATCGCGTTCGTCTCGATCTTGCAGCCGGCGGCGCGCAATTTGTCGAGCGAGTCGGGGGCGGGGGCCTCGATCCAGTCGACCCGGCCCGACAGCAGCGCGGCGGTGCGCGTGGAGACATCGGGGATCGGCAACAGCACCATCCGCTCGCTCTTCGGGATTCGCGCCTTGTCCCAGTAGTCGTTGTTGCGCTCCAACTCGGCGCGTTCGCGCGGCGTCCACGATTTCATCTTCCACGGGCCGGTGCCCGACGGCGACTTGCGGTAGGCCTGCCAGTCCCGGCCCACCTTCTCGAAATTGGCCGGGCTCGAGATCGGGAAGCGGTTGAGCAAGGACGGCATGATCGTGTCGACGCCCTTGGTCTGGAGTTCGACCTTGTAGTCGTCGATCTTGCGGTAGCCGACCAGCGGCCACAGCGCCGCCAGCAGCACGCTGCGTCCGACGCGATCGAAGACCGGCGATTTGTCGTTGAGCGCGCGATCGATGCTGAAGATCACCGCGTCGGCATTGAAGTCCGATCCGTCGTGGAACTTCACGCCCCGGCGCAGCTCGAAGATCCATTTCGTGGGATCGGCCGGGTCCTGGTACCACTTGGTCGCCAGCCCGGGGACCAGCTTTGCCGGGGCGGTCGCCGACGACAGGTCCCAGGCGACCAGCGGGTCGTACATCGTGTAGCCCATGAAACGGATGCCTTCGGTGCCCTGGTCGGGTGCGCCGTCGGTCGCCGGGATGTCGGCGAGCGTCATGGCGATGCGCAGCGTCGAGGGTTGCTGGGCCTTTGCCGCACTCGAGCCGATGAAGGGAAGGGCAGTGCCGGCGAGAAGCGCGGCGCGACGGGTGAGCATGCGATAACCTCCGTGGTTCCGTTGCGCGAAGCACGAAGTGAGCCACGGCGCACCACGCTGGACGCGGCATGCTTCTTGCTGTTTTGCTGTTGACCATGGCTGCGCTCAACACGCTCACCGCCACCGAACTCGCGCAAAGACTGGACGCTGGGGCGGCTACCGCCGAGGCGATCGTGCGCGATCATCTCGACCGCATCGAGCAGCGCGATGCCGAGGTGCTTGCCTGGTCGCATCTCGCGCGCGAGGCTGCCCTGGAAACCGCCAGGATGCTCGATCGTGGACCACGCAGGGGCCTGCTGCACGGCATCCCGATGGGCGTGAAGGACATCATCGATTCCTTCGACCAGCCCACCACCTACGGCTCGCCGATCTACCGCACGCACCAGCCGCTCGCCGATGCTGCCACCGTGGCGCTGGCGCGCGATGCCGGCGCCATCCTGCTCGGCAAGACGGTGACCACCGAGTTCGCCAATCGCCATCCCGGCCCGACGAGGAACCCGCACAACCCCGCGCATACGCCCGGCGGCTCGTCCTCCGGCTCGGCGGCGGCCGTCGCGGACTTCCAGAGCGTGCTCGGCACCGGCACGCAGACCGGCGGCTCGGTGATCCGTCCCGCCGCTTTTTGCGGCATCGTGGGCTACAAGCCGACCTATGGGCATTTCGCGCCGGCAGGCATGAAGGCCAACACCGAATGGCTCGACACGATCGGCGCCTATGCGCGCAGTGTCGAGGATATTGCCCTGTTCCGCGCCGCGCTGATGGCGATGCCCTTCACGCCGATCGCCAGGCTCGACCGGCCGCCTCGGATCGCCGTCGCCTTCACCCACCATCGCGACGAGCTCTCGCCCGAGGGCACCAAGGCCGTGAATGACGCCGCCGATGCCTTTGCCAAGGCCGGTGCACAGGTGAAGGAGATGGAGCTGCCCGCGCCGGTCCGCGACATGACCCAGGGCCAGAAGACGCTGTCGGCCTTTGACGGGCCGCGCGCCCACGCCGATGAGGCGCGGCGCTTTCCCGGCCTGCTGAGCGAGAGCCTGAAGAAGGACAAGCTCGAGGCCGGCTCGAAGATCGACTATGCGGCCTGGGTCGACGCCCGCAAGCTCGGCGAGACCGGGCGCGCCGCCGTCGACGCGCTGTTCGACGAGATCGACGTCATCCTGACCGCCCCGGCCAGGGGCGAGGCACCGCTCGGCCTCGAACGCACCGGCGACGCCACCTTCAACCTGCTCTGGACCTATCTCTGGATGCCCTGCGTGACCCTGCCGTTGACGAAGGGACCGACGGGCCTGCCGGTCGGCGTGCAATTGGTCGGTCGGCAGCACGAGGATGCGGGCCTGCTCGACATCGCCGCCTGGGCGCGGGGTGTGTTGTCATGAAGGAGATCACAGCCCTCGAAGCCGTGGCCGCCATCGAGGCCGGCAGGCTGACCTCCGAGAGACTGGTGCGCGGCTGTCTCGATCGCATCGACGAGCGCGACGGTGTCGTGAAGGCCTGGGCCCATCTCGATCCCGACCAGGCCATCGCGCAGGCCAAGGCGGCCGACGCTGCAAGCGGCGGACTGCTGCGCGGCATCCCGGTCGGTGTGAAAGACATCATCGACACCTACGACATGCCGACCGGTCACAATTCGCCGATCTTCGAGGGCAAGGTGCCGTTCGGCGATGCCGCCTGCGTGGCGCTCTGCCGGACCGCCAACGCCGTCATCATGGGCAAGACGGTGACGACGGAGTTCGCCAACCGTCATGCCGGCGCGACCACGAACCCGCACAATCCCGCCCACACGCCGGGTGGCTCTTCCTCAGGGTCAGCCGCCGCGGTGGCCGACGGCCACGTGCCGCTGGCCTTCGGTACGCAGACCGGCGGTTCGGTGATCCGCCCGGCCGCCTATTGCGGCGTGGTGGGCTACAAGCCGACCTTCGGCGACTTCTCCCGTGTCGGCATCAAGATGCAGTGCCACTCGGTCGACACGCTGGGCCTCATGGCACGCACGCTCGACGACATCGCGCTGTTCCGCGCCGCCGTGCTGAAGCTGCCGCCGGTCCGCATCGATCGGGACATTGGCCGCCCGCGCATCGGCGTCTGCCGTTCGCCGGTCTGGGACAAGGCCGAGCCCGAGACCAAGGCGCTGATCGAGCAGACCGCGACAAGGCTCTCCGACAAGGGCGCCTCGGTGATCGACGTCGCCTTTGCAGCTCCCTTCGCCGATATCATCGACGACCATGCCGCGACCACCGGCTTCGAGAGCGTGCGCAATTATGCCGACGAGCGGCTGCGCAATCCCGACAAAGTCAGCGACGAGCTGATGAACGGCCCGATGAAGCGCGGTCTCGCCGTTTCCTTCGACCGCTATGTCGCCGCTCAGCGCAAGGCGACGGCTTTCAAGGCCCATGTCGACTCGCTGTTCGACAAGGTCGACCTGCTCCTGACCCCGAGCGCGCCCGGCGAGGCACCGCAGGGGATCGCCTTCACCGGCGATCCGGTATTCAACTCGATCTGGACGCTCGCGGGCACGCCCTGCGTGACCCTGCCGGCCGGCACCGGTCCGCGCGGCCTGCCGCTCGGCGTCCAACTCGTCGGCCTGCGTCACACCGACGACCGGCTGCTCTCCCTGGCCGCCTGGGTGGCGGCGCATTTGAACTGATGTTCAGGACAGTAAATCCTCAGCCTGAGGAGCATCGCGTAGCGATGCGTCTCGAAGGATGGGCAATAGACGCGGTGCGGGTTCCCATCCTTCGAGACGCGGCCCGGGGGGCCGCTCCTCAGGATGAGGTGTAGGAGAACTGATATGCCCAAGATCAACGGTGAACGACTGCTCGGCGACCTGAGGCGGATTGCCGATTTCGGCCGGTACCAGACCGGCGTGCACCGCCCGCATCTGTCGCCCCAGGACGTCGAGAGCCGGCATTGGCTCGCGGCGCGCATGAAGGAAGCGGGCCTGGAGCCGGTGATCGACGGCATCGGCACGGTGATCGGCAAGAGCCCGAAGACGGGTCCGCGCATCCTGATCGGCTCGCATTCCGACACCCAGCCGCGCGGCGGCTGGCTGGATGGCGTCATGGGGGTGATCTACGGGCTCGAAGTGGCGCGGGCTCTGGCGGAAGATCCCGAGACGGCGCATCTCGCCGTCGACGTCGCCTCGTGGGCCGACGAGGAGGGCCATTGGGGCCAGATGACCGGCAGCCGCTCCTTCATCGGCATCTTCTCCGAGGCCGATATCGACAAGGCCAAGCACCGCGACGAGGGCACGCCGATGCGCGAGGCGCTGAAGGCGGCCGGTCTCGAAGGCGTACCGCGCGAGCATCTGGAAGAGGGACGGTATCGCGGCTATCTCGAAGCTCATATCGAGCAGGGCGGCCTGCTGGAAGCGGGCGAGAAGCACATCGGTATCGTGACGGCGATCGTCGGCATCATGCAGTTCCGCCTGACCTTCAGCGGCATCCAGAACCATGCCGGCACGACCCCGATGCCGATCCGCAAGGATGCCGGCGTGGCCATGATGCGACTCTACAACGACGTGATGGACAAGTTCCCCGCCGTCTCGGGCCCGCGCAGCGTATGGACGGTCGGCAAGATGGTGCTGGAGCCGGGTGCGCCGGCGATCGTTCCCGGCCGGGCCGAGATGATCCTCCAGTTCCGCGACGCCGATCAGAAGATCCTGCAGGCCTTCGAGGCCAAGCTGATGGAGATCGTCGCGGATCACCAGAAGAACAGCCCCTGCACCGTCGAATGCGTGAATCTCTCGCGCACCCAGCCGCTGCTGATGGACGAGCGCTTCCTCGAGGCGATCGAGGAGTCGGCGGCTGCCCATGCGCCGGACAAGCATGTGCGCATGCCATCCGGCGCCGGGCACGATGCGCAGGTGATCGGGCTGAAGATGCCGGCGGCCATGATGTTCGTGCCCTCGATCGGCGGCATCTCGCATCACTTCACCGAGAACACCCACGACGCCGACATCGTGCTGGGATGCCAGGTCTTCGCCGACGCCACGGCGAAAATTCTGAAGGGAAACTGACGGGCGACGACGTTATTCTGCTCCTCGTCGAGCGAGGAGCCGGGATGTCCAAGGTCACGCGCGCCACGAAGGCGCTTGAGCAGGCGAAGGTCGCCTTCACGGTCCACACCTACGTCTACGATCCCGATGCCGACAAGGTCGGCCTGCAGGCAGCCGAAGCGTTGGGCGAGGCGCCGGCGCGCGTGCTGAAGACCCTGATGACCCTCGTCGACGGCAAACCCGCCTGCGTGATCGTGCCCTCCGATCGCGAAGTCTCGATGAAGAAGCTGGCGGCGGCCTTCAAGGGAAAGTCGGCCGAGATGATGAAACCCGCCGATGCCGAGCGGATGACCGGCTACAAGGTCGGTGGCATCAGCCCGTTCGGCCAGATGCGGTCCGTGCGGACCGGCATCGAAGCCGAGGCCTTGGGGCACGAACTGGTCTTCCTCAACGGCGGCCAGCGCGGCCTGCAGGTGCGGATGTCCCCGCAGGACGTCGCGGCGGTGCTGAAGGCCGTGGTCGCGCAGCTGGTGGCGTAGCCCTTCGCCTACTGGGCCGCTGCCAGGTAACGCGCCAAGCCCCCCGCCTTGTCGGGCGGCAACCGGGACGGCGTGCCGTTCAGCTTGATGCCCAGTTCGCAGGCTTCCTCGCCCGAGAGCTTCGCGAGGTTCTGCAGCTTTTCGAAGTCGACCGGCGTCAGGCCTGCCTCGACGAGCAGGTCGCGTGCCTCGGTGTCGTTCGGCACCGGCGGCGTGGCTGTGCCCGACTTCATCGCCGTGCGGCCCGAACGATAGGCCTTCTCCATGGCGGCCAGCATCTGGCGCATCAGATGCTGGCCCTGCGGGTCGAGTCGGTCGGCATGCTGGATGCCGATCAGCGCAAGCTCGCGACAGGCCTGGACGTTGGTACCGCGCAGATGCCGCATCAGCGCGATGCGCGCCGCCAGCACGCTTTCGGCATCGGCGGCGTCGGCCGCCTTCAAGGCCGGGACGATGTGGGAGGCGCGCAGCTCGCTCATCAGCACCAGCGGACGCGGTGCGCCCTGTGTCGTCGGATTGCGGATCTCTTCCCTCAGGGACGCGCGCAGCCGTGGCTCGGCGTCGGGCACGTCGGCCAGAACCAGTCCGACGAGCGGCAGGGTGCGCGCCTCCACCATGGCATTGTCGACCATCTGCGTATCGTCGCCGGTCAGGGTCTCGAGCCCGTAGACCGCGCCGGCAGCGGCCAGCGCGCCGGCGATCGCCGCCGCCACCGCCCGCGTCAGACGTTGCCGGGAAGACGCGGTGCGGCCAAACAGATAGAGGGCGGCGCCGGCCCCCAGGGCGACGACGACGATGACGGCGATCTTCTCCAACAACTGCTCCTGTTTGCAGGCCGGGCCGGGCGTGGTAAGCGCGCTACCCTGCCGCACGGATGCGGTAGAATGTGGGCAACGCAGACCGCCATCCATGCCGATTCATGTCGATATCCATCACCCGAGCCGGCTGGTCGTTGCCGTCGTCCGGGGCGCGTTCACGGCCGACGACGTGCGCGAGGCGGTTCAGCAGGCTCTGGCGAGCGATGTCCTGCACTATGGCAAGCTCATCGATATTGCCTCGCCCACGTTTCCAATGGACATGGCCGGCGTCGAGGCAATAGCCAATCTCATTCTCAGCCGGAACGCCGGCACGACACCGGGGCCGGTGGCGTTCGTCGTCAGCCCGGGGCAGGCAGCCGATAAGGCCGAAGCTTTCGCGAGGCTCACCAGTGGCCTGCGGCCGGTGAAGGTATTTCAAAGCCTGCACGATGCGCGAAAGTGGCTGGCCGAGAATTCTCGGCCACCGGTCTGACCGGCGCGAAGACCTACTCGAAGCAGCGGGCGCTGCGGATGGTGCAGGAGTTGCTGGGCACCCGCGCGTTGCATTCGTTCCAGGCAGACCGTTCGGCTTCCTGTGTCGAGGGAGCTGCGCCGTAACCCGAGGCCTGGCCGTTGTCGCTGTGGGCGTAGGCGATGCAGCGCTGCGGCGCGGCCATCCGGATCCTGCACTCCAGGGGGCCACACTCGGCCAGCGCCGAGGTCTCGGCGGCCTCGCGAGTCGCCATGCCGACCGATACGCCGAACAGTCGTTCGTTGTCAGTCGCGACGGCCCCCCAGACTTCCTGGGCCTGGGCCGTCGCACACGACGCGAGCAGGGTCGCGAGGAGGATCGTGAACTTCTTGATCATCGTGTGTTCTTTTCCAGAAAGTTGCGGACCCGGTCAATCGACTCCTGCAGGAACTGCGGTCCCCGCCAGTCCTTCTGGACATCGATGTTGGGCGCGAGCGCTGCGATCTCGTTGCTGGTATGGGCAGGGTGTGGCTTGTCGGTGCCTGGCTGCAGCAGCAGAGGTGTCCGGCAGTTCCTCACGAAGTCGCGCGTGACCGAGAAGACGAAGTCCTGGCCGAACATGTTCCGGCCAAAGCTCTCGATCGTGGCCTCGGAAATCGAGGGATCGCGCGCCCGCACGGTCTCGCTGTAGCCTTGCACGGCTGCATCCCAGGTATCGCGGTTCTCCCACAGCCCGATCGGGTTCTGCAGCACGGCGGCGGCGACGCGATCGGGCGCCTGTTCGATAGCCTCGAAGCAGTAGCTGCCGCCGATGCAGCCTCCCATCACGGCGAAGCGCTTGAAACCCAGATGGTCGATCAGGGCAAGATGGTCGGCGGCAAACGTGTGCCAGCCATGATCTGCCTTCACGTTGGCCACCGACTTGCCGGCGTTCCGCTGGTCCATCGAGATCACGGTGAACCTGTCGGCGAGTGCGACCCGGGGATCCATCCAGGATCGCGGCGCGCCATCGGCGCCAGGTCCCCAGAACTCGATCGACGAACGCAGGCCGCCCGGTGCGTAGAGCAGCAGCGGAAAGCCGTTGCCGTGGACCTCGTAGTGGATCTCGGCATCGGGCCGCTTCAGGATCGGCATGCACTCGTCTCCGTTGGATCAACCCTGCGGCTTATAGCCGATCGAATCGATGATCGTCTTCCAGCGGGCGAGGTCGGCTGTCATCCGCTCCGTGACCTGGGCGGGCGTGGAGGTCTCGACGTCCAGGCCGAGGTCGACCAGCTTCTTCTGGATCTCGGGAATCGCCAGCACCGCCTTCAGTTCCTTACCCCAGGCGTCGATCAACGGAGCCGGTGTCCTGGGCGGTGCGAAAAACACGTACCAGCCGAGGATCGACAGCTGCGGATACCCAAGCTGGGTGATGGTCGGAATGTCCGGGGCCGATGTGGTGGGCTTGACGCCGGACGTGAAGATCACCTTCACCTTGCCGGCACGGTGATGCTCCAGGAAGTCGGTGATGCCGCCGCAGCCGGCCGCGATATGGCCACCCTGCAGGTCGGCGACCAAAGGTGCGGCGCCTCGATAGGGCACCGGCTCGAGCGGAATGCCGACCGCCTTGCCGGCCATGACGCCGAAGAAATGCGTGAAGGAGCCCAGGGCCGTCGTGCCGAAGGAGGCGCGGGTCGGGTTCTTCTTCAGCCACTCGATATATTCCCTGAGGTTGCCGACGCCGATGGTCGGCGACACGCAGAAGGCGGTCTGGACCGTCCCCGCGAGCGTGACCGGTGCGATGTCGGTCATCGGGTCGAACGGCACGCCCGGCATGGTGAGTTTCTGCACGATGGTCGCCGACGGCACGTAGGCGATGGTCGTGCCGTCGGTCGGTGCATTCTTCAGGTCTCCGACTGCGATCGTACCGGAGGCGCCGGCCTTGTTTTCGATGATGACGTTGCGGCCGGTGCGCTGCTTCAGCGGTTCGGCGAGCAGGCGCGCCATCACATCGGTGCCGCCGCCGGCCGGGAAGCCGACGAGGATCTTCAGCGGCTTGTCGGGCAGGCCGGTCTGCTGCGCCCGTACGCTCGCCACAAGCGGGGCCGTGAGGGCCGCGCCGGTCATCAGGATCGAAGTGCGCCGGCCGATCTTCCTCATTGTCATTCTTGTTTCCTCCACGACGTTTTCTTAGGACACCAGACTCCATGCGAGTTCGGCCCGTTCTCGTGCAGACTTGCTCATCTTGATCGATTCGGGATTGGACGAGTTGCCCTGCAGGCCGCGGCGGTAGACGCCCTGCGCGATGGCGGCGAGGCGGAACAGGGAGAAGGCGAGATAGTAGTTCCAGTTGGGAATCGACGCGCGCCCGGTCCGGTGACAGTAGGTTGCGACGTACTCTTGTTCGGTGGGAAGCCCCAGCGCCGCGAAGTCGACCGTGGCAAACCCGTGCGGCGGTTCCGTGAGGTGATAGCCGAGGCAATTGTAGGCGACGTCGCACAGGGGATGACCGAGCGTCGACAGCTCCCAGTCGAGCACAGCCACCACGCGCGGTTCGGTCGGATGGACGATCAGATTGCCCAACCGATAGTCGCCGTGGACGATGGTGGTGGGATCGCCGTCGTCGGGAACATTCTTCGGCAGCCAGGACGAGAGCTTGTCCATGGCCGGGATATCTTCGGTCTTCAACTCGGCATATTGCCGGCTCCAGCGCGAGATCTGGCGGGCAATGTACTGGCCGCTGCGGCCATAATCGCCGAGCCCGACCTTCACGGGATCGACCTTGTGCAGGCGGGCGAGCACTTCGTTCATTGAATCGAAAATCGCGGTCCGCTCGGCCGGAGTCTGGCCGGGCATTGCCGGGTTCACCAGGATGCGGCCGGGTACGGCTTCCATGACGTAGAACATCTGGCCGATGACGGAATCGTCGTCACACAGCAGCCGGGCGGGAGCGACGGGCACGTCGGTCGCGGCGAGAGCGGAGATCACGCGGAACTCGCGGTCGACCTGATGCGCCGAGGCGACCAGTTGACCGGGCGGCTTCTTGCGCAGCACGAAGTCCCGGCGCCCCTCCGCCATGTCGGCGGCGACGAAGAAGGTCGGGTTGGAGTGGCCCGAGTCGAACTGCCGGACTTCAAGTCCGCCGCGATAGCCCGCGAGCTTCGCGCGGAAGTAGCGGTCGAGGGAGTCCACGTCGAACCGGTGGCGCTCCATCACGGGGACGGTGTCTGCGTAAGTCGGCATGTGGCGTCGAGCGTAGTGTCGGCATGCGCCGTTGCGCAAACATTGCATCCCGCAGGGAGGAACGTGCGGGAACTCGCTCTAGCAGTGGGCGTTGCTGCGGATCAGCGAGGTTCCGTGTCCCAAAATTCAGTCCTGCGGGTTCCGACCGTCCATCTGCGTGGCGGGTCGGCGATACGGCGTCCGCTCATCGTTTTGGCGGTTTGCGCGGTCGGCGTCGTGGCGTATCTGGCGCGCGACTTTCTCATTCCCACCGCCGCAGCGATCGTTCTTGCGCTCATCCTGACGCCGGTCGCGAAGAAGTTCGAGGGGCTGCGACTTCCGCCGACGGCCGCGGCAGGCGCCTCGGTCTCCCTGCTCGCTCTGGTGGTCGCTGGCCTTCTCGTAGTATCCGCACCGGCTCTGTCGAGCTGGGCCGAGCAGGCACCTTATCTGACCTACACGCTGGAGCGGAAACTCGAGGGATTGCGCAAGTCCCTGGCCTTCGTGAAGCAGCTCACCGATCGCGTCGAGCAGGCGACCCAGGCGCCTCAGCCGCAGGCTGCTGCGAAGGAACAGCCGCCCGCCCAAGTCGTCGTTAGAGACAAATCACTGATCTCGGAACTGGTGAGCACGACGCCGGCGGTGCTGCTGCAAGTCGGCTACGCTGCCGTGCTCTCGTTCATGATCCTGGCGCATCGTAACGATCACAAGAGGCAGATCCTGAGGGTCCCCATCAATTTTGCGACCCGCGTGAGGATTGCGCGAGTCATGCGGGACATCAATGATCGCGTCGGCACTTATCTGTTCGCCCTGGTGGTCATCTACTCCCTGGTTGCGGTTGTCTCGACCATCGTGCTCGCGTTGCTGGGATTTCCCAATCCGATCCTGTGGGGTGTGCTGGTAGGCCTCGCCTCCTTCGTGCCATTCGTCGGGCCGCCGGTGGCGATCGGCCTGGTCGCGTTCGTGGCGCTCCTGACTTACGACGACTGGGTACAGATGCTCGCGGCACCGGCGATCCTCGCCGCCATCCATTTCGTGGAGTCCCAACTCGTCACGCCGACCTTCGTCAGTCGGCGCTGTGCGCTGAACACGGTTGCCGTGTTCGCTGGCGTGGCCTTTCTGGGATGGATGTGGGGAGCGGTGGGTGCGATCGTGGCTGTGCCGCTGTTGATCCTCATCAGCACTGTCGCCGCGCATCTGCCGTCGCTACGCTGGCTGGAGGTTCTGTTGTCGGAGGACCGCCCCGTGAGCGAGCGGTTGGCAGTGAAGCCACCGCTTGCGTCCGTGACGCCGATTCAGGTGCGGCGCCGGCGCGTGGCTACGAAGTAGCCGAGGCCCAGGAGGCCCCAGAAGGCGCCGACGATCGCCGAGGCGCCGGCCGGATTGAGCTGGCTTTCCAGCAAAGACAGGGCAGAAAACGTCAGGAAGACTGCGCCGACGGCAACGGCGAGTGCGGCGCCGATCGTCAGGAGGGCGCGGTTCACCGCATCCTGCGCTGCGGTACGCAACGAACGGGCCGCGGCAGCACTGGCCGCGACCCGGAGCAGGGGGCCGATCATCGAGGGACTCTTCTCCAGACGAGGCCGGACGGGCTTTGGCCGGCTATTGGCGGCGACAAAGCCAGCCTGCGAGGAAGCCGATACCGACCACGGCCGCGAGAGTCGTCAGCGGACGTGCCTCGGTCTGTTCCACGAGCTTGTCCGTCGCCTTGTTCTTCAGGCTGATCGTATCCTCGGCGATCGCCTTGGCGGTGTCTCCATACTTGGCGATCAGCTCGCGGGCCGAGTTGAGCGTCTCTTCGAGAGCTTCTTCCCCACGGGCCACCATCGAGTGGCCGGTGCCGCTCATCGATTCCGTGAGTTCCTCGAGCTGGGCCTTGAGCAGGGCGATCTCCTTGGCGAGATCCTTGCCGTTGGCGTGGCTGGCAGCGCGCATGTGTGGTCCTCCGGTGAGATGCAAACAGGGGTGTCTGGCAGACCAAACGCCCCGCGAGGTCGGAGGTTGCAACTCTGGCCTTCCCCGATGTTCCCAGGCATGGGCAGGCGCGCAGCAGCCCAAGGGTGGTGATCCTGGCGTGCGCCACTTCAGTGGTCTGGAGCGGCTAAGGCTTGCGGTGGCAGACCACGCAGATCTTGTTGCCGTCGAGGTCGCGGAGATACGCACCATAGTAGTTGGGGTGATAGTGGGCGCGAAGGCCGGGTGCGCCCTCGTCCTTACCGCCGGCGGCCAGGGCCGCCTCGTAAGCAGCGTCGACGGCGCCGCGGTCAGGCGCCTCGAGGCCGATCGTGATGCCGTTGCCGACCGAGGCGGCCTGCTTGTCGATCGGACTGAGGATCCAAAGCTGGGGTCGCCCGCCTGCCGGGCCGTAGCCGACCGCGTGCGGATAATCCATATGACGCACCAGGCCGAGCGGTTGCAGCAACGCGTCGTAGAAGGGTTTGGCCCTGCCCACATCGTTGCTGCCGATCGTGATGTGACTGAACATGGATGGTCTGTCTCCTTGCGCTGCCTCAGGATGCCGCAGCCGCCGGGCGCGGCAAGCCAAAATGATTGCGCAAGGTGGGGCCTTGATAGGCGGTCCGGAACAGTCCTCGCTTCTGGAGGATGGGGACGACCTCTGCCGTGAATACATCAAGCATCGAGGGCAGCAGGGGCGGCATGAGGTTGAAGCCGTCGGCGGCTGCATCGTTGAACCAGTCTTCGATCAGGTCGGCGATCTGCTCGGGCGTGCCCGCGGTGGTGAAGTGACCGCGGGCGCCGGCGAGATAGGCGAGCAGCTGACGCAGGGTGAAGTTCTCGCGCCGGACCAGCCCGACGATCACCTCGGTTCGGCTGCGGGCGGCCTGGACCGTGCCGGGGTCGGGGAAGTCCTCGGCCGTCAGCGGGCGGTCGAGCGGCAGATGGGAGAAATCGTGGCCGCCGAACCGGCCGCTCAGTCGCTTGCGCCCGACTTCGGGATCGGTGAGTTCGTTCAAGTCCTTGGCAAGCCGCTTCGCCTCCGTCTCGGTCGAGGCGATTACGGGACTGAGGCCAGGCAGGATCAGCACGTGCTCTGACGGACGACCTTCGGCCGCTGCCAGCTTCTTGAGGTCGGCATAGAATTCCTGCGCGGTGGTCTTCTCCATCTGGGCGGTGAAGACCGCTTCGGCATGGCGGGCGGCGAAGCGGCGACCGGTGTCGGACGAGCCGGCCTGCACGAACACCGGCCGGCCTTGCGGTCCGCGCGGCATGTTGAGCGGCCCGGCAACACGATAGTACTTGCCCTCGTGGTTGATCGGCCGGATGCGGTCGGCGCGCGCATAGTGGCCGCCGGCGCGGTCGTCGAGCACGGCGTCGTCGGCCCAGCTGTCCCACAGGGCCTTGGCGACCTGCACGAACTCCTCGCCGCGCTCGTAGCGCTCGTCGTGGCTCACCAGACCCGTGCCCCCGAAGTTGCGCGCGGCCGGGGCGAGCCAGGAGGTCACGATGTTCCAGCCGACCCGGCCACCGCTGATATGGTCGAGCGAGCCGAATTGCCGCGCGAGGTTGAACGGTTCGGAGTAGGTGGTCGAGGCCGTGGCGATCAGGCCGATGCGTTGCGTCGAGCCGGCGATGGCGGCAAGTGCCGTGATCGGCTCGAGCCAGGTGCTGGCGGCGTGCGCCACGGTGTCGGCCAGCGCCAGCTGGTCGGCCAGGAAGATCGAGTCGAAAAGGCCGGCCTCGGCGCGCCGCGCGAGGTCGCGGAAATACTCGATGTCCGTCAGCGCGAGCGGCGAGGAGTCGGGATGCCGCCACGACGCTTCGTGATGGCCCCGGCTCTGGATGAAGAGGTTGAGGTGGAGCTGTCGCTTCATCCGCTCACTGTGCAGCCGGCGCGTAGACCGAGGCAAGCTGGCGCGACACGAGTCGGGCGTAAAGGCCGCCGCGCGAAACCAGGGAAGTGTGCGTGCCGGTTTCCGCCACGCGGCCCTCGTCCAGCACCACGATCATGTCGGCGTCGCGCACGGTCGAGAGACGGTGCGCGATCACGATGGTGGTGCGATCGGCCTTCAGCACGTCGAGCGCACGGCGCACCGCCTGTTCGTTCACCGCATCGAGATGCGAGGTTGCCTCGTCGAGGATCAGGATCGGGGCATCCTTCAGGAAGGCGCGTGCGATGGCCACGCGCTGGCGCTGGCCGCCACTCAGGCTGGTGCCGCGCTCACCGACGGGCGAGTCGAGACCCTGCGGCAACGCCGCGACCAGCTCACCCAGAGACGCATGCTCGATGGCGGCCAGCAGCTCCGCCTCCGTCGCCTCGGGCCGCGCGATCAGGATGTTGGCGCGCAGCGTATCGTTGAACAGGTAGGTGTCCTGCGCCACGAGTGCCACGAGACCGCGCAGCTCGTCGAGCTTGTAGTCGCGCAGGTCCGTGCCGTTCAGAGTGATGCGGCCCGAGTCGGGATCCCAGAAGCGCATCAGGAGCTGCGCCGTCGTGGTCTTGCCGGCGCCGGACGTGCCGACCAGCGCCACCGTCTTGCCGGCGGGAATGGCGAAGTTCACGTCCGAGAGGGCGCGCCGCGACTGGCCGGGATAGGTGAAGTTCACCTGCTCGAGGGCGAGTGCCGCGGCACCGCGCGCCGCCGGCACGCCCGGCCCGTCGCGCACCGGGATCGGCTCGTTGGCCAGCGCATAGACGCGCCGCGTGGCGCCCAGCGTGTCGGCGAGCTGTCGGCCGATCTGAGCGATCTCCGACACCGGCAGGAAGGCCGACATGGCGAGGATCGTCATCAGCGGCAGCAGGCCCGGATCGAGCGCGCCGCGCGAGGCGAGGACGGCGCCGACCACGACGATGGCGAGGCCGCCCAGGCCCGTCAGCACTTCGAGGATGGCGTGCTGCATCGTGAGCTCGCTGAAGAAGGGCAGGCGCAGCGCGATGTGGCGATCCGACAGCTCGTCGAGCCTGTTGCCGCGCGCACGCTCCTGCTGGTTGGCCACGATCTCGCCCAGCCCCTGCACCGAATCGACGGCGAAGGCGCCGAGTTCGCCGGCGGCTTCGCGCGCCTGGCTGCCCAGCCGGTCGACCCGCTTGCGCATCAGGAAGGGGCTGAGCCCCACGGCGAGCAGGAACGGCACCAGCGTGATCGCCAGCCAGCCGCTGGTCGTGGCCAGTGCGATCACCACGGCGGCGGGAATGAGGATCGCGACGAAGGCCGGCGCCACCGTGTGGGCGAAGAAATACTCGACCAACTCGATGTCGTTGGTGGCGAGCGCCATGAGATCGCCGGTGCGGCGGCGCGTGAGATAGGCGGGCGCCAGCGCGTCGAGCTTGCGGAAGGCGTCGATGCGCATCTCGGCCAGCAGGCGGAAGGCCATGTCGTGGGCCAGCCAGGATTCGAACCAGTGCAGGATGCCCGAGACCGGCGCGAGGATGGCCAGTGCGATGGCGAGGCCGCCATAGGGTTCATGGTTCTTGAGGGCGAGCACGATCAGCGCCGAGAGTACGCCGATGCCGATGAACGAGACGACACGGGCGACGCCCAGGATGAAGGTGGCGGTGAGCTTGCCCTTCCACGGCATGATGACCTTCATCAGCGCGACCACGACCTGGTACCAGGTCAGGCCCTCGGCCTTGATGATGCCTTCGGTGACGGGCTTCATCGCACCGCCCGAGGTGCTGGCGATCGTCTCGGCGCGCTGGGGTGCCGCGAGCGCATCGAGCGTGACGTCGGCCTGCTGCTCGCGCGCCTGCTCGGCCATGAGCTGTGCATAGACGCCACCCCGGCTCATGAGGGCGGCGTGCTTGCCTTCCTCGGCGACGTGACCGCGGTCGAGCACGAGGATGCGGTCGCAGTCGATGACGCTGGACAGCCGGTGCGCCAGGATGAGTGTCGTGCGGCCTTGCATCAGCCGGTCGAGCGCTTCCTGGATCACCGCCTCGTTCTCCGCGTCGACGGCGGACAGGGCTTCGTCGAGCACCAGGATCGGCGTGTCGCGCAGAAGGGCGCGGGCGATGGCGACCCGCTGGCGCTGGCCGCCGGAAAGCTTGATGCCCTTCTCGCCGATGATCGTCGCGTAGCCCTGCGGCAGGCTCTCGATGAAGTCATGGATGTTGGCGGCCCTTGCCGCGTCCTCCATCTCTTCGCGCGAGGCGCCCGGCCGGCCGAGGCGGATATTCTCCTCGACCGTGCCGTGGAACAGGAACGTGTCCTGGTTCACCACCGAGATCAGCGAGCGGATCTGCGCGAAGGAGAGCGTGCGCAGATCGTGGCCACCCAGCAGGATGCGGCCCTGGTCGGGATCGTAGAAGCGCAGCAGCAGGCGCACGATCGACGACTTGCCGCCGCCCGAGGAGCCGACGAGGCCCAGCCGCTCGCCCGCGGCGGCTGTGAAGTTCAACCGTTCGTGCACGGTGCGGCGCGTCCCCGGATAGGAGAAGCGCACGTCCTCGAAGGCGATGGTGGGCGCCAGAAGCCCGTCGAGTCGCGCCGGCGCCGGGTCTTTCACCGACGGCTCATCGTCGAGGATGCGATAGATGCCCTGTGCCGCCGAGAGACCGACCATGCCCTGGTGCAGCACCGAGCGCAGCTCGCGCATCGGCCGGAAGATCTCGATGCCCAGCATCAGGATCACGAGCAGCGCGGTGAGCGTCATGGCGCCGGCCTCGACCCGCGAGGCGCCGTAGATCAGCGCGGCGGCCGCGCCGCCTGCGATCGAGGTATCGGTGATGCCGCGCGCCAGCGAGTTGGTGCCCAGCACCCACATGGTGCGGCGAAAAAGGTCGCGGGCTTCCACTTCAAGTTTGTCGGCGCGCGCCTTGCCCTGGCCGAACGCCTTCAGGGTCGCGAGGCCCTGGATCGAATCGAGGAACTCCGCGGCGAAAGATTTGTAGGCCGTCATGCGCGCAATCGAGGCGCGCACGTCCCATTTGTGCCAGAGGGCCGGGGCGAACAGCGCGACCAGCGCGAAGCCCAGCATGACCAGCGCCACCGGCAGGTCGATGAAGGAGATCACGGCGAAGATCAGGATCGGCGTCAGCAGCGCGATCAGGAACTGCGGCAGGAACTGCCCGAAATAGGTTTCGAGCTGCTCGACGCCATCGATCATCGAGAGCGTGAGGCCGCCGGAGCGCTGCTGCCCGACCGTCGCCGGGCCGAGCGAGGCGACCTTGTCGTACAGCGTACGGCGCAGCATCTTCTGGACCCGCGCGGCCGTCTCGTGCGCCAGCACGGCGCGCCAATGTTCGGCCACGCCGCGCAGCACCATCACCAGGGCGATCAGCAGGATCGGCAGCACCAATTCCTGCAGCGGCCGTCCGACGAAGATCTGGCCGATCAGCCAGCCGAGGAGGCCGAGACGGGCGATGCCGCAGCCCACGCCCAGCAGGCCGACGGCGACGGTGGCGGCGATGCGGGCACGCACGCCCTTGGTGAAGACGAGGAGGCGGGGTTCGATGTGCATGGCGCGATGCTAGGGCGAACACCCGTATTCGTCAGTCCACAATTCGGAAAGGCGCCTGTACAATTCTGAACATGGACAAGAATTGGGACGATCTCCGCATCTTCCTGGCCCTGGCGCGCGGCGGCACCCTGACGACGGCGGCGAAGGCGCTGGGCGTCAGCCACCCGACAGTGTCGCGCCGCGTGCAGGCGCTGGAAAAGCAGATCGGCGCGCGGCTGTTCGACCGGCTGCCCGACCGTTTCGTGCCGACCGGCGCCGGCGAGGAGCTTCTGGCCGACACCGAGGCGATGGAGAAGGCGGCGCAGTCGATCCACCGCCGCAGCGCCGGTCTCAGCGACACGGTGAGCGGCACCGTGCGGCTGTCGGCGGAGGAGGCCACCGCGGCGCTGATCGCGCGCTACTCGGCCGAGCTTCGGAGCAAGCTACGCCAGATCGAGTTCGAGGTCGTCTCGAGCCATACGCTGGCCAATCTTTCGCGCCGCGAGGCCGACCTGCTGATCCGCGAGCAGGTGCCCGAGCTGGGCGGCATCGTCGCGCGCAAGCTGGGACGGCTGGCCTACGCGGTCTATGCCGCGCGTGATTTCCCGGTGAAGAAGTCCTCACCGGCGGCGCTGGCCGCGCTGCCCTGGGTCGGCTTCGACGACGATCATCTCCGCATGCAGGGTCAGAGCTGGCTGCTGGCGTTGCGCGGCGGGCGCCGGCCGGAGATCCGCGGCAACAACTGGCTGGTGCTGCACGAGGCCGCCCGGACCGGCGCCGGCCTCGCCGTGCTGCCCTGCCATCTCGCCGATCCCGACCCGCTTCTGCGCCGGATCGGCGGCATCATCCCCGAGGTCTTCGCCGACCAATGGCTGCTGGTCCACCGCGACCTGCGCGCCCTGCCGCGCGTGCGTGCCGTGATGGACGCGCTGATCGAGCTGTTCCAGCGCGAGCGGGGGCGACTGGAAGGGCGAGGGTCTCTCGCTTAGAAGGAGAACACATGCACCTTAGAGATGCGCGAGTAAATCTGGATGGCGGGCTGGCCGCTGCTGGCCACGTCAGATATCCGACGCCGGTGACTAACGGCTTTGAGTTGCCGCGACACGAGTGCCTCGAGATCAATTTCCAGCACGACTTCCTTCACCTTACGCCGTGCACGGCAGTCCGCGACGAAGACAGCGGCTTTTTCATGACTCATCGTGTGGGGCCAAGTCTCGCCGCTCCCATCGATATTACAGCGTCTTGCCTCGCGGCGTTGCGTATGCGGAGTCCAACGAGCGTCAAAATGCGGTCCCCCGAGCAGGGCGGCTGGCTGTCAGCTTTCGAGGGCGGTTATAAAACGCAAAAGCTGTCGAACTGGACTCTCGACATCGAGGTCGCGAATTGCGGCCTTCGCTTTCACCTCTCCGCTGATTTGCGGATGCTGGAAGCCTCCGAGGTGAGGGGGGAGGACAACTATTGGCCGACGGCTCCTGAATCCGCTGCCCATATCGATGTTTACTTCGAGATCGATAGTGTGACGCGAACGGCGGTTTTTGGGGTCCCGCTACCGCGACTGGAGCAGAACTCCAGTTCGTTCAACTGGCGCCCCAGGGGCCCGGTGCAGGCAACAAGGACGACTTGGCTCGAAGCGGCCTCGATCGACCAGTCGGGAGGCCTGCACGCATATTCTGCCAATGGGATGTTCAGTCTGATCCAGGCTGGCGACAGCCTGTGCTTTGGGCCCTCCTCCGGTAGCCGACTTGGCAATGGGTTCCTGACGGGAGGTGGTAGTGCCTATCCGCGCGTCTACATCGAGACGATCAGCCTCGCGGCCTTGATGCCGCGTCACGAAGTTGGCGCTAAATCCATCGTGCTCAGGGACGGCCTATGGGGCGACGTGCAAAATGAAATGCGCGGCGAGATTCCGTCTCAGAACATCGAGGATGCCGAAATTTCTGCGCTCTTCGAGAAGGAGGGCCTGGTCGTCAGGTGCCGCCTCAAGCTCGAGGTACCCGAGTCGGGTTTGCCGGACGCAATGATAATGTCTCTGCGGATTCCGTGGGCGTCCTTGATGCTGCGTTTTCCTGGCAAGGGCTTCGTGCATACCGCCAGGAGACTGCAAAAGACAGGTTAGGGGACGGCGGCGCAACGGCCCGCGGGCCGCGTCAACGTTGATGCTGGGGCCGTTGAGGAGCGAGTTCCGCAGGGTGGTGCAAGCCGCGATCATCGATTAGAAGGGCTTGCTCTAGGGAGGTTCTTAATATGATCCGTCGTTCGTTTCTGGCGCTGTCCGGCCTGCTTCTGGCCGGTCCGGCCGTCGCCCAGCAGCCGCCGCTGAAGGTGGCGCTGATCTACAGCAAGACCGGTCCGCTCGAAGCCTATGCGCGGCAGACCGAGGCCGGCTTCATGCTGGGCCTGGAATACGCGACCAAGGGCACGATGGAAGTCGATGGCCGCAAGATCCAGGTCATCCTGAAGGACGACCAGTTCAAGCCGGACCTCGCCAAGGCCGCGCTGGAACAGGCCTATGGCGACGACAAGGTCGACATCGCCGTCGGCACCACCGGGTCGGCGGGCGCGCTCGCCATGCTGCCGGTGGCCGAGGAGTACAAGAAGCTGCTGATCGTCGAGCCGGCCGTGGCCGACCAGATCACCGGCGAGAAGTGGAACCGCTACATCTTCCGCACCGGGCGCAACTCCACCCAGGACGCGCTGGCCTCCGCCGCGACCCTGAAGGACGAGAACATCAGCATTGCAACGCTCGCCCAGGACTATGCCTTCGGCAAGGACGGCGTCGCCGCGGTGAAGGCCGCGCTGGCCGCGGTCGGCTCCAAGGCCAAGGTCGTGCACGAGGAATACGCCCCGCAGGCCACGACCGATTTCACCGCGTCGGCGCAGCGCATCTTCGACGCGCTGAAGGACAAGCCTGGCCGCAAGGTCGTGGTCGTGGTGTGGGCCGGCGCCCATCCGCTGCCGAAGCTGATGGACCTCAAGCCCGAGCGCTTCGGCATCGAGATGGCGCCCGGCGGCAACCTGCTGCCGGTGATGGCCGGCTGGAAGCAGTTTCCCGGCCTCGAAGGCGCGATCTACTACTATTGGGGCTTCCCGAAGAACCCGGTGAACGACTGGCTGGTCACCGAGTACAAGAAGAAGAACAACGGCGTGCCGCCGGACTTCTTCGTGGCCGGTGGCATGAGCGCCGCCATCGCGCTGGTCGAGGCCGTCAAGAAGGCCAAGTCGACCGACAGCGAGAAGCTGATCGCGGCGATGGAGGGCATGAGCTTCGAGACGCCCAAGGGCACGATGACCTTCCGCAAGGAAGATCACCAGGCCCTGCAGGAGATGTATCACTGGCGCATGAAGAAGAACGCGCCGGACAATGTCGACCTGCTCGAACTGGTGCGCGTGATCCCGGCCAGCGAGATGACGCTGCCGATCAAGAACAAGCGCTGACGCGAAGACTGAGGCTTTCCCCTCCGGCCATTCGGCCACCTCCCCCCGTCTGACGGGGGAGGCAGGGAGGGGGAAGGCGACACTCCCGATGCTCGAGACCAAAGACCTCACCATCCGCTTTGGCGGACATGCGGCCGTCGACGGGGTGTCGTGCGCCTTCGGGAAGGGCACGCTCACCTCGATCGTCGGGCCCAATGGCGCGGGCAAGACGACCTACTTCAACCTGATTTCCGGGCAGCTCCCGGCCACCTCCGGCCGCGTCACGCTGAACGGCGAGGACATCACGAACCTCGCGGCGCCGCGCCGGACGCGGCTCGGTCTCGGCCGTGCCTTCCAGCTCACCAACCTCTTTCCCAACCTCAGCACGCTCGAGAACGTACGGCTCGCGGTGCAGGTGAAGAGCGGCAAGGGCTACGACCTGTTCAGCCGGACCCTGACGCATCGCGAGCTGATCGACCGGGCGATGGAGCATCTTTCGGCCGTGTCGCTGGCCGACCGCGCCCAGGCGATCGCAGCGACCCTGCCGCACGGCGACCAGCGCAAGCTCGAGGTCGCGATCCTGCTGGCGCTCGAGCCGGACGTCTTCATGTTCGACGAACCGACGGCCGGCATGAGCATCGACGAGGTGCCGACGATCCTCGACATCATCGCCGCCATCAAGCAGCGTGGCGACAAGACGATCCTGCTGGTCGAGCACAAGATGGACGTGGTGCGCTCGCTCTCCGACCGCATCGTCGTGCTGCATCAGGGCAAGCTCGTGGCCGACGGCAAGCCCGCCGAGGTCATCAACTCGGACATCGTGCGCGAAGCATATCTGGGCTCGACGGCCGACCATGGCTGAACCTCTCCTCTCCCTGCGCGGCGTGCAGACGAACATCGGCCGCTACCACATCCTGCACGGCGTCGAGTTCGACGTGGCCGAGGGCGGGCTCACGATGCTGCTCGGCCGCAACGGGGCCGGGAAGACCACGACATTGCGCACCATCATGGGCATGTGGCGCGCGGCGGCGGGAGAGATCCGCTTCGACGGGCGCGACATCACCCACATGGCGACGCCCGACATTGCGCGTCTCGGCATCGCCTACGTGCCCGAGAGCATGGCGATCTTCGCCGACCTCACGGTTCAGGAGAATCTCGTGCTGGCGGCGCGTTCGGGACCGCCGGACCAGAAGCGTCTCGACTGGATCTTCGCGCGCTTCGAGGCGCTGAAGCGGTTCTGGACCCTGCCGGCGGGCCTGTTGTCGGGCGGCCAGAAGCAGATGCTCGCCGTGGCGCGCGCCATCATCGAGCCACGCCGCCTGCTGCTGATCGACGAGCCGACCAAGGGCCTGGCGCCCGCCATCATCGCCAACATGATCGACGCCTTCCGCGAGCTGAAGGACGGCGAGTCGACCCTGCTGGTGGTCGAACAGAACTTCGTCTTCGCCCGCCAGCTCGGCGATGCCGTCGCGGTAATGGACGACGGCAGGGTGGCCCACCAGGGAAGCATGGCGGCCTTTGCCGCCGACTCCGCCTTGCAGCAGCATCTGCTCGGGCTGGGGATGGATACGCACCAATGAAAAGAGACTGGCTTCCGCTGCTGCTCATCCCGGCCCTGATGATCGGCGCCCTGCCGCTGATCGGCTCGCCGGCGAGCTGGGTGACGCTGACCGTCGCCGGGCTGGCGATGGGGCTGATGATCTTCATCATGGCCTCGGGCCTGACGCTCACCTTCGGCCTGATGGACGTGCTCAACTTCGGCCATGGCGCCTTCATCGCCGTGGGCGCCTTCGTGGCGGCGAGCGTCATGCTGGCATTGGCGCCGTGGATGACGGCGGACTCGATCTGGCTGAACCTCGCGGCGATCGGCCCCGCCGTGCTGGCGGCCATGGTGGTGAGCGGCGTGCTGGGCCTGGGCTTCGAACGGATCATCGTGCGGCCGGTCTATGGCCAGCACCTGAAGCAGATCCTGGTGACGACGGGCGGGCTGATCGTGGCCGAACAGCTCCTGAAGGTGATCTGGGGGCCGGACCAGATCACGCTCAGCCGCCCGACGGCGCTGCGCGGCGCCTTCCTGTTCGGCGACGTGGCGATCGAGAAGTATCGCGTGCTGGCCGTCGTGGTCGGGTTGGTCGTGTTCGCCGCCCTGGCGTTGACGCTGAACCGGACGCGGCTCGGCCTGCTGATCCGCGCCGGCGTCGAGAACGGCGAGATGGTCGAGGCGCTGGGCTATCGCATCCGTCGCCTGTTTGTCGGCGTCTTCGTCGTCGGCTCGGCGCTGGCAGGTCTCGGTGGCGCCATGTGGGGCCTCTACCAGGAGACGGTGACGGCGGCGATCGGCGCGCAAGTCGCGGTGCTGGTGTTCATCGTCATCATCATCGGCGGGCTGGGATCGGTGGGCGGCTGCTTCGTGGGCGCGCTGCTGGTCGGGCTGACGGCCAACTATATCGGCTTCCTCGCGCCCAAGGTGGCGCTGGGTTCCAACATCCTGCTGATGGCGCTGGTCCTGCTGTGGCGGCCGCAGGGCCTCTATCCCGTGGCGAAGAGGTAGGGCCATGCTCCGCTCGATCCTGTCCGACGACCTGCCGCGCAGCCGCTGGCTGGCGCTCGCGCTGGTCGCCATCCTGGTCGGCCTCGCGGTGGCGCCGTTCCTGTTCCCGGGCGCGAAGTCGCTGAACGTCGCGGCCAAGATCTGCGTGTTCATCGTGCTGGCGGCCTCGTTCGACCTGCTGCTCGGCTATACCGGCATCGTCTCGTTCGCCCACACGATGTTCTTCGGCATCGGTGCCTATGGCGTCGCCATCTCGCTCACCCGCATGGGGGCAGGGTGGGATGCTGTCGCCGTCGGCACCGTGGCGGGGCTCGTGGTCGCCATCGTGCTGGCGACGGTGATCGGCCTGTTCAGCCTGCGGGTGCGAACGATCTTCTTCGCCATGATCACCCTGGCGGTCGCCAGCGCCTTCGCGATCCTGGCCTCACAGCTCTCGGACCTGACGGGCGGCGAGGACGGGCTGAACTACCGGCTGCCGGCGGTCCTGCGCGCCTCCTTCTCGTTCGGCGACACGCTGTTCGGCGTCCGCCTCAATGGACGACTGCTCGACTATTACCTCGTATATGTCGCGTCGTTGGTCCTGCTCCTGCTCCTGCTGCGCATCGTGAACTCGCCGTTCGGCAGCGTGCTGATGGCGATCCGCGAGAACCCGTTCCGGGCCGAGGCGATCGGCTACCGCACCGTGGTCTACCGCACCATGGCGAGCTGCATCGCCGCCGCCACGGCGGCGCTGGCGGGCGCGCTGCTGGCCCTGTGGTCCAGCCAGACCAATCCCGACACGACGCTCAGCTTCGACATCATGGTCGATATCCTGCTGATGGTGGTGATCGGCGGCATGGGCACGATGTACGGCGCCGTGATCGGCGCGGTCCTGCTGGTCTTCGCCCAGAACTACCTTCAGGACCTGCTGGCGATTGCCAACAAGGCGCTGGCCGGCGTGCCGCTGCTGGCCAACCTGTTCCACCCCGACCGCTGGCTGCTGTGGCTGGGCGTGGCCTTCATCCTCTGCGTCTATTTCTTCCCTGCAGGCATCGTCGGCCGGCTGCGCCAGAAGCGTTAGTCACTGCGGGAGCGCGCCGCCAAGCTGGGCTCCCGCCAAGGATCAGAGTTCGATCTGGCGGATGCCGCCGCGGGGCCGGCCGGCCTCGATCTCCTGCCACAGGACCTCGTGGCCCTGGGGCAGGGGGCGATTGTTGCGCATGGTAAGCCAGAGGCGCAGCAGCAATCGATCGTGACCGCTGGCGGCATCGTCCTCGAACGGTGTGCGGCCGTGATAGGTGACGTGGCTGTTGATGAGCTGGAGGTCGCCTGGCTCGAGCGTCATCTCGAAGCAGAGTTCCTCGGCGGTCTGCATCAGCACGTCGATCGCCTCGCGCTGGGCCTCGGTGAGCTTCGGCACACCGGGCGCCATCTGCGCCGCCTCGATGAAGGTCAGGGAATAGTGCGAGGTGAACTTGCCGTCGCGCAGGCCGAAGATCGGCAGCGGGTAAGCGGTCTCGCGCGTCGTCGCCTCGCCATCCTTCCGGGTACCCTCCTCGCCGAAGCGGCTGCGCCAGTAATCCTGGAACAGAAGCTCCAGCAGGTCGGGCCGGCGCTCGAGCATCGCGTTGTGGATGGCAGGCGTCGAGGCAAGCTTGCTGACGCCGCCGGCGCGCGCCTGGCGTACGCATAGCAGGCTGACCACGTCGGTGCGGTCGGTGTGGAAGCGCAACGCACCGTTGGTCAGCGTGCGGGCGTAGGACGAGAGGAAGGTCGCCCCCTTCTCGTCCTTTGTCTCCCCGTAGGTGCGGCCGACATGGGCGCCTTCGTCGCGAATGGCGCGCATCAGCTCGCCGCTGCGGTTCTGGAATACCGGCGTGCCGATGTGCGTGCCGATCGCGAAGTAGAGGCGCCGCAGATCCTCCTCGTCGTAGCGATCGACCGGAATGCCACGCAGCTTCACGATGCCGCTGCCATTCTCGAGCTCGTCGGCGATGTCGTCGAACAGCTCGTCCAGCGAGGGCAGGTAGAAATCCTCGCGCACGATCTCCGACCATTTCATGCCGCGCAGGCCCTTCAGGGCGGCGTCGAGCTCATCGACGCCATCGGGCGTCAGGTCGCGAATCCAGCGCGACGACTTCTTGATGTCCTGGCCATGCCAGACGGACGGTCCGGTGAGGGGTGTGCGACTGCTCATGAACAATATGATAGCAGACGGGGCCCCAGGTTGCTCAACGGCCAATCGGTCACGCATACTACAGGCAGGGGACAAACATTCATGATGGCCGCGATTGCGGAATGGAAGGGCTGGCGAGCCGTCTCCGGCAGCGTCGCCTTCCTCATCGCCTTTTATTTCGTCTATTTCGCGATCACGCGGCCGGCGCTCGACTGGGACGTCGTTCCCTACACGATGGCGATCCTCAAGGCCGGGGCGACCTCGCCCGACGGCACGATCGATGTCGCGGCCCTGCATGCGCGGACCTGGGCTGCCATCAAGCCGCATCTGTCGCCCAAAGACTTTGCCTACCTGACGACGTCTAACGACTACGTCGAGGCGCAGTTCTTCGACCCGGCCGCACTGGCCAGCCAGTTGCCGCTCTACGAGAGCAAGTACGGCTACATCGTGCTGCTGAGGGGCGTGGCGCTCGCGGTCGATCCGGTGCGCGCCATCGTCATGGTCAGCCTGGTGAGCGCGCTCGGCATTCTGGCGCTTCTGGTTCACGCCGCCTGGCGGCTGGAGGGAATCGCCTCTCTCGCGTGGCTGCCGATCGTGCTGCTGTTCCAATTGGGCAGCTTCGCCAGCATGGTTTCGCCAGACACGATTTTCGCCTTCGCCTACGTCGCGGGCATCGCGGCTCTTCTGTCGGAACGGCTGCGGCTGGCTGTCTTCTGTCTCCTGATGGCGGCCCTCCTGCGTCCCGACGGCATCGTCCTGAACGTCTTTCTATGCTGTGTGATGGCGGTTCGCGGACAGTACCGCGAAACACTGGTGCTGCTCGCCGGGTCTCTCGCGGCCTATGTGATGAACATGCTGGCGAGCCAGCATGTCGGCTGGTGGCCCCAGTTCTATTTCAACTTCGTCGAACGTGGGAACGTATTGACGGACTTCCGACCGTCCTTCGACCTCGGTCTCTATTTGGAGGTCGTCACGGACCAGATCGACCGAGTATCTCATCTGGCGTGGCTGCATGCGGCCGTCGCGGCCGTTCTGATCGCAATCCTTCTGCTCGCGCGGCCCGTAGTCGGTCGCTGGCCGGGCTTGCTGCTCATGGCCCTCCTGGTCGGCGCGGCGGTCCGATTCCTGCTCTACCCCTCTGCGGAGCTTCGGTTCTACACACCGCATCTCTTCGGGATCGGGCTGATCATCCTTCACGCTGCCCGGCCACGCCAAGGGGTGGCCTGATGGATCAGCCGAGCGGCTTGCGCATGTTGATCGAGGTCGGATGCTCGAAACCCGGATGGGCCTCGCGCGAAGTCTCGCGGTAACCGAGCGCAAGGAACAGGCGCTGGTTGTCGGTGAGGACGATGCGCACACCCAGACGGACGCCGGCGAGGCCGCGCCGGCGCGCTTCGGCCTCGACCGCGTCGATCAATCGCTTCGCCAGGCCCCGGCCGCGCGCTGTCGGCACGACCGAGAGGCGGCCGAAATAGAGATCGCCCTCCTTCTCCTCCACGAGGACGCAGCCCAGCAACTCGCCGTTCCGCTCCGCGACGAGCGCGCCGGCGCCGCGCTCCAGTTCGGCCGCTATGTTCTCCGCCGTTTCGCGGAAGGCGCCGGATTCCGGGACGAGCCTGCCGCGATACTGCTCGAACGAGGCCGCGATCACGCGGGCGATCGCGGCGGCATCGCCGGCAGTCCCGGCGCGCAGGACGAGGGTGTCGATCATGCGCACGTTCTCGCGTAGGCTGCGCGCAAAATCGAGAGGAAAGAGTACATGGCCCTGATCACCTATTTGACCCGCATCCAGTTCGACTTCGGCGCGCTGAAGCTGCTGGAACAGGAACTGCAGCTCATGGGCATGCGCCGCCCGCTGATCGTCACCGACAAGGGCGTCATCGCGGCGGGCCTGTGGGCCAAGGTCAAGGAGCAGCTGCCCGGCAACATGCCGATCACGATCTACGACGAGACGCCGGAGAACCCGACCGAAGCGGCCATGCGTGATGCGCTCAAGATCTACAAGGAGGAGGGCTGCGACGGCATCATCGCGATCGGCGGCGGCTCGCCCATGGATCTGGCCAAGGCGGTAGCGCTGATGGCGACGCATCCCGGCCCGTCGCTGCAGGCCTATTCGTTCGTCGAGGGCGGGGCGGGCAAGATCACGGCGGCGGTGGCGCCCATGGTCGCGATCCCGACCACCTCCGGCACCGGCAGCGAGGTGAGCCGCGGTGGTGTCATCATCATGGATTCCGGCCGCAAGCTGGCGATCGGCAGTCCGTACCTCATTCCGCGCCTGGCGCTGATCGATCCCGAACTCACGATGAGCCTGCCGCCGCATCTCACGGCCGGCACCGGGATGGATGCCTTCACCCACAATATCGAATGCTATCTTGCCAACGTCTTCAACCCGCCGGCCGATGCGATCGCGCTCGACGGGCTGGAGAAGGCCTGGAAGTACGTCGAACGCGCCACCAGGGACGGGCAGGACCGCGAGGCGCGCTACAATATGGCGGTGGCTGCCATGGAGGGCGCCATGGTGTTCCAGAAGGGGCTGGGCGCCGTGCATGCACTCTCGCACCCGACCGGCGGCCTCAAAGGCTATCGGCTGCATCACGGCACGCTGAACGCGATCTATCTGCCGGCGGTGCTGCGGTTCAACGAGCCGGCGGTGGGTGACAAGTTCAAGAAGGTTGCGCAGGTGATGGGTCTGCCCGAGAGCGAGACCAGCGCCGAGGGCGTGGCCAGCGCGGTCTCCGCGCTCAACGAACGGCTGGGCATCCCGAAAGGCCTCGGCGCGGCGGGCCTGGCGCAGGACACGATCGAGAAGATCGCCGAGGGCGCGATGGGCGACCATTGCCACCTCTCGACGCCGCGCCAGCCGACCAAGGCACAGTACATCGACCTGATCGAACAGAGTTGGGGTTAGCAGGAACGACAACATCCTCATCCTGAGGAGGCGCTGAGCGCCGTCCCGAAGGATGGGCAACAACGTGACTGGTCCGACCCTTCGAGACGGCCGCTGGCGCGGCCTCCTCAGGGTGAGGTCGATGGGAGAGAAGACATGAAGGTCAAGGGCAAGGCCTGCGTCGTCACCGGCGCGGCGGGCGGCATCGGCGAGGCGATCGCGCGGCGCTTTGCAAAAGAAGGCGCCAAGGGACTGGTCGTGGCCGACATGGATGCCGACCGGCTCGACAAGGTCGCGAAGGACATCGGCGCCCTCGCGGTGGCGGGCGACATCGGCCAGGAGTCCGAGGTGAAGCGGCTGATCGCCGAAGCGGAGAAGAAGTTCGGCGAGATCGACATCTTCTTCTCCAATGCCGGCATCGGCCGCGGCGGCCACGAGGATGCGACCGACAAGGACTGGGCCGATTCGTGGGCCATCCACGTCATGGCGCATGTCTATGCCGCGCGGGCGCTGGTGCCCCAGATGCTGAGGCGCGGTGAGGGCTACCTGCTCAACACCGCGAGCGCCGCCGGCCTGCTGGCGTCGATGGGCTCGGCGCCCTACGGCGTCACCAAGCACGCGGGCGTGGCGCTGGCCGAGCATCTGTCCATCCAGTACGGCGACCGCGGCATCCGCGTCTCGGTGCTCTGTCCGCAGGCCGTCGACACCAACATGCTGCGCATGGCCGGCGCGACCGCGGCCTCGGTCGACGGCGTGATCAACACCGACGCGGTGGCGCAGACGGTGATCGAGGCGATGGACGAGGAGCGCTTCCTGATCCTGCCGCATCCCGAAGTGAAGGAATACATGACCCGCAAGCTCGACCGCGACCGCTGGCTGCGCGGCATGCGCCGCCTGCGCGACAAGACGGGCGAGGGGCAGGCCAAGCGCTGATGAAGGATCCCTCACTTCGTTCGGGATGACACCGAGTGTGTCATCCTGAGCGCAGCGAAGGATCCTTAACTCATTTCAATCATTTCGCGCTCCGCCGCCTCTCATGCTCCCCTACGTCCAATCCCTGTTCGCCGAGACCGGCCTGTGGACCGCGCTCGGCGTCACGCTGGTCGCGGGTCTGATGCGCGGCTTCGCGGGCTTCGGCTCGGCGATGCTGATGGCGCCGATCTTCGCCATCCTGTTCGGCTCGGCCGAGATGGTGGTGACGGTGGTCGCCATCGAGCTGGTCGTGTCGCTGCAGCTCTTCCCGCAGGTGCGACGGCACGCCGACTGGAAGGTGCTGACGCCGATGAGCCTCGCGGCCTGCCTTGCCATGCCGGCGGGCGTCTGGCTGCTGGCCAGCGTCGACAAGAACACGATCGTGACGACGGTGTCGGCCGTGATCGTGGCCTTCGTCCTTTTGATGTGGACGGGCTGGAAATACACCGGTCGGCGCTCGACTATCGCGACGGTGATCGTGGGCGGTGTCTCGGGGGCGATGATGGCCACGACCAGCGTCGGCGGGCCGCCGGTCCTGCTCTATCTCCTGTCGGGCAACGACCCGCCGCAGGTCAACCGCGCCAACATCGTCACCTATTATTTCCTGACGCAGTTCCTGCTGATCGTGATCGTGCTGGCCACCGGCGTCGCGGGTGCCGACGCGCTGGTTCGCGCGGTCGTGCTGTTCCCGGTCATGGTGCTGGGGGCCTGGGTCGGCGGGCGGCTGTTCCACGGCCTCGCCAGCGAGCGGCTCTACCGCAACGTCGCCCTCACGATCCTCTTCCTGACCGGCCTGTTCGGCCTGCTGAGGAACTGGCTGGTGAGCTGATAGACGGTGTAGAATGGGTTATTCATGGAGACTTTCATGCGTATCATCGCCGCCGGATTTGCCGCTCTCGCCCTGACCGTGGGTTTTTCGTCCGCCTCGCGTGCCGACGAGCTCATGACCGAATGCATGGTCACGGCCTCCGAGAAGATGTGCCAGTGCATCATCTCGCGCATCCCGGCCGACCAGCGCGCCAACGCGATCCTCGGCCTGCGCAAGTCGAACCAGTCGGTGAGTGTCAGCGGCAACCTTCTCAACCCGTCGAATCTCTCGCCGCAGGAAATGCAGGGCCTGAACGCGGTCGTCGCGGCCCAGGCCTACTGCATGTAACCTGCGAGTCTTCAGGCCCTCCGCAATCCTCTAGGCTTGGGGCGGGCGTCGCGTTATCTTGCCCCCCATAGAGTTGATGCCGGTCAACGGCGCGATCCATGGGAGGGCCTTAATGGCACTGTTTTCACGCAGATTTGGTCTGGCGGCGACCCTCGCCGCGGCTTTCGCAGTTCCGGCCTTCGCCCAGGCGCCTGCACCGGCGCCCGTCCGCGGTGGTGCATTGACGATCGGAGTCGAGAGCGACTTCGAAGGCTTCGATCCGATCCGGGCCGGCGTCTACTCCAATTCGACGGTGACCGCGGCCTCGCTGTTCTACGAGACGCTGATGCGCCTCGACGACAAGGGCAACCTGCTGCCGGCACTCGCTTTGTCGATGACGCCCAACGCGGATGGCAGCGTCTGGACGGCCAAGATCCGCCCGAACGTGAAATGGCATGATGGCACGCCGTTCACCGCCCAGGCCGTGGCCGACCATTTCAACCGGCTGCTCGATCCGGCGAACCGCTTTGCCGGCCGCGCCTATCTCGCCATCGAGAAGGTCGAGGCGCCTGACGATCTGACCGCAGTGTTCAAGATGCGCGGGCCGAACGCGGCGCTGCCCCGGACGCTGGCGCAGCCCACGGTCACCACGCTGATCATCCCGGTGAAGATCGCCCAGGAGAAGGGCGCCGACTACAACCGCAATCCGGTCGGCACCGGCCCGTTCGTCTTCAAGGAATGGCGCGCCGCCGACCGGCTGGTGGCCGAGCGCAACCCCAACTACTGGGACAAGGACAAGCCCTATCTCGACCGCGTGACCGTGCGGCCGCTTCCCGATTCCGACGCCCGCTACGCCAGCCTGGTGAAGGGCGACGTCCAGGTGATCTGGGAGGATCGCGCGGAGAACATCGTCAAGGCGAAGAAGGACAAGAACCTGCGCGTGCTGCAATGGGTGGGCAGCGGCGCGCTGGTCATTCCGCTCAACACCCAGCGGGAACCGCTGAACGACAAGCGCGTGCGCCAGGCCGTCTCGATGGCGCTGAACCGCAAGGCCAATGCCGCCGTGCTGACCCAGGGCCTTCGCCCCGTCCACGACGATCCGTACGGCCCAAGCTCGGGGATCGAGTGCAAGGATACCGGCGCGCTGAAGTACGATCCTGAGGCGGCGCGCAAGCTGATCGCCGATTACGGCAAGCCCGTGAAGCTCACCATGACGGTCACCGCCACGCCGCGCGGCCGCGAGGGCGCCCAGGTCTTCCAGGCCGACATGAAGAAGGCCGGCATCGACGTCGAGATCAAGCCAGTCGACCAGACGCAGCTGGTGAAGGAGGCGCTGACGCGCGACTTCCAGGTCACCGGCTGGCGCATCATCGACCTGGCCGACGTCGATCCGCAGATGTTCGCCAACTTTCACTCGAAGAGCCCGATCAACTTCTCCGGCTACAACAACGCCGAGGTCGATCGGCTGCTGCTCGTCGGCCGGACCAGCCTCGACGAGAACAAGCGCAAGGCGGCCTACTGCGACCTGATCAAGATCCTGAACGACGACGCGGTGTGGCTGTGGTCGGGCAGCAACATCGACTTCGCCATCACCCGCGCCAACGTGCGCGGTATTCCGGCGCTGCGCGGCGGTGCCGTCCAGGTCGAGGGCGCGTGGTTCGCGAAGTAGATAGAGGCCGGGCCTAGGGTAGCGTAGGGGCGTTGCCAATGCCGTGGCTTGCGCGCCAGTTGGTGCGGCTGGTGGTCGTGCTGTTCTGCGTCACCCTGCTCACCTACATGATCGTCAACATCCTGCCGGGTGACGTGGCGATCGTGATCCTGGGGAACCTCGCAACACCCGAGGACATTGCAGGCCTCCGTGCCGATCTCGGCCTCGATCGGCCGATGCTGGTGCGGTACTTCGACTGGCTCGGCTCGGCGCTCTCGGGTGACCTCGGCCGCTCCTACCGCAACGGCGAGCCCGTGGTGCAGGCGATCGTCGACCGACTGCCGGTGTCGCTGCAGCTCATGGTGATGGCGCAGGTGATAGCACTTGGCATCGCGATCCCGGTGGCGCTGCTCGCGGCCCGGCGGCCCGGCGGTCTGTTCGATCGCATCTCGGCCTCGGCCGCCTTCGGCTTTCTCGCGATGCCCAATTTCATGCTGGGCATCGTGCTGATCTACCTGTTCTCGGTATCCTTCGATCTGCTGCCGGCGACCGGCTTCACGCCGGTGTCCGAGGGGCTGTGGGACAATCTCGAATCGATGATCCTGCCGTCCCTCACCCTGGGCCTGATCGAGTGGACGGTGCTGATGCGTGTGCTGCGCTCGGACCTGCTGACCACGTTGAAGGAGGATTTCATACTGCTGGCCCGGGCCAAGGGCCTGCCGCCGTGGCGGGTCCTGCTTCAGCATGCGTTGCGTCCCTCGTCCTTCACCCTGATCACCATCCTGGGCCTCAACATCGGCGGCCTGATCGGCGGCGCGGTGATCGTGGAGCAGATTTTCGCCCTTCCGGGCGTCGGCCGGCTGCTGCTGGGCGGCATCTTCAATCGCGACCTGATCCTCGTGCAGGGCACCGTGGCCTTCATCGCGGTGGGCTTCGTGGTCATCAACTTCCTGGTCGACATGCTCTACGCCGTGCTCGACCCGAGGGTGCGTCATGTCCGCTTCCGCAGCTAAGGTCGCTGCCATCGCCGCGACGGGGCCGCGTCGCCGCTGGCGCTGGGCGCTCGCCCTGCCGCTGGGCTGGCTGCTGCTCGTCGTCTTCCTGGCGATCACCGCCGACTGGATCGGGCTGCCCGATCCGTCGGCGCAGGAACTGATCCTGCGCCGCAAGCCGCCTTCCGCCGAGTTCCTCCTGGGCACGGACAATCTCGGGCGCGACATGCTCTCGCGCGTGATCTATGGCGCCCGCACCTCGCTGATCGTGGGCATCTGCGCGCCGATCCTCGGCTTCCTCGTTGGCGGTGCAATCGGCATGAGTGCCGGCTACTTCCGCGGCAAGGTCGATACACTGGCGGTCGGCTTCATCGACATCCTGCTCGCTTTCCCGTCGCTGGTGCTGGCGCTCACCTTCACCGCCTATCTCGGGCAGAGCCTGTTCAACGTCACCTTGGCGCTGGGCATTCTGTCGATTCCGGCCGCTGCGCGCGTGGCACGGGCCAACACGCTGGCCTGGGCGAACCGCGACTTCGTGCTGGCCGCCCGCACCATCGGCGCCAGCGACTGGCGCATCCTGACGCGCGAGATCCTGCCGAACCTCCTGCCGCCGATGTTCGCCTTCTGGCTGGTGGCGATCAGCGTAATCATCGTGGCCGAGGGCGCGCTGTCGTTCCTGGGGCTCGGCATCCCGGCGCCGCAACCCAGCTGGGGTGGCATGATCGCCGATGGGCGCGAGGCGCTGGACGTGGCGCCCTACACCGCGCTGATTCCGGCGGCGGTGATGTTCGCCACGGTCCTGTCGCTCAACTTCGTGGGCGACATTGTGCGCAACATGGTCGATCCGCGGAGGTCGGCCCTGTGAGCGGCCAGCCGAATACGCCGCTCCTGTCGGTACGCAACGCCGAGGTGAGCTTCTCCACGGCGCGCGGTCCCCTGCGCGCGGTCGATGGCGTGTCGTTCGACCTGCAAGAGGGGCGCACGCTCGGCATCGTGGGCGAGTCCGGATCGGGCAAGTCTGTGCTGGTGCGCTCGCTGATCGGCCTGGTCGGCGCCGGCTCGGGCGCCGGTGTGGCCGGCCAGGTCCTGTTCGAAGGGCGCGATCTTCGCAGCCTTTCGCCCCGGGAATTCCGCCAGGTGTTGGGCACCGAGATCGGCATCGTGTTCCAGGATCCGATGACCTCGCTCAATCCGGTGATGAAGATCGGCCGGCAGATCGGGGAGGGGCTGCGCCTCCACCGCGGGTTGGATTCCAAGGCGGCCGCCCGCCGCGCCGTCGAATTGCTGAACGAGGTCGGCATTCCCGAGCCGGAGCGCCGCGCGGGACAGTATCCGCATGAAATGTCGGGCGGCATGCGCCAGCGCGTGGCCATCGCCATCGCGATCGCCTGCGCCCCAAAGCTGCTGATCGCCGACGAGCCGACGACGGCGCTCGACGTGACGGTCCAGCGGCAGATCCTCGACCTGCTGCAGGGCGAGCAGCGCCAGCGCGGCATGGCGATGATCCTGATCACCCACGATCTCGGCGTGGCCGCCGGCCGGAGCGACGACATCATGGTCATGTATGCCGGCCGCGCGGTGGAAACCGCGGCGACGCGCGACATCTTTCGTTCGCCGCGCATGCCCTATACCGAGGCGCTGCTGCGCTCGCTGCCGCGGCTCACCGATCCCACGCACACGCGGCTCAGCGCCATTCCCGGCCGGCCGCCCGACTTGGCGCGGCGCAGCGGCGGTTGTGCCTTTGGACCGCGCTGCCTCTACCGCACCGAGCGGTGCGATGCCGAGCAGCCGCGGCTCACGAGGGGCGGCGGACGCGGCTATGCCTGTTTCCATCCACGGGGCGTGGCGCCGGGAGGCGTCGCATGAGCGATCTCCTCGCGATCCAGAATCTCGTGGTCGAATACCCGGTGGGAGGCGGCCGCCACGTCCATGCTGTGAGCGACGTCACGCTCGCGGTGAAGCGGGGCGAGACGCTGGGCTTGGTCGGTGAGTCGGGGTCCGGCAAGTCCTCGCTGGCGCGAGCGCTGCTGCAGTTGCCGCCACCGAAGGCCGGCGCCGTCGTATTTGACGGCCAGGACCTGACGCAGATGCGCGGCCAGGCGCTGCGGGCCATGCGGCCGCGCCTGCAGATGATCTTCCAGGACCCGATTGCCTCGCTCAATCCGCGCCGCAAGGTCGCCGAGATCATCGCCGAGCCGCTGATCGTGTCGGGCGTGTCGGATACCGCCGAGCGCACCCGTCGCGTCCGCGCCGTCATGGAGGCGGTCGGCCTCGATCCCGACCTCGTCTGGAACAGGAGGCCGCACGAATTCTCCGGCGGCCAGTGCCAGCGCATCGCCATCGCGCGCGCCCTCGTCCTCGAGCCCGCCCTGATCGTGTGCGACGAGCCGGTGTCGGCGCTCGACGTCTCGATCCGGGCGCAGATCGTCAATCTCCTGGAGGACATGAAGGCGCGCTTTGGCCTCACGCTCCTGTTCATCGCCCACGATCTCGCGGTGGTGAAATCGGTGTCGGACCGCGTCGCCGTCATGTATCTCGGCCGGCTCTGCGAGGTCGCCGATTCGGACTCGCTGTTCGCGACGCCGGCGCATCCCTACACGGCCGCACTCATGGCCGCGATTCCGGTGCCCGATCCCGACGTACCACTCGGCGACACCAAGTTGAAGCCCGGCGACCCGCCGTCGCCGCTCGACCCGCCCTCGGGCTGCCGCTTCCGCACGCGCTGCCCGCATGCCCAGCCGCGTTGCGCCTCCGAAGTGCCGCCGCTGCGCCGCATCGGACCCGCCCGCGAGGTTGCCTGCCACTTCCCGCTGGTCGGGTGACGCCGGCTATAGCGTGCGCGCCGTCGTGCCCTTGTAGAGAATCGGGCCCGTCGGGCGTCCGGTTGGCGAGCCGCCGGACGGTTCCAGCGTGATCTCGAACAGCTGGTCGGCCGCCGTGGTGGGCAACCGCTCGAGATCGAGCGGCGTCGCCCGGGCGCGGTCGAGCAGGCCGACCGATCGCGGGCCGATTTCGCGGTTCCAGAGCGTCCAGACCTGCAGCGAGCGTCCGGCCGGCACGGTCATGTCGACGAGCGGGATCATCTCGACCCTGCCGTCGGCGAAGGCGTTGACGATGGCACCGGCCTGGCGCGTCGCATCGTCGACCAGGATGGCGACGTAGACCGGCTTGCGGGCCGCCACCTCCTGCGCGTGCCGCACGGTCACGGTGGTGACGACCGCGAGGGCCAGGGCGGCGGTGACCCCGGACAGCGCCGCGATCCGCAGCGCGCCCAGGCTGTTCCATAGCCAAGGCAGTAGCCCGGTCGGTGCGGCCTGGGGCGCGGCAACCGCCGTGCCCATGCCGGCCTCGATCCGGCGCCACAGTTCGTCGGCCGGCACGACAGGTTCTGCCGTGTTGTCGAACGCCGCGAAATGCTTCTGCCAGGCGGCGACCTCGCGCGCAAAGGCGGGATCGGAAGTGAGGCGGCGCTCGGCCGCGGCGTGCGTTTCGGGCTCCAGCAGGCCCAGCACGAACTCGGCGGCGTGGATCCGGTCTTCGCGGTCGGGCGTCATCCCAGGCACTCCTGCAGGGAGACCAGGCCACGGCGGATCCAGCTCTTGACGGTGCCCAGCGGCACGCCGAGGCGCCCTGCCAGTTCCCCGTGACTGAAGCCGTGAACGTAGGCCAGGACGATGGCGCTGCGGCGGCCGGTATCGAGCTGCTCGAGGCAGTGCCGCAGGGCACTGGACTCGGGCAGCCGCGCAAGGGCCGAGTTGGGCTCGGGCGCGTCGCTGTCCAGCGGCTCGTCGGGATCGAAGCGCCGTTCGTCGCGCAGGATCGTCAACGCCTGGTTCCGTACGATCGTGTAGATCCAGGCCCGCGCCGAGCCGCGCGACGGATCGAAGCTTCGGGCGCTGCGCCAGATGCGCACGAAGGCGTCGTGCGTCGCCTCCTCGGCAAGATCGCGGCGGCGCAGGATGCGGATCGCCACGCCGACCATGCGGGCGGCCTCGAGATCGTAGATGACGCGCAACGCCGACTGCTCGCCGGCGGCGCAGCGGACGATCGCGGCCGAGATCCCGGCTTCCAGCGCCGCGTGATCGGATGGCAGTTCTGCCGTCATTGCTTCCTGCGCGCCTGTTGCGGTTGCCGCACCGTCCGGTACCGCTGCGCCTTCTTGGAGAATACTTCGGAAAACGGCAATTGGATGCATCCGACACCCGATCCCGATTTATTTTCCGCGCCTGCATCCAAACGAACCGGCCGGCCGGTATCCGCTGCATGACCCGCTCATGGGTCAGAAAACGGAAGGAGAGATCCAATGACGGTGAAGGCATTCCTGGCCGCTTCGGCCCTGGTGACCTTGGCGGGCACGGCGCAGGCGGCGGATGTCGCCGCCCTGATCGGCAACGATACGATCGCCATCGTCGACACCTCGGCCAAGAAGGCGACGAAGAAGATGAAGGTCGAGAGCGTCACGGGTCCGTTGGTCGGCATCGACGTGCGGCCGGCCGACGGCATGCTCTACGCGCTGTCTGCCGACGGCACGCTCTACACCATCGCGATGGACGGCAAGGCCACGAAGAAGTCGAAGCTGGAGACGATGCTGCCGGCCGGCGCGTCGGCGACGGTCGACTTCAATCCCGTCGCCGACCGGCTGCGCGTCATCGGCAGCGACGGCACCAGCCTTCGCGTGAACGTCGACGACGGCAAGGTCATCAAGGACGGCAGCCTGAAATACGCCGATGCCGATGCCAACAAGGGCAAGTCGCCAAAGGTCATGGCCGGCGCCTACACCAACTCGGTCAAGGGCACGAAGGAAACGACGCTGCTCAACGTCGACACCACGACGGGCGCCCTGGTGAAGCAGGCGCCACCGAACGACGGCGTCCTCAACACGGTCGGTGCGCTGGGCGCGAAGGTCGATGTCGTCGCCTTCGATATCTGGTCGGACGGCACGAAGAACGAAGGCTGGGCCATGACCGGCGACCAGCTCTGGTCGATCGATCTGGCGACTGGCAGGGCGACGCAAGTGGCGAAGATCGAGGGCCTGGGCGGCCCCGTCACCGACATCGCCATCCTGAAGAAGTAACGCGCCCTGAAACGAAAACGGCGGACCCGAAGGTCCGCCGTTCTTTCGTGACCGATGCCCTTGGCATCGGCCTCGCCGATTGGTCGGAGCGAGAGGATTCGAACCTCCGGCCCCTAGCTCCCGAAGCTAGTGCTCTACCAGGCTGAGCTACGCTCCGTCAGGATTTGCGGACTCCGGCCCGCGGCGAGGCCGGGGTTATAGCCGCCACCCCGGTGGGTCGCAAGGGCCCAGCCCGCCCGCTATAGTCGCCTCGTGATTCGGGCCCAGGGGGATGAATGGCGAAGGTAAAGCGGTTGAAAATCGCGTTGATCGGCTACGGCGCCATCAGCCAGATGCTGTTCGACGTTTTTCGCGAAAAGAAGCCGCCCATCGACATCGTGGGTGTTCTGGTGCGCAAGGGCAGGGTCGCGGCCACCCAGAAGAAGCTCGGCAAGAAGGTCGCGGTCGTCGATGACCTGAAAGCGCTGCTGAAACTCAAGCCCGACGTCGTGGTCGAGGCAGCCAGCCAACAGGCGGTGCGCGACTGGGGCGAGACCATCCTGAAGAAGGGCATCGACTTCATGGTGATCGCCACCGGCGCCTACGGCGACCCGGGGCTGTGGAAGAAGCACGTGAAGGCGGCGGAGAAGGGCGGTGCGCGCCTGCGGCTGCCGGCTGGCGCCATCGCCGGCCTGGACGGGTTGCTCGCCATGCGGCTCGGCAAGCTGGAGCGGGTGAAATACATCTCGATCAAGCCGCCGCATGCCTGGACGGGCACGCCAGCCGAGACCGAGTTCGACCTGCCGTCGATCAAGGAACCGACCGTGATCTTCCGTGGCTCGCCGGCCGATGCGGGGCGGCTCTATCCGAAGAATGCCAATCTGGCGGTCACCGTGGCCCTCTGTGGCGCCGGTCTCGACAGGACGGAGATCGAGCTGGTGGCTGATCCGACGCTGCCGCCCGGAACCAATGCCAGCAAACTGGAGGTCGTCTCCGATTCAGGCGAACTGAAGCTCGAGCGGCTGGGCCGGGCCATGCCTGACAATCCCAAGACCGGCGTGCTCACCGCCCTCACCATGGCGGACGACCTGATGAAGATCGTCCGCCACAGCGACTGGTAGGCTTTTAGCGCGGGCCGGGGCCGGGGTGGCCCATCGCCGCACCGCGGTGATGGGCGACGCCGGGACGCGGACGGTCGAGGAGCGCCTTCTGCTCCGGCGTCAGGACGGCAACCAGCGCCGTCAGCGCCGGCTTCACGGCCTCGATCGTGGCGATGCGGGCCTTCATGGCGTCTTCCTCCATGGTCAGGCGCTCGAGATAGGTCGGGCGCTCCTTCATCTCGGCCGGCAGGCTCTGGCAGCGGGCCATCGACTTGGCGCTGGCCTCGTCGGCGGCCTTCTCGAAGGTGTTCCAGGCCGTCATCTGGTCTGGCTTCAGCTCCAGCCGAGCCTTGAGGTAGGCGCGATCGCCGATGCGGCGGGCGGCCATGTCGAGACACATCGACTTGGGCGAGAAGCTGCGCTCGACGCGTGCAGCCCCACGCTCGCCGGGGGTGCGCTCTCCCCGTGCGGCCGGAGGCGGCGGCGGGGCGGGCGGGGTGGCCTGCGCGAGCTCGATCGTGTCGTCCTCGAACAGATCGAAGGCCGAGGCAGGGGCGGTGAAGGCAAGGCCCGCCGCCAGGACGAGAGCGGTGGGCAGGACCAGGGAACGGATCGACATCGGAAACCTCGCCATAGAAGGGGTGGTTCCCGAGGTACGGACCGAGGACGCCGAGCGTGCCCGACAGGGAGGTTAAGTTATGTAAAGTTAAGGCGCTGCTCCGCCAGCCAGCGGGCGAATGCGTCGCGTTCTTCCGCCGTCATGTGCAGACCCTCCTTGGTCCTCCGCCACAGCACATCCTCGGCGTCGACGGCCCATTCGTCGCGCACCAGATGGCGCACCTCGACCTCATAGAGGGAGCCGCCGAAATGGCGGCCGAGATCGGCCACGGTCGTCACATTCTCGAGCAGGTCGTCGAGGCCGGAGCCATGGCGCCGGGCAAGGGTGCGAACCAGTTCCTTCGGCAGGCCGGGCTTGCTGGCGGACGCGCCCTCCACGAACCTGTCGAACGCCTCCTCGAAGGTCGGCGCGTCGGCCATCTCGCCGTCATAGACGGCGCGACCGTCGGTCCAGGGACCGCCCATGCGCGGGAAATAGGGTTCGAGATCCCGGAGCGCATGTTCCGCCAGCCGGCGATAGGTCGTGATCTTGCCCCCGAACACCGAAAGAATGGGGGCCTTGCCCTGCGGGGAGCCGTCGACCTCGAGGTGATAGTCGCGCGTCACCTTCGAGGGGTTGTCGTCGCCGTCGTCGAACAGCGGCCGGACGCCGGAATAGGTCCAGACCACGGCTTCGGGCCGAACCGGCTTGGCCATGTAGCGGCTGGCGAGGTCGCAGAGATAGGCGGTTTCCTCGGGCGAGCAGACCGGGTGCTCGCCCTCCTCGACCGCGATGTCTGTGGTGCCGATCAGCGAGAATTCGCGCTCGTAGGGAATGACGAACACGATCCGGTTGTCGCTGTTCTGCAGGATGAACGCGTGGTCGCCGTCGTAGAGCTTCGGCACGACGATGTGGCTGCCCTTCACGAGGCGCACGCGCTTGGGCGTCTTGAGCTCGGTCCGGTCGTCGAGAAAATTCTTCACCCAGGGGCCGGCGGCGTTCACGAGGGCGCGCGCCTTGAGGTGCACAGGCGCGCCGCCTGGGCCTTCGAGGTCGATGTGCCAGAGCTTGCCGTCGTCGCTGCGACGGGCCGAAACGCAGCGATGCCGGGCATAGATGGCGGCTCCCATCTCGCGCGCCGACTTCAGGTTGCAGATCACCAGGCGCGCATCGTCGACCCAGGCGTCGGAATAGACGAAGCCCTTCTGGAAACCGGGCTTCAGGCCGGCCCCGAACTTCGACTGGGGCAGGTCGACCTGGATCGACTTGGGCAGGGTCATGTGCCAGTCGAGATGATCGTAGAGCCAGAGGCCGAGCCGCAGCATCCACCGGGGCCGCAGATGCGGCTCGTAGGGCAATACGAAGCGCAGGGGCCAGGAGAGATGCGGCGCCTTGGCCAGCAGCACCTCGCGCTCCTGCAGCGCCTCGCGGACGAGGCGGAATTCGTAGGTTTCCAGGTAGCGCAGGCCGCCATGGATGAGCTTGGTCGACTTCGAGGAGGTCGCACTGGCGAAATCGTTCATCTCGCAGAGCCCGACCGTCAGCGCCCGCCCAGCCGCGTCGCAGGCGATGCCCGCCCCATTGATGCCGCCGCCGACCACGAACAGGTCGAGCGGCCGATCCTCTATTGCACTCATCGCCTACCTATAGCCCGCTTGACCGGGTTCTGCAGGAACCGCAAAAGGCCGCATGGGTTTCCTGCTCAAGATTGCGCTGTTCGGCCTTGCCCTGTACGGCGTGTACAGGACTTTCCGGCACTGGAAGGGTCTTTTCGACCGCTTCACCGGCAACGACCTGCCGCAGCGTCCATCGCCGCCTCCACCGGCTGCCGCTCCTCCGGAGGTGGCGCCGGCGTCCCCGCGCAAGCCCGTGGTGATCGAGGATACCGTCCAGTGCGCCGGCTGCGGTGCCTACATTCCAGCCACTGCTGAAAAATGTGGCCAATGTGGTCGTCCGCGGCCATAAGGCCGCAGCGCGCCACCAGCCTTGACCCGCTGGGGGGTGGAACCTATTTTGCCGCACCGCAAAAACGGCCATAAGTTGCGGAAATAAAAGGCCTTTAGAGCTTCGGGGAATACCGGTGTCGAACCCCTCTGCAGCGCGCGGGAAACCGACGTGCTTTCAGGAACTGATCTTGACCTTGCAGGACTATTGGGCGGCGCAGGGCTGCCTGATCCTGCAGCCGTTCGACATGGAGATGGGCGCCGGCACCTTCCACACGGCGACGACTTTGCGCGCCCTAGGCCCGAAGCCCTGGTACGCCGCCTATGTGCAGCCGTCGCGTCGCCCCGGTGATGGTCGCTACGGCGAGAACCCGATGCGGCTGCAGCACTATTATCAGTTCCAGGCCATCCTGAAGCCGTCGCCGTCCGACATTCTGGAGCGCTATCTGGGATCGCTCCAGGCGATTGGCATCGACACGACGCTGCACGACATCCGCTTCGTCGAGGACGACTGGGAGAGCCCGACCCTGGGCGCCTGGGGATTGGGCTGGGAAGTCTGGTGCGACGGCATGGAGATCACGCAGTTCACCTACTTCCAGCAGGTGGGCGGCATCGAGGTCGATCTCGTCGCCGGCGAGATCACCTACGGCCTCGAGCGGCTGGCCATGTACCTGTTCGACAAGAAGTCGGTCTATGAGCTGCCGTACAACCGCGCCGATTCCGACGTGCCGCTGACCTATGGCGACGTGTTCCTGCAGAATGAGCGGGAGCAATCTGCGTACAATTTCGAGCACGCGGACACCGAGATGCTGTTTCGCCACTTCGCGGACGCCGAGAAGGAATGCGGCCGGCTGGTCGAGAGGAATCTGCCGCTGCCGGCCTACGAGCAGTGCATCAAGGCATCGCACGCCTTCAATCTGCTCGATGCCCGCGGCGTGATCAGCGTGGCGGAGCGCCAGAGCTACATCCTGCGCGTGCGCGAGCTTGCCAAGGCTTGCTGCGAAGCGTGGCTGGCGACCCAGAAGAAGGCTGCCTGACGATGGCCGAGCTTCTTCTCGAGCTCCTGTCCGAAGAGATTCCCGCGCGTATGCAGACGCGTGCGGCTGAAGACCTGAAGCGATTGATCTGTGACGGGCTGAAGGGCGCGGGCATCGGCTTCGAGACGGCCCAGGCCTTCGCGACGCCGCGGCGTCTCGCGCTGGTGGTCGAGGGGATCCCTGCCGTCCGGGACGATGTCAGCGAAGAAAAACGTGGTCCGCGCGTTGGCGCGCCCGACCAGGCCGTGCAGGGGTTCCTGAAGGGCGCTGGCCTCGCGTCGCTCGACGAGGCCGAGAAACGCGACACCGGCAAGGGCGAATTCTGGTTCGCCGTGGTCACCAAGAAGGGCGGGCCGACGGCTGACGCCCTCGGGGCGGTGATCGATGCCGCCCTGAAAGTCTTGCCGTGGCCCAAGTCGATGAAGTGGGGCAGCAGCACCATGCACTGGGTGCGCCCGCTGCAGTCCATCGTTGCACTGTTCGACGGCAAGGTGCTGCAAGGCGAGGTTTCACCGGGCGGCCAGATGGCGTCGATCGCCTTTGGCGCCACGACGCGCGGCCATCGATTCCTGTCCAAGGGCACGTTCGAGGTCGCGAGCTTCGCCGACTACGTGGCCAAGCTGCGCGAGGCACATGTCATTCTGGACGCCGCCGAACGCAAGGCGATCATCCTCGAAGGCGCGGCCAGGCTCTGCACCGACGCACAGGTCAAGCTGAACGAGGATGGAGGCCTGCTGGAGGAGGTGGCCGGCCTGACCGAATGGCCGGTGCCGATGCTGGGCGCCATCGACGCCCAGTTCATGGACGTGCCGCCGGAAGTCCTGATCGTCTCGATGAAGGTGCATCTGCGCTTCCTCACGACGTCCAGGGCCGACGGCACCCTGGCCAACCGCTTCGTCGTGGTGGCGAACAACGTCGCACGTGACGGCGGCAAGACGATCGTCGCCGGCAACGAGCGCGTGCTGCGCGGCCGTCTCGCCGATGCGAAGTTCTTCTGGGATCAGGACCGCAAGGCAACCCTGGAAAGTCGCCTACCGTCGCTGAAGCAGGTCGTGTTCCACGCCAAGCTCGGCACCCAGGCCGACCGGGTCGAGCGCATCGTAGCGCTGGCCGGTGAGATCGCGAAGGTCCTCCCCGATGCGCGGCCGGCCGAGGTCGAACAGGCCGCGCGCCTGTGCAAGGCCGATCTGGTGACCGGCATGGTGGGAGAATTCCCCGAGTTGCAGGGCGTCATGGGCCGCTACTACGCTTTGGGCGAAAAGCTGCCGGCTTCCGTAGCCGATGCGATCGGCGATCACTACACGCCGGCCGGTCCGAACGATCGCTGCCCGACGGCGCCGGTCTCGATCGCCGTCGCGCTGGCTGACAAGCTCGATGCGCTGACCTCCTTCTGGGCGATCGGCGAGAAGCCCACCGGCTCGCGCGATCCCTTCGCGCTGCGCCGGGCGGCGCTGGGCGTCATCCGCATCGTCGTCGAAAACAAGCTGCGCCTCCCGCTCAAGCCTTTCCTCAAGGCCGACGACCTGCTCGCCTTCTTCGCCGAGCGCCTCAAGGTGCAGATGCGCGAAAAGGGCGTGCGCCACGACGTGGTCGACGCCGTGGTCTCGCTGGGCGGCGAGGACGATCTCGTACGGCTGCTGGCCCGGGTGGAAGCGCTGCAGGCCTTCCTCGGCACCGAGGCCGGCCGCAACCTGCTCACCGCCTACGGCCGCGCCGCCAACATCGTTCGCGCCGAAGAGAAGAAGGACAAGGGGCTCGCCGCGAAGATCGCCGGTGCGCCCGATGCGGCTCTGCTGGAACAAGCGGAGGAGAAAAGCGTTGCTTCCGCCTTGGACCAGGTGGCGCGTGCAGTGAAGCCGGCGCTCGCAACCGAGGATTTCGCGGGCGCAATGGCTGCGTTCGCGGGCCTGCGCGGGCCGATCGACGCCCTGTTCGACAAGGTCACGGTCAACGTGACGGACAGGCCGGAGGTTCGCCTGAACAGGCTGAAGCTGCTCAACCAGATTCGTGCCACCATGGATGCGGTGGCCGATTTTTCGAAGATCGAGGGCTAAGAATGGCCAAGTGGGTCTACAGTTTCGGGGATGGCAAGGCCGAGGGCCGCGCCGATATGCGCAATTTGCTGGGCGGCAAGGGCGCCAACCTGGCCGAGATGTCGAGCCTCGGCCTGCCGGTGCCGCCGGGATTCACCATCACCACCGAAGTCTGCACCTATTTCTACGACAACAAGAAGACCTACCCGCCCGAGCTGAAGGACGAGGTCGAGAAGGCGCTGACCGAGGTCGAGAGGGTCGTCGGCACCCTGTTCGGCGATGCGGCCAATCCGCTCCTCGTCTCGGTCCGATCCGGTGCCCGTGCCTCGATGCCGGGAATGATGGACACGGTGCTGAATCTCGGCCTCAACGACAAGACCGTGCTGGGCCTCGCCAAGTCGTCGGGCGACGAGCGCTTCGCCTGGGACAGCTATCGCCGCTTCATCCAGATGTACTCCAACGTCGTGCTCGACGTCGGCCATCACTATTTCGAGGAAGCGCTGGAGATCAAGAAAGAGGATCTCGGCGTCTCCATGGACACCGACCTCAAGGCCGACGACTGGCGCGCGGTCGTGGCCGAATACAAGAAGCTGGTCGAAAAGCGCACCGGCAAGCCGTTTCCCCAGGAGCCGCGGGAGCAGCTCTGGGGCGCCGTCGGCGCGGTGTTCGAATCCTGGATGAACCAGCGCGCGATCACCTATCGCCGCCTGCATGCGATCCCCGAGAGCTGGGGCACCGCGGTCAACGTGCAGGCCATGGTCTTCGGCAACATGGGCGAGGATTGCGCCACCGGCGTTGCCTTCACGCGCGACCCCTCGACGGGCACCAACCTGTTCTATGGCGAGTATCTTGTGAACGCCCAGGGCGAGGACGTGGTCGCGGGCATCCGCACGCCACAGCACCTCACCGTGCAGGGCAAGCTCGCCCAGAAGTCCGACGCGCCGGCCATGGAAGAGGTTATGCCGGAAGTGTTCAAGCAGCTGGCCGACGTGCGCCAGCGGCTCGAGAAGCACTACAGCGACATGCAGGACATCGAATTCACCGTCCAGCGCGGCAAGCTCTACATGCTGCAGACGCGCAACGGCAAGCGCACCGCCAAGGCCGCCCTCAAGATCGCGGTCGACATGGTGAAGGAAGGGCTGATCGACAAGCGTGAGGCCGTGGCGCGCATCGTGCCGGCCTCGCTCGACCAGCTCCTGCATCCGACACTCGATCCCAAGGCCGCCCGCAAGGTGATCTCCAAGGGCCTGCCGGCCTCGCCAGGCGCGGCTTCAGGCAAGGTCGTGTTCAGTGCCGACGATGCCGAGAAGCAGGCGCGTGCCGGCGAGAAGGTCATCCTCGTGCGGCGCGAGACCAGCCCGGAAGACATTCATGGCATGCACGCCGCCGAGGGCATCCTGACCTCGACCGGCGGCATGACCAGCCACGCCGCCGTGGTCGCGCGTGGCATGGGCAAGCCCTGCGTCGCGGGCGCCGGCGACGTGCGCATCGACGCCAAGGCCGGAACGCTCAGCGTGCGCGGCACCGTGGTGAAGACCGGCGAGACCATCACGCTCGACGGCGGCACCGGCGAGATCATGCTGGGGGTCGTTCCGACCGTGCAGCCCGAACTCAGCGGCGACTTCGCTCAGCTCATGGAATGGGCCGACGAGTTCCGAAAGCTCGGCATCCGCACCAACGCCGAGACCCCGACCGACGCCGCGCAGGCGCGCAAGTTCGGCGCAGAGGGCATCGGCCTGTGTCGCACCGAGCACATGTTCTTCGATGGCGACCGTATCGTAGCGGTGCGCGAGATGATCCTGGCCGACGACGAGAAGAGCCGGCGCGTGGCGCTGGCCAAGATCCAGCCGATGCAGCGCCAGGACTTCGTCGAGCTGTTCGAGATCATGGCGGGCCTGCCCGTCACCATCCGCCTGCTCGATCCGCCGTTGCACGAGTTCCTGCCGAAGACGCCGGAGGAGATGGCGGTCGTTGCCAGGGACCTCGGAGTCGACGCGAAGGAGATCGAGGAGCGCGCCAACAAGCTGCATGAGTTCAATCCCATGCTCGGTCACCGCGGCGTGCGTCTCGGCATCTCCTATCCGGAGATCTACGAGATGCAGGCGCGTGCCATCTTCGAGGCGGTGGCGGAGGTCCAGAAGAAGGCCGGCAAGACCGTCATCCCGGAAATCATGATCCCGCTCGTGGCGACGAAGAAGGAACTGGACCTGATGAAGGTCGTGATCGACCAGGTCGCCGAGGAAGTAAGCACCTCGTCGGGGCAGAAGCTGGAGTATCTCGTCGGCACCATGATCGAGCTGCCGCGCGCGGCGCTGCGCGCCGGCGACATCGCTGAAACCGCGGAGTTCTTCTCTTTCGGCACCAACGACCTGACTCAGACCACGTTCGGTCTCAGCCGCGACGACTCGGCCTCGTTCCTGGAGAAATACCAGCAGCGCGGCATTTTCGAGCACGACCCGTTCGCCTCGCTCGACATCGACGGCGTGGGCGAACTGATCGAGATCGCGACCGAGCGCGGCCGCAAGGTGCGCAACAGCCTGAAGCTCGGCATCTGCGGCGAGCATGGCGGCGATCCGGCCTCCATATTCTTCTGCCAGAAGGCCGGCCTCGACTACGTCTCGTGCTCGCCCTATCGCGTGCCGATCGCGCGGCTGGCGGCGGCGCAGGCCGCGCTGGGCGGCCCGCTCAAGACGGAATGACGCTGGCGGCGCTCCGCTCGGAAGGAAAGCGGGCGCTGGCCGCCGCGCTTGCCGGCCTGGAGCGCGATCCGGAAAGCGAACCCTCGCAGGCGCTGCTGGACGCGGCATGGCGCGAACCGCGTGCCCATGTCGTGGGCATCACCGGTCCGCCAGGTGTCGGCAAGTCCTCCCTGTGCGCGGCCTTGGTTGCGGCGTGGCGGCGAGCAGGCAAGACCGTCGGTGTGATTGCCGTCGATCCCTCTTCGAGGACCAGCGGCGGTGCGCTGCTGGGCGACCGCGTGCGCATCGTCCATGACGGGGCAGATGAGGGCAGCTTCGTGCGCTCGATGGCCGCCCGCGACCGACTGGGCGGGCTGGCCGACCAGACGGTGGCCGCCATGGTCGTCATGCGCGCCCTGTTCGACCGTGTGCTGATCGAGACCGTGGGCGTGGGACAGTCCGAGACGGACGTGGCAGGCGTGGCCGACACGGTTGTGTTCTGCGTCCAGCCGGGTTCTGGCGATTCGCTGCAATTCATGAAAGCGGGCATCGTCGAGATCCCGCACCTGGTCGTCGTCACCAAGGCCGACATGGGCGCAGCGGCCGAACGGGCGCGGGCCGACGTGGCCGGAGCCCTATCGCTTGCCACCGCGGGCGATGCCGGCGACTGGCCTCTGAAGGTCCTGGCCGTTTCCTCGCGCACCGCCACCGGGATCGACGGCCTGATCGCGGGTCTGGAGGCCCATCGGGAGCATCTGGCACGAGACGGTCGGCTGTCAGTCGCCCGCCATCGCCAGGCGGAGAGCTGGGTCGTCCAGTCGCTGCGCGATCGGTTCGGCCGCGACGGCATTGCCAGGCTGGGCCGGCTGGGAAAGGATCTTGCCCTTGCGCCCGGCGCGCAGCCCTTTCAGCGGCTGCGGGAGCTCGGCACCGTTCTGGAGAGACCGCTATGAGCCATCCGATCGACGACAGCTGCATCTTCTGCAAGATCGTCGCGGGCGAGCTGCCGTGCTTCAAGTTGCTCGAGGACGAGGCGACCATCGCCTTCATGGACATCAATCCGGTCAATCCCGGCCATGCGCTGGCCGTCGCCAAGGGCCACTGGCCGACCGTGGACGTCATTCCGCCCGAGATACTCGCCGCCGTGGCGAAGACCGCCCAGCGGGTGGCCAAGGCAGCGATGAGGGAGTTGAAGCCCAGTGGCGTGAACTTGCTGCAGTCCAATGGAGAAGGGGCGGGGCAGAGCGTGCCCCATCTGCATGTTCACATCCTGCCGCGCTACCCAGGCGACAAGGTCCGGCTCAACTGGGTTTACACGCCCGGCGACAAGGCCGAGATCCAGGCGATCTGCACCAGGTTGAAGGGCGCCCTCTAGGCAGCGGCCATCGACCTGCTGCGCGGGGTCGTGGAGAACCACTCGCGTTCGTCGTGGCGGAACTGGTCACGCACATAGTCGATCACGGTGCGGATCCGCGCCCCCTTGTTTGTCTCCTCGTGGCTGACCAGCCAGATGTCTCGGACGATGCTGAGATCGATCGGCGCCGCCACTAGGTTCGACGACTTGGCGATGTAGTCGGGGAACACCGAGATTCCGTAGCCGGTCTGCACCGCTTCCATGGCGGCGTAAGAGGAGTTGGTGCGCAGGACCACCGAAGTGCTGCGTTCGACCACTTCGCTCCACGGCTTCATGGCCGGCAGGCTGTGCAGCGTGGTGTGATCGACGACATGATGATCGCGCATGTCCTCGAGCTTCTGCGGCAACCCATACTGCTCGATGTAGGAAGGCGCGGCAAAGATCGACATATTGACCTGACCGACACGTGCGGCCACCAATTGGTTCGACGTCGGGCGGAAAAAGCGGATGGCGAGATCCGCCTGGCGAGTGGCGAGGTCGAGGACCTGATCGCCCGCAATGACCTGGACGATGATGTCGGGATGGCTGCGGCGCAGTACGCCGAGGCGCGGCACAAGCCAGTGGGCGGCAATGCCCTCGGTTGCGGCAATGCGAACGATGCCCGCCATCTCGCGGTCGAGGCCGGCCAGATGCCTCTCGATCGCCGTGGCGTTCGACATCATGGACTCGGCTTGCACGAGCACGCCCCGGGCGGCCGGCGTCACTTCCATGCCATGACGGTGGCGGTCGAACAGCTTGGCGCCCAGACGGCGCTCCAGCGCCTGGATGCGGCGACCGACCGTGGTCTGCTTGGTGTTCAACTGGGTGGCCGCGGCGCTGAAACTTCCGGTTTTTGCAACGGCGAGGAAGAAACGGACGTCGTCCCAATCGCCGAGAATGTTCGGCACCTTGTTCTTGCGAGGAGGGATCGTGACCATGGCGACAATCGATACAATAAGGGTTGCGCTCACGCATACCTGACGGGAGCCTTGGGTCTTATCGTACACCATTGTCGGCGAAATGTCGTTTTCTGTCTTACTTTTAGGGGGTTAGGCCGCTCCGCGGATCGCACCGGACCCTTCGGCACCTCCAGGTCAGATATTCGCGGGTCAACTTTTCGGTTGTATGTATCCGGATTGACGCTCGCAACGAGACAGGAGTGCTACCCGTGGCCGCCATCGGCTCTGACGGAAAATCAACGCCAGCCATGGTTCGCCTAGGCAAAATCAGCCGTTATTTGCGCAGTCCCTCGACGCGCATGGCAGCCTTTGGCGGACTTTTAACATACGTGAGCTATGCGTATGCGCACAGCAGTTGGGCTAACCCCGTCCTGATCTGCGTGTCAATGTTCGTCGGGGTATTCCTGCCGAGCTACGCCAAGCTCAGTAACAAGGCCGAACTTTGGGCAAACAACCAGTTCGGCTTCGTCACGGCCGGCCGGCTTGGGCGGTTCATCCCACAGTTGGCGTTCAACCTGGTGATGTTCTGGCTGATGTTATGGGGGGGTGCGCTCAACCAGCTCGGGATGGCGTCCGTCGGCGGCATAGCGGGCGCAGCGCTCGTGACGACCTTGGCGTCGCAGGGAACGCAATATTTCGGCGGCTTCCTCGTCGCGCGGGGCGTGGGCGACGCGAACCGCAACACGCTGGTCGGACTCCTGGTCAACGTCACCCTGGCGGCCTTGGGTACGGCAGGTGTTCCGGGTGCCCGCGAGGGCTTCCTGCTCCTGGGTTTCGGCCTTGGCGGGACGTTGTTCCTGGTCGGCCTGTTGTCGGACCTGCGGTCCGTTGCGGCACCCAAAGGCGGGATCGGCCTCTATTTCGGCACGTTCAATCCCTTCCACAACACCCACCTTTCGATCATCCAGGCGGCGATCGAAGAGCGCGGGCTCGACAAGGTCATCATCCATCCAGTGCTCGTTCCCAAGCTCCACGTCGATGCGTTCCGCAAGGGCGAGCTTCGGGTTGGTCACCTGAAGGACGGATTCCAGGTCTACGAGAAGACCGACAAGGCCGATTCCAACGTCGACTATTTCCCCACGGGGAACGTCTTCCTGCCGCCGGAAACGCGTGTGGCCCTGATCGAACTGGCGCTGGCCGAAGCCGGCATGGCCGACAAGGTCGAGGTCGCGGTCTATTCGGAGACCTACTATGCCAAGGGGTTCCAGGGCGTGATCGCCGAGATCAAGCGGCGCTACCCGGGAGTCCGGCTGCACACGCTCCATGGCACGGACTTCGGCGGAATGCTGGTGCGCCAGATCTGCGACGAGTGCGGCTGGATCTACCCCTGGTGCATCCTGCGCCGGGACAAGATCTCGGCCACCGCGATCCGGCGCGGCGCCAAAGGCATGACGCCGACCATCGTCACCGACGTGCTTGCACAGATTTCACAGAATCTTCCGATCGTTTCCGCCGGGGGGCGGCGGTTTCGGAATGACAATGGCGTTCTGACTGAAGGGGACTGAGATGACTGAACAGGAGACGTCGGGTTCGAGCAACCGGCCCGAGATTACGATCAAGCTTGCATCGACGTCGGACGAGATGATGCAGTGCTTCATGCTGCGCGCCGCCGTTTTCATGGGCGAGCAGGAGTGCCCATACTGGGAGGAGTATGACGGCAACGACTACACGGCCAGCCACCTGATCCTGTACGTCGATGGTGAACCGGCCGCATCCATCCGCGTGCGCTGGTTCGCGGGCTTCGCCAAGCTGGAGCGGGCCATCATCCTGAAGCGCTACCGGTCGTACGGCCTCTTCCTGCCGTTCGTGCGCTGGGCCAAGGAATTCTGCCGCAAGAAGGGCTACCCCAAGGCCTACCTGCACGGCCAGAAGCGGCTGTGGCCGATCTTCGAGAAGGATGGCTTCCGCAAGGTCGACGACAAGGTCTTCCACTTCTCCGACCATGAGTACGGCGCGTTCGCCTGCGATCTCGAAGTCGGCGCAGATGCCCCGACCGTGCTGACCGACCCGATGGTGCTGAACCGTCCGGAGGACAAGCTCGACATGCCGGGCATCCTGGAAGAGTCGATGGAACGGGGCGCATCCTGTCCGCATGCGGAATGGACCGAGCGGCGCGCGAGCTGAGGGGAGCAGGACACATGAGCACCAACACACGTTCGATCGGCGGCCAGGCCGTCACGGTCAAGCTGGCCATGAAGATGGAAGACTCCCTCCAGGCCTTCGCGGTTCGCGCCGCCTGTTTCATCGGTGAGCAGGACGTACCGTACTCGGAGGAATTCGACGGCCATGATTTCGGCGCCACCCACGTCATCGCCTACCTGGGCGATGAGCCGGCGGGTGCGGTTCGTTTGCGCTGGTTCCAGACCTTCGCCATGCCGGAGCGGCTGGCGGTGATGAAGCGCTTCCGCGGCAATGACATCGGCCAGCTCCTCATCGATCGCTGCGCCAAGATCGCAGAGAGCCGCGGCTGCAGGATGCTCTACACGCAGGCCCTGCCGCAGGACATCAAGTACTGGGAAAGGCATGGCTGGCGCCGTCTCGAAGCAGACGATACCGGCAAGGGCCCCAAGCGCGTCGTGGCGATGGTCCGGGCCGTCGATCCGAGCAGGCCGTTGCCCGAGACCGAGGCCCCCGAGTCGGTGACCCTGCGCAAGGAGCCGCAAGTCGATGCATCGGGGCTTCCGATCGGCGGCGATCGTACCTGAAGCGACCGCCGCAAACCAAAGTCGGTAGGACATCGCGCCGGATTGCCCTCGCCTGGCACTGCTTTTGCGGTAGGCTTGGGCAACCGGCGATCAGCCGGGAGCGGGAGAGACGTTCCACGCGTAAAGCGTCAGGCGGGTAGAAAATGACGAATGTCCTGGAGATCATCGTCGAACCGAATATTCGGCGGCGGCGCGGTCGTGCGCCGCTTTCGGAGAAGAAGCGGGCGGCGGCATTGTTTCGGGTATGGCATAGCGTGCGGGAGATGATCGAGGAGGCCGAGCGTCTGGGCGACGGCGAACTCGTGCACTTCCTGGCGGTGTCCCAGCTTCTGGTCGAGGAGCGTGTCACGACGCTGACCAGTGGCGTGGCAGCCTTCGCAACCGTTGATACCTCGCTGCCGAACTGAAGTCCCGAGCGGCCTATTTGTGCCGGGGGTCGAGCGCGTCGCGCAGGCCGTCGCCCAGCAGGTTGAACGAGAGGACGGCGAAGAAGATCGCGAAGCCCGGCCAGAAGGCCATCCACGGCGCCTGGGCGATGAAGCGCTGGGCGGAGTTCAGCATGCTGCCCCACGACGGTGACGGCGGCTGCTGGCCGAGCCCGAGGAAGGACAGGGCGGCCTCGGCGATGATCGCCCCTGCGATGGCCAGCGAGGCCTGCACCAGCAGCGGCGGCACGATGTTGGGCAGGACGTGGCGCAGCGCTATGCGCCAGTGCGGATTGCCGACGGCGCGCGCGGCCTCGACATAGTCCTCGACCTTGGCGGCGAGCGTCTGGCCGCGTGTCAACCGGATGAACACCGGCGTGGCGGTGACGCCGATGGCGATCATCGCATTGCTCAGGCTCGGACCGAGGAAGGCGGCCAGCGCGATCGCCAGGATCAGGAACGGAATGGCCAGCATCGCGTCGACGATGCGCGACAGCACCGCGTCGATCCAGCCGCCGGCATAGCCCGCGAGGAGACCCAGCGGTACACCGATGCCGAGCGCGATGCCGACCGACACGAGACCGGCACTGAGCGAGGCGCGGGCGCCCCAGATGATGCGGGCCAGCACGTCGCGGCCGACCTCGTCGGTGCCCAGCCAGTGCGCCCAGGAGGGAGGCTTGCGCACCTGGGTGAAGCTCGTGGCGATGGGATCGTAGGGCGAGATCAACGGTGCGAGGATCGCGACCAGGACGAACATCACCACGACCACCAGCCCGAACATGGCGCCCTTGCGCCGCTTGAGACGACGCCAGGCGCGGGCCCACGGATTTTCCTCGCGGGCGTCTGCCGTTGGAGCGGTGGGAGCGACGGCGGCGACGGTCATGGCATCAGCCCCGGAGCCGAGGATTGACGAGCACGTACGCCACATCGGCCAGCAGGTTCAGCACGATGTAGGTCGTCGCGGTCACCAGCACGACGCCCTGCACGACCGCATAGTCGCGATTGAAGACCGAATCGACGATCAGTTTGCCAAAGCCGGGAATGGTGAAGATCTGCTCGGTCAGCACCGCGCCCGACAGCAGCGTGCCGAACTCGAGGGCACCCAGCGTGATCACCGGAGTCATGGCATTGCGGAGCGCGTGCTTCAGCACGACGCGCCTTTCGTAGAGGCCCTTGGCCCGGGCCGTCCGAACATAGTCCGCGCCCATCGCCTGGAGCATGGCGCTGCGCGTATGCCGCATCAGCACGGCGGCGATGGCGTTGCCCAGCACGAAGGCCGGCATCACCGTGGTGGCAAGGCTGGCGCGCCAATCCTCGCCCAGCCGGACATAGCCCGAGGCCGGCAGCCAGCCGAGCGTCACCGAGAACAGGAAGATCATCAGGATGCCCAGCCAGAAATTGGGCGTACTGAGGCCCCACAACGCGAAGACATTGGCACCATGGTCCCAGGCGGTGTCCTTCTTCACCGCCGAGACGATGCCGGCCGGGATGCCGATGCCGAGCGCCACGACCAGCGCCATTGCGGCGAGCTGCAGGGTCACCGGAAGCTTCTCGGCGACCAGCGACGACACCGAGCTCTTGAGCCTCATCGACTCGCCCAGGTTCCCGGAGAGAACGCCCTTGATCCAGTAGAAATACTGGATCGGGATCGGTTCGTTCAGCCGATACTGCTCGCGGATTTCCTCGAGCACCTTCGGGTCGCGCTCCTCTCCCGCCATGATCAGCGCCGGGTCGCCCGGCAGCAGCTGCTGCAGGCCGAAGATCAGCATCGACACGAGGATCAGCGTCGGGATGATCTGCAGCAGCCGCTGGGAGAGGAAGGTAAGCAAGGACTTACTTCAGCTTGACGCCGACGACGCGGATCAGGCCGTCGGGCATCTGCTTGTAGCCATCGACCTTGTCGGAAAGCGCGACCAGCACGCGGCGATGGTAGAGATACTTGATCGAGCCCTCGGGCAGGTACTTGGCGGTGATCTTCTCGTAGATCTTCTTGCGCTCCGCGGGGTCGCTCTTGATGCGCGCCTCGTTGTGCCAGGCATCGACCTCCTTGTCGCAATAGCCGGAATTGTTCTGCGGCTGGCCGCAGACGTGGAAGATGTAGGAGTTGCCGTCGGGGTCGCTGCGGCCCGACCAGCCGATGAGATAGAGCTGATAGTCGCCGCTCTCCGATTGCTTCAGCGAGGTCGCGAACTCGGTGACGCGGATCTTGAGGTCGAATCCGGTCTCCGCGACCATCGACTGCAGCACCTCGGCGACCTGCCTTGTCTCGGGATTGTTGGGCACCATGAGGTCGAGCGACATGCGTCCGGTGACACCGGCTTCCTTGAGCAGCGCCTTGGCCTTGGCGACGTCGCGCTTCGGCACCGGGAACGCCTGCTGGTAGTACGGGTTGCTCGGGTTGATCCACTGGTTGCCGACGACGAACTCGCCGTTGAACACGACCTGGTTCAGGGCGTCGCGGTCGATCGACAATTCGAAGGCCTGTCGGACGCGGGCGTCCTTGGCCAGCGGTGTATCCGCCTTCGGGCCGTTGGACAGGTTGATGGTGAGGCCCTGGTAGCCCAGCTCGACGGCCGTCACCAGCTTGAGCTTCGGGTTGTCGCGCACCGTCTTGATGTCGGTCGCCAGCACGCGCTCGATCATGTCGAGGCTGCCGGAACGCAGGTTGGCCAGGCGAACGGTCGAGTCGGTGATCGGCAGGTAGGTGATCCTGTCGATGAAGACCTGGTCCTTGTTCCAGTAGTCGGCGAACTTCTCGACGATGATGCGGTCCTGCTGGACCCGCTCGACGAACTTGTAGGGGCCGGCGCAGACCGGCTTCAGGCCGAACTTGTCGCCGGCGGCTTCGGCGGCCTTGGGGGAGACCATCATGCCGGCTCGATCGGTGAGCTGGGCCAGCAATGGCGAGAAAGGCTCCTTGAGGTTGAGTTTCACGGTCGCGGGATCGACGACCTCGATGGAAGCGACGGAGGCCAGTTCGGGCCTGCGGAACGAGCCCTTCATGTTGAGGTGGCGTTCCAGGCTGTATTTCGCGGCGGCGGCGTCGAACGTCTCGCCGTCATGAAATTTCACACCGGGGCGAAGCTTGATGAGGACCGTCTTGCCGTCGGGCGAGGTCTCGTGGCCGAGCGCCAGTTGCGGCACGATCGCGAGCTTCTCGTCGATGTCGAACAGCTTGTCGCAGATCGAGGAGAAGACGATGCGCCCGACATAGGTGCGGGCCAGCGTTGGATCGAGCACGTCGGGATCCTCGGCAAGGCCGATGCGCAGGTTGCCCTGGGCGGCCGCGCCCGACACGGCGAGGCCGATGAACGTGGCGGCCAGCGCCAGGCGTTGAAACGTCGTCTTCATGTTGCCTCCGTTTGAGTGGTGACGAACGCCGCCTGCAGGCGGGCCAGTCGCATGCGGTCCTTGTCTTGGCCCGTGCCCTCGGCGAGCGGGGGCGCAGGCGGGAGTTCGGGCCACCAGGGACAGGCCGTGGCATGCCCCGTGTCATCATCGGTCAGTTCCGGCACATCGATCTTGCACGATTCGCGGGCGTAGATGCACCGTGTATGGAATCGGCAACCGGGCGGCGGGTTCATCGCGCTCGGGATGTCGCCTTCGAGCAGGGCACGCTCGCGGACCACCGTCGGGTCCGGCAGCGGCACGGCCGACAGAAGCGCGCGCGTATAGGGGTGTCGCGGCTTGCGGAAGAGTTCGTCGGTCGTCGCCGTTTCCACGATCTTGCCGAGATACATTACGGCGATGCGGTCCGCGATATGCTTCACCACCGCGAGGTCGTGGCTGATGAAGACATAGGCGAGACCGAAGCGCGCCTGCAGGGAGCGCATGAGATTGACGACCTGCGCCTGGATCGAGACGTCGAGCGCCGAGACCGGCTCGTCGGCCACGATCAGCTTCGGCTCGACGGCGAGCGCCCGGGCGATCGCCAGCCGCTGGCGCTGGCCGCCGGAGAATTCGTGCGGGTAGCGACGGGCGTGCTCGGGCCGCAGGCCGACCAGCTCCAGCAGCTCGCCGACCCGCGCGCGTCGCGCCGATTCCGACGCGGCGAGACCGTGCAGCATCAGCGGCTCGCCCAGCATGGCGCCCACGGTCATGCGCGGATTGAGCGAGGCATAAGGGTCCTGGAAGATCACCTGCATGCGCCGCCGCTGCGCACGCATGCGCGAGTCCGACAGGCCGAGAAGATCCTCGCCCTCGAACCGGACGCTGCCGCCCGTCGGTTCGAGCAGGCGCAACACCAGACGGCCGACGGTCGACTTGCCGCAGCCCGATTCCCCCACGATCGCCAGCGTTTCGCCCGCATCGACATGGAAGTCGACACCGTCGACGGCACGGACATGGCCGGAGACGAGGCCGAAGGCCCCGCTTCTCACCGGGAAGTGCTTCTGAAGGTTTTTGACCTCGAGCAGAGCTCCGCTCATGCCGATACCTGTGAGAGCGGGGCGCGGCGGCAGCGCGAGAGATGACCTGGAGCCACCTCCACGAGTCGCGGCGGCGCGGCGACACACTCCGGCTCCATGAAGGGACAGCGGGCCGCGAATCGGCAGCCGGGAGGCGGGTGCGTCATGTCGGGAACACGACCCTCGATCGAGGGCAGTCGCTCGCGCTTTTCGTCGAGACGCGGGATCGAGCCCAGCAGCCCGACCGTGTAGGGATGCTCTGGCCGTGCGAACAGATCGCGCACGGCCGCGCGCTCGACGATCTGGCCCGCATACATCACGGCCACGTCGTCGGCCATTTCCGCCACCACGCCGAGATCGTGCGTGATCAGGATGATGGCGGTCCCGGTGTCGCGGCGCAGGCCGCGCATCAGGTCGAGGATCTGGGCCTGGATGGTGACGTCGAGTGCCGTCGTCGGCTCGTCGGCGATCAGGAGCTGCGGACCGCAGGCCAGGGCCATGGCGATCATGGCGCGCTGGCGCATGCCGCCTGAAAGCTTGTGCGGATAGTCGTCGATGCGCTTCTCGGGCGAGGGAATGCGCACCAGCGTCAGTACCTCGATGGCGCGCGCCCGCGCCGCGGCCTTGTCGAGGTCCTGATGCCGCTGGATCGCCTCGATGATCTGGTCGCCGATCGTGTAGGAGGGATTGAGCGAGGTCATCGGCTCCTGGAAGATCATCGCGAGCCGCGCCCCCCGCAGGTCACGGAGCAGATGCGCATCGAGGGTCAGCAGATCGCGCCCCTCGAACACGACCTGGCCACCGACCATCGAATTCTCCGGCGGCAGCAGGCCCATGATGGCCAGCGACGTGACGCTCTTGCCGCAGCCCGACTCGCCCACCAGACCGAGGGTCCGGCCCCGGCCCAGAGCGAGGTCGATACCGTCCACGGCGTGGACGACGCCGTCGTCGGTGGCGAAGTCCACCGTCAGTCCGCGCAGCTCCAGCAGCGGGTCGCTCATCGGTGTGCGTACGCCGGAAGAGCGTTCATCGACCTGCCGCGTAGCCCTGCATGCCACGCGGATTGGCGGCCGCCTTGCGCCACGGATCGTCTCGCGTCGCGGCCGTGAGGCGGCCTTCGGACCAGTCGTCGTTCACCTCGACCTCGTGGCCGCGCTTCCTGAGCTCGGCCACCGTGTCCTTCGGGATACGGCCTTCGACCACAAGCACACCCGGTCGCGCGGTGCGCGGCCAGAAGGAGGAGGGGAAGTGCTCGCTGTGCCAGGCCGGGGCATCGATTGCCTCTTGCAGATTCATGTCGCAGTGGACATGGCGCAGAAAATGCTGCGTGACCCACTGGTCCTGCTGGTCGCCGCCCGGCGAACCCCAGACCATGTACGGCTTGCCGTCGCGATGGGCCAAAGTGGGTGTGAGCGTACTGCGCGGTCGCTTGCCCGGCGCCAGCGAGCCCGGCAGGCCTTCCTCCAGCCAGAACATCTGGCCACGCGTGCCGAGGGGAAAGCCCAGCTCGGGAATGACCGGCGAGCTCTGCAGCCAGCCGCCCGAGGGCGTGGCCGAGATCATGTTGCCGTCCCGGTCGATGATGTCGAAATGGACCGTGTCGCCGTTGGTCTGTCCGACGCGGCCGACGGTCGGCTCGCCGGCACCGCTCGATGCCACGCCCAGCCGGACGCCGTCCGCCCGGCGCAGCTTCACGACACCACCAAAACCGTCGACCTTGCCGGGCCGCTGCTCCATCGAGGCGTAACCCGGATCGACCAGTTCGCGGCGCTCGGCGTTGTAGGCATCGGACAGCAGGGTCTGCATCGGCACGTCGACGAAGGCGGGATCGCCGTAAAAGGCCTCACGATCGGCATAGGCCAATTTCAGGCATTCGACCTGCAGGTGGATGAAGTCGGGGCCGGTCGGGTCCATGCCGTCGAGGTCGAAGCCCTTGAGCAGGGCGAGCTGCTGCAGGACCACCGGGCCCTGCGTCCAGGTGTGCGCCTTGCAAACCGTGTACCGACCGTAGTCGTAGGTAAGCGGTGCCTCGACCGTCGCCTGCCACTTCGCCATGTCCTGGCCGGTCAGCACACCCTTGTTGGGCTTGCCGGAGACGTCCATGACGTCCTGCGTGCGGCAGAAATCGTCGATCGCTTCGGCCACGAAGCCCTGACTCCAGGCCTTGCGCGCGCGCTCGATCTCGGCTTCCCGGCCGCCGCCGCCTGTCTCGGCTTCCTTGAGGATCCGAGCGTAGGTGTTACCCAGGGTGACGTTGCGGAACAGCGACGCGGGTTTCGGGACATCGCCGCCCGGCAGGAACACCGCGGCCGACGTCCTCCAATGGGTGCGGAACTGCTCGGCCACGGTCGCGATGGTCGCCGTCGCGCGTTCCACGATCGGATGACCGTTCAGCCAGTAGCCGATGGCCGGCGAAAGCACGTCGGCCAGGCGCATCGTGCCGTAGTCGCGCAGGACCAGCATGTAGGCGTCGAAGGTGCCCGGAATGCAGGCGGGCAGCAGACCCGTGCCGGGGATCAGGTCGAGACCCAATCCCCTGTAATGGGCGATGGTCGCGCCGGCCGGCATCGGGCCCTGGCCGCACACGACCTCGGTCTTGCCGCGGCGCACGTCGTGCAGGATCAGCGGTGCATCGCCCCCGGGACCGCAGAGGTGCGGTTCGACCACCTGCAGGGTGAAGGCCGTGGCGACGGCCGCGTCGAAGGCGTTGCCGCCCCGTTCGAGGATGCCCATGCCCACCGCCGTCGCGATCCAGTGCGTGGAGGTGACGACGCCGAACGTGCCGACGATCTCGGGGCGCGTTGTGAAGGGATTGGGATTGATGAGCTTCACGGTCTTCTCCTCGCGCGAGCGCGCCGGAAGACCTTAAAGCCGCCGCGTCCTAGCCGCCAGAGGCCGCCGGATCCGGCAGGCGCATCCAGGGCGGGGGGTCCGGTCGCAGGCGTGCGCCGCCGGCCGTGAGTGGCGCCCCGTTGCCGCGCGCTGCATCGAGCCGCAGCATCGCCAGCGCGCGATCACCTGCGCCGGACCGCATTTCACCCACTTCCTCGCCGTCGCGAAGCACCGGTGTGCCCGGTTCGGGCAGCGCGCCTTCGACCTTGACGGGGAACAGGCGCTTCCTGATCAGGGCGCGGTACTTGGTGCGGGCCGTCAGCTCCTGGCCCATGTAGCAGCCCTTCTTCCAGTCGACGCCATTCAGTTCGTCGAAGCCATTCTCGAGCAGGAGAGCCTTCTCGACCTGAAGGTCGCGGCTGCCGTCAGGCACACCGAGCGGGAGGCGCAGCGCGTCGTAGGCGGAAAGGGGTGCTTCGGCGAAGCCGCGACCCGAAAGAAGCGCCGCGGCCTGTCCCGCCGGCGCGATCACGCGAACGCCCAGCATCCCCAGTCTGGGATCGTCGAACGACACTGCTCCCTCGATCCCGAGTGCCTTCGACGGCGTGTCGCCGAATGCGGCGGCGACTTCGAGTGTGGCGCCCAGATCCTCGACGGCGACCTTGGAACGCAGCGTGTACATCTTGAGTTTCTTTGCGAGCGCCGGCGCCCTCTCGCGTTCGGTCTCGACGAAGAACGTGTCGTTGCCGGCATCGGCCACGAACATGTCGTTCAGGAAGCGTCCCTGCGGCGTGAGCAGGGCGGCCCAGATCGCGCGATCCGGCGCCACCTTCCTGGTGTCGTTGGAGATCAGCCCTTGCAGGAACTCGACGCGATCGGCGCCCGCAACGGAAATAACACTGCGGTGGGGCAGGAGGCTGAAAAAGGACGGCATGATCGTAGAGTTGGGGGCCGCTCCGATGCTTGGCAAGCATCTCATGGCCACAGGCGAAGTGTGGACAATCGACGGCTGGCAGCCAACCGCTTAGCGGGAGGCGCGCTCTCGCTGCCGAACGCCTTCCGGAAATACCTGGCGAACGGTTGTCGCGCGATGGCCTGGCCAGGCGAAAAGGCTGCAATCCACGCCCAACTCGGTCAACCGCGAAATTGCCTCGTCGCGAATTGCAGAGTCGGCCAACCTGTCCCGCTCGGCATCCCCCGACGTGCGCATGTGGCTGTCCTGACCGTTGCGGGTGCCGTCGAGCGAGCTGCCAATCTTGCCTTCGATGGCGCGCATATGATCCTTCCGCACCAGTCGTGCGGCGGCGGGCAGCATCGGCCACTCACGGCGCGTGCCGCAGAAATGGTTGAGCAGGTAGGTCGCCGTCTCGACCGGCCGGTCGATCAGGTCATCGTAGGGGATCATCTTCACCAGGTCGGGATACCGCTCAGCCTGGAGCTGATAGGAAATGAACTGGCGTGCATAGGAGATCAGCGCTGCATCGAACAGGTATTCCCGGAAGGACATGTCGGCAACCGGACGACCCCGGAACAGGTGATACGCAGGGCTTACGTGTGCCTGGCAATAGCGGAAATAGGAGTAGGCCTGGTCGACGGGGTTTCGATAGACGAGGGCGATCGGCGCACCGCGTCCCTTGCGTGCCGCACGATCCATCGCCGACACGTTGACGGGGGCATAGTCGTAGCTCGCAAGATCCACGGGGGTATGCCGATAGCTCTTCTCTTCGTGGAAACAGTCGTAACCGGGCACGTGGAACGAAGTCTGTCGCCACCAGTGCCCTGCCGGGACCATATCGTGAAATCCGGGGCACACCGTGTGTCCGATGAACATATGCTCGTCCGGCAGGGTTCCACCCACGCGAAACAGCGGGCCCCCCCCTGAACCGATTGAACTCGAAGGTAGCGCCCTGTGGATCGCCGATGACTTCGCCGGTCACGAGATCGTCGAGTCGGCCACCTTGTTCAAGATGGCATACGAACGCGAAAAGATAGCGAAGAAACCAGGTGCCTGAGCGCGGCACGGTCGACAGAATGGGAAGGCGATAAGTTCCGAACATGCAAACCGGTACGCAGAAAGCGCCCTTTGTCTCCCCGTAGCTTAACCGACAATTTACCTTATCAGGCCTGAAGCAATCCGGGTTCCTTTTTTTGCAGGCGTTTCAGTATCGGTGCAAGTCTCCCCGCGCGAATTTGTAAGAATTGTGGGACGGCCCCAAGATGAACGCCGTGGTGGGCGGACAGCGAAACGGGACTTTCGCTGAGACTGTTTGAGTCTTGGCGGTCTTGCTACAGAGTTGCTTCGATTCGACTGGGGGCTTTCCATGACTTTCCGTGCGCTTGTGTTGACTCAAGGTGCCGACCGAAAGGTCACCGGCGCCATCGAAAACCTGCCCGAGGACAAGCTGCCGGCGGGTGACGTCGTCGTGGCGATCGACTATTCGACCCTGAACTACAAGGACGGCCTCGTGCTCACGACGGGTGGCGGGCTGGTCAAGACCTGGCCTCATGTCGGCGGCATCGACTTCGCGGGCACGGTCGAGGCATCCGAAAATGCGGCCTTCAAGGCGGGCGACAAGGTCGTGCTGAACGGCTATCGCGTCGGGGAACTGCATTGGGGCGGCTACGCCACGAAGGCGCGCGTGAAAGGTGACTGGCTCGTCAAGTTGCCGGCGGCTGTCTCGACCAAGCGGGCGATGGCGATCGGCACGGCGGGCTACACCTCGATGCTCTGCGTCATGGCGCTCGAGAAGCACGGCATCGACCCGGCAAAGGGCGAAATCCTTGTCACGGGCGCGGCCGGCGGAGTCGGTTCGGTGGCGGTCGCGATCCTGGCCAAGCTCGGCTACGCGGTGGTCGCGGCCACCGGGCGGCCCCAGGAGGGTGAGTACCTGAAATCGCTCGGCGCCACGACGATCATGGACCGCAAGGAACTGACCGAGGCGCCGGATCGGCCGCTGCTCGGCGAGCGTTTTGCCGGCGTCGTCGACACCGTGTCGGGCGTGATGTTTGCCCGGGCGCTGGCGCAGGTGAAGTATGGCGGTGCGGCGGCGGTCTGCGGTCTCGCGGCCGGACCGTCGTTCCCCGGGTCGATCCTGCCGTTCATCCTGCGCGGTATAACCGTCTACGGCATCGACTCCGTGATGCTTCCGAAGGCGCCCCGAGAGGAAGCATGGCGCCGTCTCGGGAGCGACCTGCCGTTCGACAAGCTCGACAGCACCGTGAGCGAGGCGGGCCTCGGCGATCTGATGGCTCTGGCCCCCAGGATCCTCAAGGGGGAGGTCCGGGGTCGCGTGGTCGTCGACGTCAACAAATGATGGCTTCAGGCCAGTTCGATCCACCCGAAGCGGGCGCCAAGTGCATGGCGTTCGACGCAGGTCGTCGCTAGAACAATCACTCGACCAGCCGCGTTGCGGAGACCGGGGGAGCGGGCGGAGTGACTCTCGATGACAATGTAGCGGCGTTGGTCGGAACGGCCGCCGCGGTCGGCCATGTCGCCATCGCGGTAGCCGTCACGGTCCATGTTCTGCTCTACAAGCGCAGCGTCGGCGCCGCGGTTTCATGGATCGGCATCGCCTGGCTCTCGCCCTTCCTGGGGGGCCTGCTGTACGCGATCATGGGCATCAACCGCGTCAAGCGGCGTGCCCAAAGGCTCAAACGACAACATTTGCCGCTCGGCGCGGCCGGCGCCACCGCAGCGCTGACGCGCGATTCGCTGACGCCGCTGGAATACGCGGTCGGGCGGCTGACGGGCCTGCCGTCGAAACCGGGCAACCTCGTCGAGATGTTGCACAGCGGAGACGAGGCCTACCCCCGCATGCTCGAGGAGATCGCGGGGGCGAAGACGACCGTCGGCCTCTGCAGCTACATCTTCCGCGACGATTCGGCCGGCGAGAAATTCCATGAGGCCCTGATCCAGGCGCAGCGGCGGGGCGTTAAGGTGCGCGTCCTGATCGATGGCGTCGGCGGCGGCTACTTCTGGTCAGGGACCTACAACCGCCTGCGCAAGGCCGGCGTCCCCGTCGCGCGCTTTCTGCACTCGTATTTTCCCTGGCGCACGCCGTTCGTGAATCTGCGAAATCATCGCAAGCTGCTGCTCATCGACGGTCGTGTGGCTTTCACCGGCGGCCTCAACATCGGAGCGGAAAACGTCGTTGCCGGGAACCCGGCCCATCCCGTGCGCGACACGCATTTCCGCATCGAAGGCCCGGTCGTCGAGCAACTCACCGACGCCTTTGCCGACGACTGGCAGTTCACGACACGCGAGCAACTCGACGACGACTGGTTTCCACGGCTCGAGCCGGTCGGGACGGTGTTGGCGCGCGTGGTGCCTTCCGGTCCCGACGAGGACATGGAGCAGATCGAATTCGTGACGCTGCATGCCATTTCCTGCGCGCGCGAATCGATCCGCGTCGTGACGCCCTATTTCCTGCCGGGCGAGCCGCTCACCATGGCGCTGGGCCTGGCGGCGATGCGCGGCATCACGGTCGACATCCTGCTGCCCGAGAACTCCAACCATGCGATCCTCGACTGGGCGCGGCGCGTGCCACTGCGGCCGCTGATCGAGGCGGGGTGCCGCATCTGGCTGATGCCGGCGCCGTTCGATCATTCCAAGCTGATGACGATCGACGATTCCTGGTCGTTCATCGGCAGCGCGAACTGGGACACGCGCAGCTTCCGCCTGAACTTCGAGCTGAACGTCGAGCTGCACGACGCAGCCTTCGCGCGGCAGATCGTGGGATCGAAGAAGCCGCGGCGCTGCCTGTCCCTTGACGAGATCGATGGCGACCCGTTGCCGATCCGGTTGCGCAACAGCGCGGCACGGCTGTTGCAGCCCTACCTGTAGAAGCGGCCCAGCCTGTCCTTGCGCGCGCGCGACGGGGCGGGATGGGCGTGGGGACCTTCGAGCTGTAGTTCTAGCCTGATGGGCCGATGGTCGGACGGGCCGAAATCGAGTGCGGCGGATGCCCGGCAGACCAGCCCGTGCGCCAGGCAGCGATCGAGGCGGACGGGCATGACGTTGCCCGAGAGATGGGTCGGCTCGCGCGGGCCGACATCGGTGAAACCAGGCAGGAAGATCGGACCGACGGCATTGTAGTCGCCGATGATCGCCGACGGCTTTCCCTGAAGCGCGGCCGCGACGCGGGCGAGCTGCCGGCGGTTGAGAAGCTGCCCGTGCGAAAGATGGACGTTGGCCAGCGTGATCTCGCCCATCTGGATGATCTGCGCGCGTCGCCGCGGCAGCCTTCCGGGAAGGCGCGAGGCTGGCAGCGACAGGGCCACCGGGCGAGGGAAATGGGTCGGACTCCAGACGGCCAGCCCGTGGATCCGGCCGAGCCACGACAGCCGGTAGAAATGGCCGCCGACCAGCCCAGGCAGTGCCTCCATGTGCTGCGTCGCCTCCTGCATGAGGAGCACGTCGGGCTTCTGGATGTCGATCAGCTTCGCCACGTCCTCGACGGCGGCTCCGGTGAGGCGCAGCAGGTTCCAGCTCACGACCTTCATGGCTTGGCGGCCTTCTCGCGGCGTGCCCGGCGGATCCGCTCGGTCATCGACCCCGTGCCGCCGGCGGCAGCCTGAAGCTCTGTCCTCACCGACTCGCGCCGCTCGTGGATCGAGGCAATGACCAGCCCCATGGGGACGCCGAGACCGACCAGGGCCGCTTCGGCCAGCTGAAGGCTCGCCTCGATCGTCTCCGGAACGGCATCGGTCACGGCCAACGTGTAGAGATGACGGGCATGCTCGGCATCGTGGGCGCGGGCCACGATCATCACGTCCGGCCGTCGGGCTCGCACGGCACGTACCACATCGTCGACCGCCGCCGTGTCCAGGGTTACGATCACGCCCGTCGCCTCGTCGATGCCGCAACGCTGCAGGAACAGCGCGTTGGAGGCATCGCCGAAATAGACCGGCCGGCCGAGCTTCCGCCAGCGCTCGACGCGGGCTGCGTCGCGGTCGGCCGCGATGTAGGAAATCCCGTGCTTCTCGAGCTGTTCGCAGACGAGCTGGCCCACTCGTCCGTGGCCGACCACGATCACGCGCCTGGCGTGATCCGAGGGGGGCAACTGCGTTGCCGGAGCATCGCCCGGGACTTTCTGGGCGACACGCTGGGCGGCGCGGCGCGCGAATAGCGATACGAAGGGGAGCGTGGCCATGGTGAGCGATACAACCGCCAGCACGCCCGCCGCGATCCCGGGGTCTACTAGGCCGAACTGCGCGGCGAGGCCGATGCCGATGAAGGCGAACTCGCCGCCCGGCGCCAGCAACAGGCTGGTCTCGACGCTGGCGGCCCACGGCACCCCGAACAGGCGGCACAGCGGGGCGAGGAGGATCGTCTTGAGCAGCATCATCGCCACGAAGCCGCCGACCACGATGACGGGTTCGCGCCAGATGAAGCTCAGGTCGATGTGCATGCCGACGGAAAAGAAGAAGACGCCGAGCAGCAGCCCGCGAAAGGGGTCGATCATCGCCTCGACGGCGCGCCGGTATTCGGTCTCGGCCAGAAGCAGCCCGGCGATGAAGGCGCCGAGAGCCATCGAGAGGCCGGCATAGGCCGCGATCACGCCCGACCCGACGGCGATCAGCAGGGTCGCCGCCATGAAGAATTCGGGATTGTCGGTGCTCGCGGCCAGGCGAAACAACGGCTTCAGGACCAGCCGCCCCACGAGCGCGATCACCACGATGGCCAGAATCGCCTCCACCATGGCGACAAGGACGCCCTGGACCACCGACCCGTCCGAATGGCCCCCAAGGGCGCTGATCAGGAACAGGAGCGGTACCACGGCCAGATCCTGCGCCAGCAGGATGGCGAAGCTGGTACGGCCGGTGGTCGACATCATGCGGCGCTGGCCGGACAGCAGCTCCATGACGATCGCGGTCGAGGACAGCGCCAGGCAGGTGCCGATGATGAGCGCGGCGGCGGCGGGCTGGCCGAGCCAGAAGGCGGCCAGACTGATGGCCAGGGCCGAGACGACGACCTGCAGGCCGCCCAGCCCGAACACCAGCCGGCGCATGGTGATCAGTCGGCGCATCGAGAGTTCGAGGCCGATGAAGAAGAGCAGGAAGACGATGCCGAGATCGGCGATGAAGGCGATCTGCCTCTCGCCGGTGACGGTCAGCCAGTCGATGGCGCGGGAATAGTCGGCGAGGCGACCAAGCCCATGGGGGCCGAGCGCGGCGCCAACGACCAGGAACCCGAGGACCGGGCTGATCCGGAGACGTTGTACGACGGGAGCCACGACGGCCGCCGTTCCCAGGACGATGAGAGCATCCTTGAAGGCATAGATGTCGCTGGGGCCGGCCATGTCGTGCAAACATAGACTGCAGACGGCGTTCTGTGCACACTTTCGTCCGCATCAACGAAATCGGGCGGGAACGACATGAAGGTGGTCATCACCGGCGGCGCGGGCTTCCTCGGCAAGAAACTCGCACGGCGCATACTGCAACAGGGCGAGATCGCGGCTGCTTCCGGACAACCGAAGAAAGTGAACGAACTGCTGCTGTTCGACGTCGCGAAGGCCGAGGGGCCGGGCCTCGACGATCCGCGGATCAAGACGGTGGCAGGCGACATCTCCAATTTCGCGACCGTGCAGTCGATCGTCCAGGGCGCGTCGACGGTGTTTCATTTTGCCGCCGTGGTCAGCGCCGGCGCCGAGGCCGATTTCGACCTGGGCTACCGGGTCAACCTCGATGGCACTCGGAACGTCCTCGAAGCCTGTCGGGCGCTCGGCACCAATCCGCGCGTCGTGTTCACCAGCTCGCTGGCCGCCTTCGGCGGCGATCTCCCTCCGGCCGTGACCGACGACACGCCTCTGACGCCCCAGACGTCCTACGGCGCCCAGAAGTCGATCGGCGAATTCCTGGTCCGCGACTACACGCGCAAGGGCTTTCTGCGCGGCACCGCGGTGAGGCTGCCGACGATCTGCGTGCGCACCGGCCTGCCCAACAAGGCCGCTTCGACCTGGGCAAGTTCGGTCCTGCGCGAGCCGCTGACCGGCATCGACGTCGTCTGTCCCGTGACACCGGAGACGGTCATGGTGGTCCTCAGTCCGCGCAAGACGGTCGACGCCTTCATGCGCCTGCACGATCTGCCCCCGGACGCTTTCGGTCCCGGACGCACGCTGCTGCTGAATGGAATCAACGTGACGGCCAGGGAGCTCGAGCAGGCGGTCGGCCGCCATGCCGGCAACCGCAAGGTCGGCAAGGTCGTGTGGCAGCACGATCCGGCGATCCAGAAGATCTGTGACGGCTGGCCCCAGGGCATCGATTCGGCGCGCGCCCGTCGCCTGGGCTTCGAGACCGACAAGGACCTCGACGAGGTCGTGCGACATTTCATTGCCGACGATCTCGACGACCAGATGAAGATCGCGAGACCTGCTGCGTAAGTTCCGATCGGCTCATCGGAGCGCGTCACTCCAGTGGCGCGCTCCATGGAGGGCTTCGGCTTAGCGGCCGCGCAGCATCCGCCAGCCGTTCTGGAGGTGCCGCACCGGCCCCCAGACGTGCCTGGTCCGCATCATGTGCCAGCGTTGCGGTTCGTTGTCGGGGCCGGCGATGGCCCCGGCATCCTCGACATAGTCGGTGATGCCGACGGCATCGGTGTCCCACGGGCCGGTCGTCTTGAAGATGGTGGTCTTGGCTCCATAGCCCTGCAGCGCCCGCGACATGCCGGACGCCATGAAATCCATGTACCGAGGCAGGCTCTCCGGGCGGCAGAGATAGCCCTTGTTGAAGCCGACGGCGAGAAGGCGGAAATGGAACGGGTTCTTCTCGAGATAGCGGATGACCTCGGTCGTATTGGCCGGGTAGCGCGGCGAGAAGAAATCGTCGATCACGACGATGCCCTCGGTGTTGACGATCCGGTTGGCGAACTCCAGTTCGCGATAGACGGCCGTGCCGGTATGCTCGCCGTCGATGTGGAACCAGCGCACCGACTGGTGCATCGCCTGCAGATCGAGCTTGGCGGGCAGGTCGGCCGACGGGCCCGACAGCGGCACGATGTTCGTGGGCTTCGCGCCGACCGACTCGATCGCGCGATGGACGGCGGCTTCATCGAGCCGGAGATCGCAGAGGTAGAGCTTCTCGTTGCCCTTGCGGTAGGAGGCCAGGACCGACGCGGACCGGCCCCGCCAGACGCCGATCTCGAACAGGTCGCCGGAAGAACCGGTCTGCTGGTCGAGCAGGGCACGCCAAACGCAATAGGACTGGAACATGAACCAGCCTGGAATCGCGTCGATCTTCTCCCAATTGAGCATCCGCCACCCTTGTTTGCCGCGTCTTGCTAACAGCGCCCCTTCGACGCTGCAAGCCGTGAAGGCTTGCACCCCCGGCACGGGTCCTGTAGGCCCGCTCCCGGGGAAATGCCAACAACCACTGTCGCATACAGGTCCACGGTCGGCCTGCTCTGGATCCTGGCGCTCTGGTACAGCTGGGAGTGCCGGGGGCTTTTCGTCGACGGATCTGCATTCCTCGTGCAGGTCGCTCGGCGCGAGTTCTTCTTCGACTTCTACGACCCGCGCCTGTACGCGATGGTTCTCGGCCAGGCGCCGATCCTCACGGCGGTGTTTCTCGGTGTCACCGACCTCCATTTGCTGGCGCAGCTGTTGTCGCTGGGCCTCTTCGCTCTTCCGACCGCGCTCTATCATCTCGCGCTGATGCGGGTGAAGGACGACCCCGTCCTGCTGGCCGCGGTCCTTGCGGCGATCGGCGTCGTCTTCTTGACGACGTCCTTCTTCATCGTCGGCGAATACAACACCGCCTATGCCATTGGCATCGTGGTGGCCGTCCGGCTGGTGACGGCGAAGGAACTGAACGTGGCGGACGGTGCCTTCCTGCTGGCCGTCGGACTGCTGGCGGTCCGGACCTACGAGGTGATGATCTACCTGGGCCCCCTGCTGGCTCTGATGATCGCCTGGACGATCTACAGAATCCGGCCGCGACCGCTTGTCGCCACGTCTCTCTACCTTCTCGCGATCCCGCCTTTCCTGGGCGGGATGTGGGTGGCGGCGGATTCGGTGATCCATCCTTTCTCCGAAGACCATCTCAGCCGGACCGCCGCGACGGTTCTCGACGCCTGGCAGAACGTGCAGTTCGACCTTGCGATGGGCGCGGCACTGGTCATCTCCGGCTGGGCACTGTTGCGTCCGCGCGACCTCGCCGGCCGCAGACCGTACTTCGTCGCCGGCGTCTTCCTGGTCCTGCTGGCGCTGTCACCGTTGTTGGTGCTGACCGACTCGCTGGTGCGGCCGCATGCCAAGTCGCAATATACCGCCCGCAGCCTCGCCGGCCTCGTCGTCGCCTCCATCATCGTGCTGATGTGGCTCTACACGTCGCCGCTCGGCTCCCGGTTCGCCTCGTTCGTCGCCCTGCGCCGAACCGAGATATCGAGCCGGGTCCTGGCATTCGCCTGCCTGACCGTGCTCGCGGTGTTGCCGTCCAACGTCTATCTCACGCTCGAATGGCGCACCTACCTCGATACGGTGCGAACGATCGTGCGCGGCAACAGCGGTGTGATCGCCTTCGAAGCCACACCCCTTTCGCGGCGTCCCCTCGAGACGCTCGTCGAGTCGTGGATCCTGCCCAGCCAGAGCCTGGCTTTGCGCGGCAAGCGCGGTGACGGCATCATCGCGCCGCCGCACGGCTTCAACAACTGGCAGCCATTCCCGCCGGCCGAACCCTATCCGCTGGGGAACTACATGTGGCGCGACTGATCGTGCCCACGATGTCGCCGGTCGCCGTCGCCCGGAGTATCGCAGTGCTCCTCTGGGCACTCGCGTTGCACAATTCGCTGACCTGCCGTGGCCTGTTCTGGGACGGCGCCTCGTTCCTGGTGAACCTGCTCGACCATGGGCATTTCCACGATTTCTATGCCGCCCGCGCGCACGTCGATTGGGTAACGCAGGCGCCTGTGCTGCTGCTGGCCGAATGGGGCGTCCGCGATACGAGGCTGCTGGCGTTGGCCTATTCGGCGGCCTTGTTCGCCCTGCCGACCGCCTTCTATCACTTCGCCCTTGTCCGCGTGAGCCGCGATCCCGTGTTGCTGGCGGCGGTGCTGGCGATCGTTGCCGCGGTCTACCTGCCGACCTCGTTCTTCATCGTCGGCGAGTACAACGTGGCCTTTGCCTGCATCACCGCGGCAATGGCGGTCGCGCTCACGACCGATGGTTCCAGCCGCAGGGACGCGGCGCTGCTGCTGGCTTTCGGTTTGCTCTGCCTGCGTTCCTATGAAGCCACGATCTACCTGGGACCGTTGCTGGCGGCCGCGATCCTGTGGGCGGCCCGGCGTGGCGGCGCCGATCCGGCGATCAAGACCCTGTTCCGGCTGGCGGCGCTCGCCTTCATCGGCGCGGCGCTCGTGTCGGCGGTGACGATCTTCGACTATTGGGACCATCCGCACTTCATGAAGGTGCGCTCCACCAGCGTCGATTTCTGGCAGAACATGCAGTTCGCCATCCCGCTTGCAGGCTTCCTGATCTGCCTTGTCGCCGGCGTGCGACGGCCGAGCTGGCTGCAGGGACGGGGGCCGACGGTGGTGTTGGGCAGCATCGCCCTGCTGCTGGCCCTGTCGCCGTGGTGGCGGATCGTGCATGCACCCTCGATACTCTATCCGCCCTCCCACTATGTCGCGCGGCAAGCCGCCGGCATGCTTCTGGCGGCACTTCTGGTCGGCATGTGGCTCCAGGTGGCGTATCGCAAGCCGCCGGCACTCTTTGTCGTCGTACGCCAGCCCGAGGTGGCCCGCCGCATGGTGCTGCTGTTCGGGGCGCTCGTCGTCGCGGGGGCGGTTCCGGACGTTGCATTGACCCGACTGTGGAGCGGCCACATCGAGCAACTGCGGCTGGTCGTGGACCACCGTACCGGAATAGTCAGGGCCGAGACGCTGCCGTTGCACGACTGGCCGACCAAGTTGTTCTTCCAGGATTGGTCATATCCGGCGTTGAGCGCCGTGGTCAGCCGCACGCCCGGCCACTCCTACATCGTCGCCGATCAGGATTACCTCAGCAATCCGCCCTTCGAGCCCGCCTGCGGCATGCTGCCGAAGCTCAAGGGCTACGGCTGGCGGAGTTAGAGTCTTTCCGGGCGCGAGTGAACCGTGTCGAGCCTCCCAAGAATGACCTCGCCCTGAGCAGCCATCGGCGCTGGCGGCTCAGGATGAGGGGATTGGGTCAATTTGAGACGGAAAGACTCTGGCGGGTTGCTGGAATGGCCCTTTCAGCGGCGCTGTCGCGCAACATTGTTGCGTCTCCACACGGAGCCGAGGGGGTGCGACATTCGTTTCATTTGTTTCGTTTATTTCGTCTGTTTCGTTTATTCGCCGTGACTCCGACTTTTTCGACGGCCTGTCAGGGCCGCATCCACATGTTCGCCGGCCCGCTGCCGCGTACCGGCGCGGCCAGGTCGACGAACTCGCAGAGAATCCTGCGCGTATCGCGCGGATCGATGATCTCCTCGATCCAGAAGGTCTCGGCGCTGCGGAAGGGCGACCGCAGCTTGTTGAGCCGGTCCTCGATCTCCGCCATCTTGGCCTTGGGATCGTCGGCGGCGTCGATGTCGGCGCGGTAGGCGGCCTCGATACCGCCCTCCAGCGGCAGCGAGCCCCAACGGCCCGACGGCCAGGCATAGCGCCAGTTCATGCGCGAGCCGTTCTGGTGCGCGGCACCGGCCACACCGAAGGCGTTGCGGATGATGAAGGTGCACCATGGCACGGTGGTCTGGAACATCGTCGACATGGCGCGCACGCCCTGGCGGATGACGCCGCTCTTTTCGGCCTCGAGGCCGATCAGGAAGCCGGGGCAGTCGCAGAAATAGACGACCGGCAGGTGGAAGGTCTCCGCGAGGTCGAGGAAGCGCGTCACCTTCTGGCAGGTATCGGACGTCCAGCCGCCGCCATAGAACATCGGGTCGCTCGCCATCACCGCGACCGGCCAGCCGTCGACGCGGGCGAAGCCGGTCACGACCGAGCGACCGTAGAGTCGGCCCATCTCGAAGAAGCTGCCCTGGTCGACCACCTTCTCGACGATCGGACGGATGCGATAGACCTTGCGGGTGTCGCGCGGGATGGCGTCGAACAGCGTCTCCTCGCGTCGCGCCGGATCGTCGGTCACCGGGCCGCGCGGCGGCGCCTCGTGGACCGAGGAGGGCAGGTAGGAGAGGAAGCGGCGCGCCGCGGCAAAGGCCTCGTCCTCGCTGTCCACCGCCTCGTCGATCGCGCCGGCGCGCAGCTGGATCTCCCAGCCGCCCAGTTCCTGCTTGTCGTACTGCTTGGGGCTCAGACGGTTCACCACCGGCGGGCCGGCGACGAACATTGCCGAGACTTCCTTCACCATCACCGAATAGTGGGTGGCGGCGAGGCGCGCTGCGCCCAGGCCTGCGACGGAGCCGAGGCCGAGGCCCACGGTGGGCACGGCGCCCATGTTGCGCACGGTCCATTCCCAGCCGGCGACTCCCGGCACGTTGGCCCGCCCCGTCGTCTCGATCGTCTTCACCGATCCGCCGCCGCCCGACCCCTCGATCAGTCGTACCACCGGAATTCGATACTGGTTGGCGTAGCGTTCGACGTAGTTGGACTTCTCCTTGATCGTGGCGTCGGCCGAGCCGCCGCGCACGGTGAAGTCGTCGCCGGTGACGGCGACATGCCGTCCGTCGATCTTGCCGCGGCCCATGACGACGTTCGCCGGCGTGAGGTCGGTCAGGTCGTTGCGGCCGTCATATTCCGCCTTGCCGGCGATGCTGCCAATTTCGCGAAACGAACCCTCGTCGAGCAACCGGTCGATGCGCTCGCGGACCGTGAGCCGGCCGCCATCGTGCTGGCGCTTCACCTTGTCTGCGCCGCCCATGCGCTTCGTCATTTCCTGACGGCGGCGCAACTCGTCCATTTCCGGTTGCCAGCTCATCTCGACGCATCCCCCGATCAATTTTCGGAACGTTTCCAGCCCCGGCGGTTCGTAACAATGACGACCCGGACCGGCTACAGTAAAGCGTCTTCGCGGGGGCTATCGATGGACGAAACGGCAAGGCGGGCTGGAGCGACGCTCCACATGATCTGCGGCAAGATCGCCGCCGGAAAGTCGACCCTCGCCGCCGAACTGACGGCGCGCACGGGCTCGATACGGATAAGCGAAGATGCGTGGCTCGCCTGTCTCTACAGGGACGAGCAGAAGACTCTCGAGGATTATGTGCGCAACTCCCGCCGCCTGCGCGAGGTCATGGGCGACCATATCGTCACGTTGCTGGAAGCTGGCCTGTCGGTGGTGCTCGACTTTCCCGCGAACACGCCGGCCAGTCGCCAGTGGATGCGCGGCCTGTTCGAGCGCGCCGGTGCGAACCACCAACTGCATTTCCTCGACGTGTCCGACGATGTCTGCAAGGCCCGGCTGCGCGCCCGCAATGCCGCCGGTACGCATGCATTCAACACCAGCGACGCGGAGTTCGACCTCTTCACTCGCTACTTCGTGCCGCCCTCGCGCGATGAGGGCTTCGAGATCATGTTCCACGGCGAATCGAAGACGACGCCGTCGATCAGGTTCTCTTCGTAGAGGCGCGCCAGGTCGATACCGCCTGGTGGGCGCGCCACGACGAAACCGGCGATGGCGCGCTGGAGCCTGGCTTCCTGGTCGCGGCGCAGGGCCTCCGCTTCCTCCACGGTGATGGCGGCGAAGCGCACGGCCTGGCCGGGCAGCAGGCGTCCGAGGCGCGGCAGGTCCACCGATGCGACGGTGGCGATCTTCGGGTAACCGCCGACCGTCTGCCGGTCGGCGAGCAGCACGATCGGCAGGCCGGCCCCGGGCACCTGGATGGCGCCGGGCGCGATGCCGTCGGAGATGATGTCGGCGCCCCCCTGGTCGACGCTCCTCGCGTGGGCGATCGTCGGTCCCTCGAAGCGGATGCCCATGCGATCGGCTTCCTTGGAGACGCGATACTCGGAGTCCACGAAGGTCCGGCGACCCTGGTCGCTGAAATAATCCTCCTGCGGCCCCCAGACCACGCGCAGCGGCCCGCTGCCATAGTCGAAGGGCTGGGCGAGCCTGCGCTCGTTGCCGGCCGGTACGCCTGCCTTCGCGAGCGGCAGGCGGTCGCCGGCCGCGAGCTTGCGGCCGTCGAAGCCGCCGATGCCCGCCCTCGAATAGGTCGAGAGGCTGCCCATGAAGGCGGGCAGGTCGAAACCGCCCGCCACGGCGAGATAGGCCGTGCTCGATCCCTCGATCATGCCGACGCGCAGGATTTGCCCACGCTTCAGGAGATGGCTGCGGTCGGAGTCGAGGGGCCTGGGCGCGGCATCCGGCTCTTCGATCAGTGCCGGGGAGAGCGGACCCACCAGGGCGATCCTCACACTGTCGGCCTCGACCAGCAGGTCGGGGCCCATGACGCCGATCTCGAGCCCGGCCGTGTTGGCGGGATTGCCCGCCAGCGCGTTGGCGAGGCTGAGCCCGATCCGGTCCATCGCGCCGGCGGTCGGCATCCCGAGCGCCATGAAGCCGGTACGCCCGAAATCCTGCAGCGTGTCGAACAGGCCCGCGCGGACGACTTTCAAGCCGGCGCTCATTTGCTCTTCACCAGGCTCGACCAGTCGAACGTGCCGGCCTCGACCTCGCCGGCGATGCGGTCGAAGGTCTTGCGATCGATCCGCTCGAACGAAAGCGAATCGCCCGGCGACAGGAAGACCGGCTGCTCGCGGCGCTTGTCGAACATCCAGAGCGGCGTGCGGCCGATCAGGTGCCAGCCGCCGGGACTCTCGAAGGGATAGATGGTGGTCATGTCCATGGCGATGGCGACCGAGGAGCGCGGCACCCGCACGCGCGGCTGGCTGCGGCGGGGCAGGAAGAGCGCCTGGTCGAGCCCCGCCACGTAGGCGAGGCCGGGCATGAAGCCCAGCACATAGACCTTGAACGGCGAGGCGAGGTGGGCCGCGATCACCTCTTCCGGCGTTTTATTCGTGCGCTCCGCGACTTCGGCGAGGTCGGGTGCGAATTCGGGATCGTCGTAGCAGCACGGCAGCCTGACCTGGCGGCTCACGGCATCGGCCGGCAGACCGCGGGCGATCAGGGCATCGACCTTGGGCTGGAGATCGGCACGGGAGGTCGAAAGCGGATCGTAGGTCACCATCAGGGACCGCATGGTGGGGACGGTCTCGATCACACCGGCAATCTCCCCGGCCTCGCGGGCCAGGCCGATCGCGGCGTGGAGGGCCATGACCCGGCCGTTGATCCCGGGGGAAATCTCGTTGCCGAACTCGACGGTGAAGGCGGTGTCGCCGCAGGATAGGTATCGAACGCTCACATCTGCTAGGATAGCGCCTCAGATTGAGGGAGTCTCCCATGGCCGCCGCGACCAATGCAGGACACGTCAATATCAACTCGGACCTGGGCGAGAGTTTCGGACCCTGGGTGATGGGCAACGACGGCGAGGTCCTGAAGATCGTCGCGTCGGCCAACGTGGCCTGCGGCTTCCACGCCAGCGATCCGGTCGTGATGATGGATACGGTGAAGCTCTGCACCCAGAACGGCGTCTCGATCGGCGCCCATCCGGGCTTCGCCGACCTGCAGGGATTCGGCCGCCGCGTCATCAACCTCACGGTCAAGGAGCTGGAGGCCAACATCGCCTATCAGATCGGGGCATTGCAGGCGATCGCGGCCCTTCATGGCGCCAAGGTCACCCACATGAAGCCGCACGGCATGATGGCCAACATGTCGGCCGAGAGTCCGGAAATGTCCGAGGCGATCGCGCGCGCGACCAAGGCCGTGGATCGCGACCTGATCTTCCTCGCCCAGGCCAACACCGAGCAGGGCAAGGCCGCGCTCAAGCACGGGCTGCGCGTCGCCGAGGAAGTGTTCGCCGACCGGACCTACACCGATGCCGGCCTGCTGACGCCGCGCAAGGAAGCCAATTCGATGATCAAGGACCCGGCCAAGGCGGTCGAGCATGTCCGGCGCATGGTCGACGAGCAGGCGATCTATTCCACGTCGGGCAAGCGCATCCCCTGCCGGGTCGATTCCATTTGCGTCCACGGGGACGGCCCGACGGCGGTGACCGTGGCCAAGGCGGTCCGCGAGGGTCTCGAGGCGGCGGGAATCCGCATCGTTCCCCTGCCGGAGATGCCCAGCCTTCGCCACTGAGCTGGGGGCGATCCGTCGCGCTGACTTGTGGGACGCCGCTTCGCCGCTATAGTCCGGCCGATCCGGATGGGATTTCGCGGCGGGAGTGGCGTATGGCGGTGTTTGGCAAGGCTCAGTACATCAAGCGTGTCGAGGACGACCGGCTCCTGACCGGCACGGGTGGGTTCACCGACAACCTGTCGCGTCCGAATCAGGCGCATGTGGTCCTCGTTCGTTCCCCGCATGCCCATGCAAAAATCCTGAAGATCGACACCGAGGCCGCCAAGGCGGCGCCGGGAGTCGTCGCGGTCTACACCTGGGCCGACATGGAAAAGGACGGCGTCGGCAATTTCGCGTTCCCGGCGATGTTCCCGGCCGCCGACGGCAGCAAGCCCGAGATGACGCCCCGCCGGTCGCTGGCGCATGAGGTCGTGCGGTATGTCGGCGAGGCCGTCGTGGCCATCGTGGCCGATACGCGCGAGCAGGCGCAGGACGCCGTCGAGCTGGTCGAGATCGACTACGAGCAGCTCCCGTCGGTCACCGAGATCGAGGATGCGCTGAAGCCCGGCGCCCCGCAGGTCTGGCAGGGCGCGCCGGGCAACGTCGCGGGCTACAACAAGTTCGGCGATCATGCCAAGGCCGAGGAGGTCTTCAAGGCCGCGGCCCACGTCGTCTCGCTCGATATCGTGCACCAGCGGCTGATCGTGAACGCCATGGAGCCGCGCGCCGTCATGGCGGAGTGGGAAAACGACCGGCTGATCGTCCATATCGGCAGCCAGAACCCGTCGGTCACGCGCGATACGCTGTGCGACGTCATCCTGAAGATGCCCAAGGACAAGGTGCGCGTCGTGGTGCGCGACATCGGCGGCGGCTTCGGCATGAAGGTCGGCATCCAGCCCGACGAGGCGGTGGCCGTGTGGGCTGCCAAGGTGCTGAAGCGTCCGGTGCGCTGGCGCGCCGAGCGCGGCGAGGAGTTCGCCGCCACGACCGCCGGTCGCGACCAGTTCCACAAGGCGTCGATGGCCTTCGACAAGGACGGCCGGATCCTGGCGCTGCGCATGGAAGCCTTCGCCAATATCGGGGCCTACCCGTCGCGCGGTGGCGTGGTCATCCCGCTGTTCGTCGGCCCGAAGGTGACGACCGGCACCTACGACGTCCCGCTGATCGATCTCCGGATCACCTGCGTCATCACCAACACCGCGACGATCGGCGCCTATCGCGGCGCCGGCCGTCCCGAGTGCATCTTCAACCTCGAGCGCATGATGGACACGGCGGCGCGCCAGATCGGCATGGATCCGGCCGAGCTGCGCCGGCGCAACTTCGTGAAGCCCGCGCAGATGCCCTACACCACGGCGATGGGCGAGAAGTACGACTCCGGCGACTTCAACCTCTTCCTGACCAAGACGCTCGAGGCTGCCGACTGGGGCGGCTTCGCGGCGCGCAAGGCGGACGCCGAGAAGCGCGGCAAGCTCTATGGCCGCGGTCTCGCCTCCTATGTCGAATGGACCTCGGCCAACGTCATGAACGAGATGGCGCACTACGAGGTCAAGGAAGACGGCAAGGTCGTGATCTGGATGGGCACCCAGGGCATGGGGCAGGGGCTCCAGACCAGCTTTACCCAGCTCGCCTCCGAACTGCTCGGCATCGATCCGTCCAAGATCGAGATCGCCATGGGCGATTCCGACCGGGTCGGCGGCGTCGGCTCGATGGGCTCGCGCTCGGCCTATATCGGCGGCTCGGCGGTGCTGAGCGGCAGCGAGAAGCTGGTCGACAAGGGCAAGGAACTGGCGGCCGACGCGCTCGAGGCGGCCACCGCCGACATCGTCTATTCGGCCGGACGCTTCACGATCACCGGCACCGACCGCGGCATCGGCCTCGGCGAGCTGGCGGCGAAGCAGCCCGACAGGCGCATCTTCATCGAGAACGTTAACACGGTCGACGGAATCGCCTGGCCCAACGGCGCCCATGTCGGAGAGGTCGAGATCGATCCCGACACCGGCATGGTCGAGCTCAAGCGCTACACGACGGTCGACGATGTCGGCAAGCCGCTGCACCGCCCGATCGTGTTCGGCCAGATCCATGGCGGGTGCGCCCAGGGTATCGGCCAGGCGCTGCTGGAGGAGAACGTCTACGATCGCGAGAGCGGCCAGCTCCTGACCGGCTCGTTCATGGACTATGCGATGCCGCGGGCGGAGACCTTCCCGACCTTCAACAACCAGCTCGACGACACGGTGCCGGCCAAGAGCAACCCGATCGGCGCCAAGGGCGTCGGCGAATCCGGCACGGTCGGATCGACGCCCACGGTCATGAACGCGATCATGGATGCGCTGTGGCCGCTCGGCGTGCGCAACATCCAGATGCCGGCCACGCCGCAGCGCGTCTGGCAGGCCATTCAGGCAACGAGGAAGTAACGGGCGGGGAGATGAAGCAGCGCATCTTCGGCTGGATCTCCATCCTCTTCGGAATTGTCCTGTCGCTCGCCGCGCTCGAAGTCACGGCGATTGCCTGGATGTATCTGGAAGACGGCCGCTACACGCCGGCGGAGGAATTGTTCGAGCGTACCCAGAACACCTACGTGCGGGACGCCACCAAGGGCACGGCCTGCCGTTACGTCGACACGCTCTTCCCGCACCCGTATGTCGCGTTCGTCCATCACGCGAATCCGCCGTGCGGCATGCCGTGGGTCAACAACGTCGGGCTGTTCGGACCGGACTATCCGGTCCTGAAGCCCAACGACCGCTATGTCGTGATGCTGACGGGCGGCTCCGTGGCATCGCAGCTCGGGCAGAATGCAGCGCCGCCCGCGCCGCGCTATCTCGAGGAAGAGCTCAACAACAAATACATCAGCCCGAACGGCAAGCCGTTCCTGGTGCTGAACGGCGGCGATGGCGCATGGAAGGAGCCGCAGCCGTTCATTCTTTTCTCACTCTACGCCACGTCGGTCGACGCGGTCGCCGTCCTCGGCGGCTTCAACGAGCACTATTTCTTCTGGCCGGGCTTCAGCGAGCGGCTGGAGCGGCCGCTCAGCAACTTCCTCGACGTCAATCCGTTCGTGGCCGACGAGAATTTCGGCGATGCGGCGATCGGCTGGGTCATGGGGCGGATCGCGGGCACGCTCGCCCTGAATCCGGTCCTCGGGCACTCGCATGCCGCCTACATGGTGGTGCGGGGCATCGAGCAGGCCGCCAAGGGCAAGGACATCTTCAAGTCGACGAAGAAGACGACGCTGAACAGCATCTTCCACTTGCCGGAGGACATTCAGCGCAACCACAAGCTCGCCTTCGACGTCCAACTGGAGCTCTACAAGAAGTACGTGCGGGCCACGTTCGCGGTCGCGCGCGACAACAACGTGAAGTCGGCCTACTTCATCCAGCCGGCGCCGGCCATCGGCAAGGAACTCACCGAGGAGGAGAAGCGGCTCGTCGGCGACCTCTCGTATCGTGACATCTACCGGAACATCGTCACCGGACTGATGACCTTGCGCGATGGCGGCGCGCCCGTCTTCGACCTGACCCAGATCTTCGCCGGGGAGAAGGGCACGATCTACGCCGACCACATCCACTACGCCCGGGATGCGGCGAACGAGAGCCTCGGCAACCGGATCATCGCCGCCCGGATGGGCGAGATCCTGGCGCAAACCTGGGGGTTCCAGCGGAAGCCCTGAGAGGGGCGGGGATCCCCCGGGTTGCACGCAAGGGTAGGCGCCCAATTTTCAGTTATTCCCGAAATACCTGTTGATTCGCCGTCCCCGCCGAGTTTCACTATCCGAGACGCAGCTAAGAAAAGAGGCGGTCAACCGCCTCATGCGCGTCGCTAGGGATGGAGCGAAACATGGCCGTCACACGTCGGCAATTCATGAAGGTGAGCGCCGCCGGCCTCGCCGCCTCTTCCGTCGGTGCCTTGGGATTTATCGGCGCGAGTGAGGGACTGGCCGCCGGTGTGCGCCCGTTCCGGCTCGAGAAGACCACCGAGACACGAAATACTTGCCCCTACTGTGCGGTGGGCTGCGGTGTCCTGGTCTACTCGTCGGCCGACGGCGCGAAGGGCTCCAAGGCGCGGCTTGTCCACATCGAGGGCGATTCCGACAACCCGATCAATCGCGGCACACTCTGCGCGCGCGGCGCGGCGTCGCTGGGCTTCGCCAACAGCGTCAACCGCCTCCAGTATCCGATGCACCGCAAGCCGGGTTCCGACAAGTTCGAGCGCGTGAGCTGGGACTTCGCGATGGAGCGGATCGCCAAGCTTGCCAAGGAAGACCGCGACAAGAACTTCATTGCGAAGAATCGCGACGGCGTCACGGTCAACCGCTGGGTGAGCACCGGTTTCCTTGCCGGCTCCGCCTGCAGCAACGAGGCGGGTTACCTCACCTACAAGGCCATTCGGTCGACCGGCATACTGGCGCTGGAGAACCAGGCACGAATATGACACGGACCGACGGTGGCCAGTCTTGGCCCCACATTCGGACGTGGCGCGATGACGAACTCGTGGAACGACATCAAGAATGCCGACGTCGTTCTGATCATGGGCGGCAATGCCGCCGAAGCCCATCCCTGTGGCTTCAAGTGGGTGACCGAGGCCAAGGCCAACAACGGTGCCAAGCTCATCGTGGTCGATCCGCGCTTCACGCGCTCGGCCGCGGTCTCCGATCTCTATGCACCGATCCGTCCGGGCACCGACATCGCGTTCCTTTCGGGCGTGATGCGTTACCTGCTGGGTAACGGCAAGATCCATCAGAAGTACGTCAACGCCTACACCAACGCCTCCTACATCGTGAAGGAAGGCTTCAAGTTCGAGGACGGGCTGTTCACGGGCTACGACGCTGCGAGGAAGAGCTACGTCGATCGCTCGAGCTGGGACTACGAGTTCGACGAACAGGGCATGGCGAAGGTCGACGAGACCCTGCAGAACCCGCGTTGCGCCATCAACCTCTTGAAGGCGCATGTCGAGCGCTACACGCCCGAGATGGTCGAACGCATCTGCGGCACGCCCAGGGACAAGTTCCTGAAGGTCTGTGAGCTGATCGCAACGACCGCCAACGGCGAGCGGTCGATGACCTCGCTCTACGCGCTGGGCTGGACCCAGCACACGACCGGCGCTCAGAACATCCGCAGCATGGCCATGATCCAGCTCCTGCTCGGCAACATGGGTATCCCGGGCGGCGGCGTGAATGCGCTGCGTGGCCACTCGAACGTGCAGGGCATCACCGACTTCGGGCTGCTGACGACCTCGACGCCGGGTTACCTTGTCCTGCCGAACGAGCGGGAGGCGACCTACGCCGACTACATGAAGGCGCGTGCCTTCAAGCCCATACGCCCCGGCCAGACCAGCTTCTGGCAGAACTACGGGAAGTTCTTCGTCAGCCAGCAGAAGAGCCTGTTCGGCAAGGCGGCCACCCGGGAGAACGACTGGGCTTACGATTATCTGCCCAAGTTCGACACCGCCTACGACGTTCTCAAGATCGTCGACATGATGGCGGGCGGCCAGATGAACGGCCTGTTCTGCCAGGGCCTCAACGTCATGATGGCGGCGCCCAACAAGGCCAAGGTCCAGGCAGGGCTGTCGAAGCTCAAGTGGCTCGTCATCATGGATCCGCTCGAGACCGAGACGGGGCGCTTCTGGGAAAACCACGGCGAGTTCAACAACGTCGATCCAAAGGCGATCCAGACCGAGGTCTTCCAGCTTCCGACCACGGCCTATGCCGAGGACGAGGGGACATTCACCAACTCCAGCCGGGTGATCCAGTGGCACTGGAAGTCCGTGGAGGGACCTGGCGAATCGCGCGGCGACATCCAGATCATCGCCGAACTGCACAGCCGCCTGCGCGCGCTCTACGCGAAGGAAGGCGGCGCCTTCCCCGATCCGATCCTCAATACGACCTGGAACTACGCCAAGCCCGCGCATCCGGAGCCGGTCGAACTCCTGAAGGAGATCAACGGCTACGCGCTGGAGGACCTGCCCGATCCGGCCGATCCTACCAAGGTGATGCTGAAGGCGGGCCAGTTGCTGCCGGGGTTCGCCGTGATGCGCGATGACGGCAAGACGTCGGGCGGATGCTGGATCTACACCGGCGTCTATACCGAGGCCGGCAACATGTCGATGCGGCGCGACGCCAGCGACCCGAGCGGTCTCGGGGTCCATCCGAACTGGGGCTACGCCTGGCCGGCCAACCGGCGCGTCCTCTACAACCGCGCCTCGGCCGATCCCGACGGAAAGGCCTGGAGCGAGCGCAAGAAGTACATCACCTGGAACGGCTCGCGCTGGGTCGGTCCGGACGTGCCGGACTATGCCCCGACGGTGGCGCCCGACAAGGCGGTCGGGCCGTTCATCATGAACCAGGAAGGCACGGCGCGGCTGTTCTCGCGCACGGCGATGCCGGACGGGCCCTTCCCCGAGCACTACGAGCCGATGGACGCCTACATCGCCAATCCGCTGCACCCCAAGATCAACACCAATCCGGTGGCACGGGTGTTCGCGGCCGACGCGAAGTCGTTCGGCACGCCCGACAAGTTTCCCATCGTTGCGACCTCGTATCGCCTCGCCGAGCACTTCCACTACTGGACCAAGAACGTGCACGACAATGCCGTGGTCCAGCCGGAGATGTTCGTCGAGATGGGCGAGCGTCTGGCCAAGGCCAAGGGCATCCGGAACGGCGACTGGGTCGAGGTGTCGAGCCAGCGCGGCATGATCAAGGCGAAGGCGTCCGTGTCGAAGCGCTTCCGGCCGATCATGGTCGACGGCAAGCCCTGCGACGTGATCGGCCTGCCGATCCATTTCGGCTTCGTCGGCCTCGCGCGGAAGTCCTATCCGCTCAACACGCTGACGCCCGCGGTCGGGGATGCCAGCACCAATACGCCTGAATACAAGGCGTTCCTGGTGGACGTGAAGAAAACCACCCCGCCGGCGGCGACGCCGGCCGTGTCCTGATCGGGGAGGGTGAGATGTCCGTGATGCAAGCCCTCGATCTCCGCCGCCGGTCCGCCTCCAGCGTGCCGCCACCCGCCGCCGGCAAGCCGGCCGCGGTTCCCGTCGCCAAGCTGATCGACGTCAGCAAGTGCATCGGGTGCAAGGCCTGCCAGACCGCCTGTCTGGAATGGAACCAGCTCGACCAGCCGATCGGCTTCACCGACGGCACCTACAACAACCCGACCGATCTCACGACGGCCTCGTGGACCGTCATGCGCTACACGGAGTACGAGCACGGCGACGATCTGGAATGGCTGATCCGCAAGGACGGCTGCATGCACTGCGACGATCCGGGCTGTCTCAAGGCCTGCCCGGCGCCGGGCGCCATCGTCCAGTACACCAACGGCATCGTCGACTTCATCTCCGACAACTGCATCGGCTGCGGCTACTGCGTGAAGGGGTGCCCCTTCAACATCCCGCGCATCTCCCAGGTCACCAGCAAGGCCTACAAGTGCACGCTCTGTTCCGATCGTGTGGTGGTCGGCCAGGCGCCGGCCTGCGCCAAGGCGTGTCCGACCCAGGCGATCTACTTCGGCACCAAGGAAGACATGATCGCCCATGCCGGCAAGCGCATCACCGACCTGAAGTCGCGCGGCTACCAGAATGCCGGCCTCTACAATCCGCCGGGCGTGAACGGCACGCATGTCATGTACGTGCTGCAGCATGCCGACAAGCCGTCGCTCTATGCCGGCCTGCCGGACAATCCGCACATCAGTCCGCTGGTCGGGATCTGGAAGGGCGTCATGAAGCCGCTCTCGCTGGCGGCGATCGCCTTCGCCGGCGCCTTCGGCCTCATGCACTACGTCACCAGGGGCCCCAACAGGGTCACCGAGCATGACGAGGAGAAGGCGGCCGAACTGGCCGGGAGCGACAAGGCATGAGTGCACACGCCAAGCCGGTGAGCCGCTACACCACGGCCGCCCGCATCAATCACTGGATCACGGCCGTCTCGCTGATCCTGCTGGCGCTCAGCGGCATGGCGCTGTTCCATCCGTCGCTCTACTTCCTCACCTACCTGTTCGGTGGCGGCCAGATCACGCGCGCCATCCACCCGTGGATCGGCGTCGTCCTCGCGGTCAGCTTCCTCGGCCTGTTCCTCCGTTTCTTCACGCTCAACCTCTGGAACCGTGACGACACGGTCTGGATGAAGAACCTGGGCGCGGTGATCAACGACAAGGAGGAGGGGCTGCCCGAGGTCGGCAAGTACAATGCCGGCCAGAAACTGGTCTTCTGGGGCCAGTCGATCCTGATCCTGCTGCTGCTCGGCAGCGGCTTCGTGCTGTGGGACACCTACTTCGCGTCCTATACGACGATCGACCAGAAGCGTCTCTCGGCGGTGATCCACGCGCTCTGCGCCATCGGCGCCATCCTGATCTGGATCGTGCATGTCTATGCCGCCATCTGGGTCAAGGGGACGCTGAGCGCCATGACCCGGGGTTCGGTCAGCGGCGGCTGGGCCTGGAAGCATCATCGCAAGTGGTTCCGCCAGGAAGTCGGCAAGTCCTGAGTTCCGGTCCCGAAAATCCCGTGTCCGCGTTCGGCGAGAACATCCTCGGTGCGGCTGCCGAGGGTGAGCGCATTCGCCTGCCCGATCTGTCCACGGTCTTCGAAAACAGGGCCGCCCGTCTTCGGGCGCTGGCGCCCGGCCATGATCTCGAAGGGTTCCTGCGCGTCATTGCGGCGCTGGTGACGGCTCAGCACGAGGCGTTGGCGGGACTGCCGCCCGGTTCGATGCCGGGAGCGGCCGAGATCGGCAAGGCGCGGCTGGTGCAGCGCGCACCGCTCGATCCCTCGATCTGGTCGCGCGACGGGAGCTGGCGGGTGGCGCTGTCGCGCCTCCTGGAGACGATCGACCTCGACGTTCTGCCGGACTCGGCGCGAGCAGCCCGCGAGGCGCTCATGCAAGCGGACCAGGCTTCACTCGAGGAGCTCGCGGACCGTTTTCTCGGCGGGGACGTTGCGCCCGGGGAAGCCGCCCAGGCCGTCTTCGTGGCGGCGGCCCTGCAGGTTGCCTGGACGCGCATGGCGGCGCTGCTCGACGCCGGCGATCTGGCAGGCGAGACCGAAGGCGGCGACTGTCCGGCCTGCGGATCGCCGCCCGTATCGGGTCTCGTCTCGCCCGGCGGCACGAAGTTCGGCCACCGGCACCTTCATTGTTCGCTGTGCGCCACGTCGTGGCGCTACACGCGGGTGCGCTGCGTGCATTGCGGCAGCACCGACGGGATCTCGTTCCGCAACCTGGCCGGCACATCCTATCTCCGGGCGGAATGTTGCGAGGCCTGCCACGGTTATTCAAAGGTCTTCTATCTCGAGAAGGCCCGTAGCCTCGAACCGCTGGCCGACGATCTGGCCTCGCTCGGCCTCGACGTCCTTGTGGGCGAGGAGGGCTTCGCGCGCGTGCCCAATCCGTTCGTGCTGGGCATGATGGAGTCGCCGGAGAAGTGATTGATCGGCCGTTGGGGCTGAGCCATGTTGAACGCTGGCGGACAGGACGTCCGGCCTCTCACTGGTAGGAAGAATTCCGTGTCGCGTGCCGACCGCGCCGATGGCGCCTCCGAAATCCGCCCGCTGTCGATCGATCGCATGGCCTCTTGGCCGACCGTCGCCCCGCTGATCGAGCGCGCCGGTCGTCCGCTCGTCATCGAAGCGCTTCGCGCATGGGTCGACGAGCGCCGGGGAACGCCCGAGGTCGCCAGCGAAGCCGCGTGCGTCCACTGGTGCACGGCGCGGCTGGCTGCGTTCCTGCAGCCCTCGCAGCGGCGCGTGTTCAACCTCACGGGCACCGTTCTGCACACCAACCTCGGCCGCGCCGTTCTGGCCGAGGAGGCCATTGCCGCGGCGGTCGAGGCGATGCGCTCGCCGACCACGCTCGAATACGATCTGGACGGCGGTGCGCGCGGCGAGCGCGACGATCACATCGCGCCGTGGCTCTGTCGCCTGACCGGCGCCGAGGCGGCGACGGCCGTCAACAACAATGCCGCCGCGGTGCTGCTGGTGCTGAGCGAACTCGCCGCCGGCCGCGAGGTCATCGTCTCGCGCGGCGAACTGATCGAGATCGGCGGGGCCTTCCGCATTCCCGACATCATGGCGCGCGCCGGCTGCCGGCTGGTCGAGGTCGGCACGACCAACCGCACCCATCTCAAGGACTACGCGGCGGCGATCGGGCCGGACACGGCCGCGATCATGAAGGTCCATCCGTCGAACTACGCGATACAGGGATTCACCAAGTCGGTTGCGGCCGCCGAACTCGTGCCGCTCGCGCGCGACAAGGGCGTGGCGCTGATCGAGGATCTCGGCAGCGGCACGCTGGCCGATCTCGAGACCTGGGGCCTGCCGCACGAGCCGACGGCGCGCGAAGCCGTGGCGTCCGGTGTCGATGTCGTCACCTTTTCCGGTGACAAGCTGCTGGGAGGGCCGCAGGCCGGGCTCGTCGTCGGCCGCAAGGCGCTGATCCAGCGCATCGCGCGCAACCAGATGAAGCGGGCGCTGCGCCTCGACAAGGTCCGGCTTGCAGCGCTCGAGGCGACGCTGCGGCTCTACGCCGATCCGGGGCGTCTGGCCCAACGCCTGCCGACCATACGTGCGCTGGCGCGCCCGGCCGCCGAGATCCGCGCCCTGGCGGAACGGCTGCTGCCGGCCGTGCAGGCGGCGTTGGGCGCCAGGGCGAACGTGAGCGTGGCGGAGGTGCGGGGACAGATCGGTTCGGGCGCGCTCCCGGTCGACCTGCTACCGTCGTTCGCGATCGCGATCGACGCCAGGGGCCTCGACCGGATCGCCGAGATGTTTCGCCGGCTGCCGATCCCGGTGATCGGCCGGATCGGCGACGGCACGCTCTACTTCGATCTGCGTACGCTCGACGACGAGCCGGCCTTCGTCGCTCAACTGGACGGACTCCATGTCGTGGCTGGCTAGGCTGCTCGATCGCGTGCCGCCGCCGGAGCAGCGGATGGCGCAGGCGCTGGCGGCGTGGACGTCGGGCGACTATGGCGTCGCACTCGACCTGTGGGCGCCGCTTGCCCATGAAGGGCATGCACGGGCGCAGAGCAACATGGGTGCGGCCTTCCTGCAGGGTCGCGGTGTCGAACAGGATCATGCCAAGGCGATCGACTGGCTGCAGCGCGCCGCCGGGCAGGGCGACGCCGGCGGCCAGCGCAACCTCGCCGTCTGCTACTACGAAGGATGGGGCGTGCCGCAGGACCATGCCGAAGCCGCGCGGCTCTACGAGAAGGCCGCACGGCAGGGCGATCCCGAGGCGCAGGACATGCTGTCATGGATGAAGCTGGTGGGCGGCGGCTGTCCGCAGGACTACGCCGGCGCGCGCTTCTGGGCGGAGAAGGCGGCCGCTCACGGCAGCGCGGCGGCGATGGCCCGGCTGGGTGACATTCATCACAACGCGCTGGGCGTCGAACGCGACGCGACTGCGGCGGCTGACTGGTGGGGCCGCGCTGCGCGCCTCGGCCATCCCGAGGCGCAGGCGATGCTGGGGGCGGCCTGTCTCGCCGGCAAGGGCGTCGAGCGCGACGTGGTCGAGGCGCTGCACTGGTTGCGGCGGGCCGAGATGGGCGGTGCGGGCGAGCTGGCGGCCGGCTTCCTGAAGGAGGCGCGGGCGCACGCCCGGGCCTCGCAGCGCGCCGAGGCCGAGCGCCGGGCCGAGGAGCCGCTGCAATGATCGTCGGGACGGCGGGCCACATCGATCACGGCAAGACCGCGCTGGTGAAGGCCTTGCATCGACCTGGGCTACGCCTACAGCGATCTCGGCGACGGCCGGCAACTCGGCTTCGTCGACGTGCCGGGCCACGAGCGCTTCGTGCACAACATGCTGGCCGGCGCCACCGGCATCGATGCGGCGCTGCTCGTCGTGTCGGCGGCCGAGGGGATCAAGCCGCAGACCGTGGAGCATCTGCAGATCCTCGACCTGCTGGGCCTCGATCGCGGCATCGTGGCCCTCACCAAGGCCGACCTCGCCAACGACGACCAGCAGCTCGAGCGGATGGCCGAGATCGAGACCCTGCTCGCCGCGACCTCGCTGCGCGGCGCCGAGATCGTGCCGGTCTCGGCGGTGACCGGGCAGGGGATCGCCGAGCTGAAGGAAAAGCTGCTGGTCCTCGGCGAGAGCGGCAAGGGCGCCGCGGGCTTCGCGCGCCTGGCGGTGGATCGCTGCTTCGTGCTTTCGGGGGCGGGCGTCGTCGTCACGGGCACGGTCCATGCCGGTGAGATCAGGGTCGATGACCGGCTGCTGCTGACGCCGTCCGGCATCGAGGCACGGGTGCGTTCACTCCACGCGCAGAACCGGCCTGCCGAGATCGGACGTGCCGGCGAGCGCTGCGCGCTCAACCTCGCGGGCCCTCGGCTTTCCAAGGATGCGATCAAGCGCGGCGAGTGGGTCGTGAGCCCCGAGCTTCACGCCCCGACCGACCGCATCGACGTTCGCCTGAACCTGCTCGGCTCGGAAGCGCAGCCCCTGAAGCACTGGTCGCCGGTCCACGTTCACCTGGGATCGGCGCATGTGATGGGCCGCGTCGCGCTGCTCGAAGGCGAGAGGCTGGCGTCGGGCGACACGGCGCTCGCCCAGATCGTGCTCGACGAGAAGGTCGGCGCGCTCGCGGGCGACCGGGTCATCCTTCGCGATCCGTCCGCGACCCGCACCATGGCGGGCGGGACGGTGATCGATCCGTTCGGGCCGCCGCGCAACCGGCGTGCCGAACGGCGCCTGCTGGAGCTGGCCGCACTTGCCGAGGCCGATGACGAGATCATGCCGCGCTTGCTGCGTCTGGAAGGCGGCTTCGTCGATCTCGGCCGCTTCGGCCTGTCACGGAACCTCCGGCCGGCCGAGATCGAGAAGCAGCTCGAGGCGTCGGGCGGCCAGAAGCTCGAAGGCTTCGGCTTCCTCGCAGAGACGCTTGCGGCGGCGCGCAAGGACATCGTCGACACGCTCAAGACCTTCCATGAGACCAGGGCGGATGCGCCCGGCCTCCAGGCCGAGCGCCTGCGCGTGACGCTGAAGCGGCGCTGGCCGGCACCGGTCTTCAAGGCGCTGCTCGACCAGGAGATCCGCGCCAAGACGGTCGTCGTCGACGGGGCCTTCCTGCGCCTGCCCGGTCATTCGCTGAAGCTCGGAGCGCGCGACGAGGCCCTTTGGCAGAAGATCTCCGCCGACATGACACGCGACCGCTTCAAGCCGCCGAGGGTCCGCGACTTCGCGCAGGCGTACGGGGCGCCGGAAGCCGACACCCGCCGTCTGCTGCAACGGCTTGCCAAGCTGGGCAGGGTCATCGAAGTCGCGCCCGACCATTTCTTCCTGCGTCCTGTCGTGGCGGAGATGGTCGCAATCGTGAACGGGTTCGGTCACGAGTTCAGCGCGGCCGAGTTCCGCGACAAGCTCGACAATGGCCGCAAGGTGGCGATCCAGATCCTGGAATTCTTCGACCGCCACGGCATCACGGTCCGCCGCGGCGACCTGCGCCGCGCGGTGCCGCAAAAGGCGGGGCAGTACGGCCCGCCGCCTACGGCTTGACGACAGGGCCGCTCAGGCTGACCGGTGCGCCATCGGGACCGCTGAACAGGGACAGCAGGAAACCATGCTCCTCCTGCGGCGTGCCGCCGACGCGCACGCCCCGTGAGGCGAGTTCGGCGCGCTTGGCGACGAGATCGGGAACGCGCAGGCCCGGCTGCCATGTCCCCGCCGGATTTGCCGGTGAAGCTGGCTGAAGGGCCAGTCGGGTCGGACCGGTATCGAATTCGGCCCAGTCCGGGGTCTCGAACTTGAGCTTCAAGCCGACGGTGTCGCGCCAGAAGGCAACGGCTGCCGCAAGGTCGGAGACGTTGGCGATGACGTACCTCAATTCGATGGTCATGGTCTTGAATCCCTTGAGGAATTTCATCCCAGTATGACAGGTGACACGGCATCGGTTCTGGTGAATCATCCGCCCCGGAGGGGAAGCGCTCCCGGTGGGGCGGCTGGCCTTCAAAGCCAGAGAGGGCCGTTAGCCGGTTCTTAGTGGGTTCGACTCCCACTCTCTTCCGCCATTCTGTTTGTTTCTCTGGAGTCCTGCCCCCGATGCGTACATTGATCCTCGTCGCCCTGCTGTCGCTGGCGGCCTGTTCGGTGAACCAGCAGTATTCGGAGCCTTGGACCGTGAAAGCGGTCGGCAAGACGTACGAGGCGCGCGATGCCTGTCTCCAGAGGCAGGCGGCACCTTTTGCGGTCGATACGTCGGACGCGTCGAGTGCCGGACGAACCGTCAGTGCGAACTGCCAGGCCGAGACGGACGCCCTGATCGCCAGCAGCAACCCGCACAGGGACCCGGCCGTTACGGCCGCCATCCGCCAGGATACGGATTTCCGGGCGACCGGTTACGTCCTGAAGGCCCGCGGTCAGAACAACTAGGCCAGCAAGACGAGGATGGGCCGACAGGTCCAAGAGGACGACGTGACGAACGAGGACGCAAAGATCGCACTGGCCAATCTCATGATCCGGAAGGCCGGCCTCATCCGCACGATCCGGCACGAGATGAACAAGCAGGGAGTCGTCTACTCCGTCGGCCTCACCGAGATTCTCGAGGCGATCGAGCGGGCGAAGAAGGAAGACTGACTCTCAACCTCTGAAAGGATGCCAACATGCTTCGATCCATACTGACGACCGCTGCGACCGCTGCCCTCGTGGCGGGCCTCGGCGTTGCGGCCCAGGCGCAGACGCCGGCCGCTCCCGGCACCCCCAAGGCCGCCGGCAAGACCGGTGCGAATGTCGGCTCGCTCACCTGCAAGGTCGCGGGCGGCATGGGCTTCATCTTCGGCTCCTCGAAGGACCTCGACTGCATCTTTGCCCGCACCGACGGCGTCGGCGAGAAGTACACCGGTGCGATCAAGCGCTACGGCGTCGACATCGGCTTCACCAAGGAATCGCAGATCGTCTGGCTCGTCTTCGCTCCTGGCAGCATCGCTCCGGGCGCCCTGGCGGGCGGCTATGCCGGCGCGACGGCGCAGGCGACGGTGGGCGGGGGCGTCGGCGCCAACGTCCTGGTGGGCGGCGGCAGCGGCCAGGTCACCCTGCAGCCGGTCAGCGTCGAGGGCAGCGTCGGCCTGAACGTTGCCGCCGGCGTCGCCGAGGTCGAACTCAAGTACGCGAAGTAGTGAGGCCGTAGGGAGGCTTGCCGCGGCCCCGCCGGTCGGGTCAACTCCTGAAATGCCGGCTGCCGTAGACTCCCTGATCGCCCGCCTCCAGGCGGATTGCACCGCGGCCGAAACGGCCGAGCGCACGGTGCGAGCCTCCGTCGAGGCCCAGATCAGGGAGGCCGAGCGGGCGCGCACCTTCGCCTGGCGCCGCCTCAGCGCGCTCTCCGACATGGCAAGGGTCGCTGCGCTGGAGACTGATCCGCAGATCGCGGTGGAACGCCAGCTCGAGGCGCTGTTCCGCGACATCGGCTGGATCGAGAACGGCCTTGGCGAACTGGGCGAAGGGGCAAGGCCGCTACTCGACTGGTTGCGGCCCATCGCCGAGGCGTTGCATGCCGAAGCGCACCCGCCCGAACCTCGAGACGGCACGCCACCCGAGCCGCCGGTGATCGCCGACCCGATCGCCGCCTTTCGCGCCTTCGAGGCCTGGTACGAGGCCGAACGCGGCGAGCCCTTCCTGCAGGTCTTCGACCGCTACGTGCCGCCCACGCCCGTGGTCGAATTCTAGGCGGGCGATGACGACCGATTTCGAACACTGGCTCCGGGCGCAGTTCGCCGAGACCGGCCCGTTCACGATCTTCATCCTGCTGGTGCGGATCACCTCGTCCAGCGCGGTGCCGCTGCGATCGAGCTACGCCCATCTGATCGGCGACGAGATGACGTGGCAGGAGATGCGGGCCCTGCTCGACGGCGCACGGGCCCCATGGGACGCCGTCGCCTTCTTCGTCGGGCTGGGACACGAAGGCGGCCCGCTGCCCGATCAGGTGGCCGTGCGCAAGCTCAAGGAGGTCGAGGCCGACGTGAAGGCCGATCCGCTGGTCCTGAACCGCGGCCTGTTCTTCGATCGCGAGGGGCGGCACCTGCGAATCGACGAGACCAAGGCATGAGCCGCGACGGCTCGGTTCGCCGGCTGGCCCGCCGTCTCACCGCCGGCGGCAGCGAGATGCTGGAGGAGACCGTCGCCGAGGAGGTCGCTGTGGCGCTGGTCTACAACGGGATCAGCCATGCCGTGATGATGGCGACGCCCTGCGACCTCGAGGATTTCGCCCGCGGCTTTTCCCTCACCGAGCGGATCGTCGAGCGGCCGTCGGAAATCTACGACATCGAGGTCGAGCCGGTCGGGCGCGGCATCGAGGTCAGGCTCGAGATTGCGACACCACGGATGGCGGGTCTCCAGGAACGGCGGCGCAGCCTCGCCGGGCGCACCGGCTGCGGCCTGTGCGGCGTCGACAGCCTGCACGCGGCATTGCGCCCGGTGCCGGCGGTATCCGGTCCGCAACCGGTGGCGCGTCTCGCCATCGAGCGGGCGATGAAGGAGCTGCCGTCGCATCAGAACATCAACCGGGCGAACGGGGCCACGCATGCCGCGGCCTGGGCGTCGGCCGAGGGCACGCTGGTCGCCGTGCGCGAGGATGTCGGCCGTCACAACGCACTCGACAAGCTGGCCGGCGCGCTGGCGCGCAGCGGCGGCGCCGGACCTGGTGGCTTCGTGGTCGTGACCAGCCGCTGTTCCTACGAGATGGTGCAGAAGGCGGCGGCGATCGGGGCGTCGGCGATCGCCGCCGTTTCCGCGCCGACGTCGTTCGCCATCGAGACGGCGGAGCAGGCGGGCATCGCGCTGGCGGCCTTCGTGCGGGCCGGACGTCTGACCGTCTATGCCCATGCGGAGCGCATCGTCGCGTGAGCGCGCCGCGGCTCTTCGGAATCACCGGCTGGAAGAACGCCGGCAAGACGACGCTGACGGAGCGTCTGGTGGCCGAGTTCGTGCGCCGCGGCTGGCGGGTGTCGACCATCAAGCACGCCCATCACGACATCGACATCGACCGGCCGGGCAGCGATTCGTATCGTCATCGCGCCGCCGGTGCCGGCGAGGTCGCCCTCGTCGGTGGCCGACGCTACGCCATCATGCGCGAGACACCGGAGCCGTCGATCTCGGAGGTGCTGGCGCGGCTCGCGCCCGCGGATCTCGTGCTGATCGAGGGCTACAAACGCGAAGCACACCTCAAGATCGAGGTGCGCGCTTCCCCCGAGGCCGAGCCGCTGGCGCCGGGTGATCCCGCCATCGTGGCGATCGCCGCCGATGTCCAGCCGGTCGAAGGCAATTTGCCGTGGTTCCGGCGGGACGACATCGCGGCCATTGCCGACTTCATCGCCGCGAGGATCGGCTGACGCGGGCTGGTCAGTGACCCGGGGGCATGCCCGCCTTCTGTCCCACGAAGGCGCCGCCGGCCCGATAGTTCGGACCGTTCACCGAGAAGGTTCCGGCCTGATAGTTCGGATATCCCTGTCCGATGAAGGCGCCGTTCATGTTCATCGTGCGGCCGGGCGTGCTGGGATTGGTCGTCGGCATGGTTGCCTGGAAACCGTAGTTGCCGGTCCGGGTCGTGGTCCCGCTGTAGCTGCTGTTGTTGAAATTCGCGGTGGTGGTGCCGCTGTTCGAGCCCATCGACCAGACCTGCTGATACGTACCCGTACCGAAGGAATAGTTGCCGTTGTTCCTTACGAGACCGCCCATCACCCCGTTGTACGTGATGGTCTGCTGCGACTGGTTCGCTCTCGAGACGATTTCCGGAAGGTTGGACGGCGCCGTCTCGAAGGCATTGGTCAGCGCATTGGTCAGGATATTGCTCGGGTTGACGTTGCGCGGCCCGGGCCCGCTGCCAAAGCGATCGCCCAGTGTGTTCCCGGAACCCTGTCCGGAATTGGCGCCCGAGAAGCCGGAGTTCTGGGCGGCCTGATCGGCACCGCCCTGACCGCCGCCCCGGCTGCCTTCGAGCTGGGCGAAGAGGGCGCCCAGGGCACCCGGAGGCACGGCACTGGCCAGGCCCGGGAGGCCTCCGAAGAAGGTCGTCACCTGGAAGCCGGGGCGCGTGACGATCTCCAGCTTGCCGCCGGCGCCGACCGTCATGCTGATGCCGAAGACGAAGATCGACATCGTCTCCTGCTGGCCGACATCGAAGATGCTGATGCCGCCGCGGATGCCGATGGTGCTCGACGGGGTGGTGACGGTGATGGCGTTGGTCTTGCTGATCTTGCCGCCGACCAGGCGAAACACGCCCTTGCTGGCGTTGATCGCGAGGTCGCCGGTCTTGGTCGCCGGATCGTAGACGAACTTGTCGATGGTGAGCTGGGCGTTCGGGCCGACGGACAGCGACGTGCCGTCGAGGAACATGAGGTGTGCCCGGTCGCTCGCCGATGTCGTGATCACCTCGTTGGCCTGGACGTCCACTCCCACGCGCAGCACGCGTTCGGCTTCCGTGGGCGGCTTGCCCCGCGGATCGCCCTCGGCAGCCGAGGTGACGCCGACCTTGGCGCTGGCCGCGACCGGCAGAAGGGAAGTGCCCGCAGCGAGGAGTGCAGCGGTCAGCAGGGACAGGTTCGCGCCGGAAAATCTGGTGGCCACTGTGATCTCCTGAGCGGCGCTAGAGCGTATCTCGATTGGATAGACGATATCCATCGTTTGCGAAGTAGTTGGCGCACTCGCTGGGGCAGTAGCGGTGGAGGAGTTTGCCGACGGCG
>WOUR01000050.1 GCA_009772935.1 Rhodospirillaceae bacterium
CGCCGTCGGCAAACTCCTCCACCGCTACTGCCCCAGCGAGTGCGCCAACTACTTCGCAAACGATGGATATCGTCTATCCAATCGAGATACGCTCTAGCGGGCCGCGGGATCCCGCCTTGGGGTCGGTCCGCAGGAAGGCGGTGACGGCCGCTATCCCGGCCTCGTCGATGGTCAAGGCGCCGGCCGAGGTATCGACGATCTTGCGGTAGTGCCTCGCCCCCGATTCCGCGAACCGGTGCGCTAAGCCCGTGATGTCGTCGGCTGTGACCTCGCCGATGATGACGGCAATCACCAGTCTGTCCAGATGGGAGATGTCGAGATAAATCGGCATGGGTTCACCGAGTGTCGTTGGCTGACATAGCGCCAGTCTGCAGGGAGTTATCGCAAGTTTACGGCTTTTCGCTTGTTGCATCTCGAACGCAACCGATTTCACCAGAGAATGAATCTAACCGACATTCCCCGGATGAACCCTTGGAACGTTAGGAATCCTAGCATTCTGCCAGTTTCCCGTGAAGCAATGGGCAGAGGGCGACGCAGTTCTCTCGGCGCTCTTCCATGACCGTATTTCCAAGCATGTGTTGCTAGGCCATTCGCTCAGTTGGCTACGGACTACCAGGACGCGGACAGGATGAAGATCGAAGGGAGCCCGAGCTTCGTGTTGAACGAAGGGCGTCAGAAGCTCTACGGAAACGTTGGATTCAGTATCATCGAGGCCAACATTCAGGAATTGCTACGCGCGCCCCACAGTGACCAAGCCAGCTGGTGCTGATCATTGGCCGCCCGCTCCGATTTCATCTGCAAAACCTGTAGGTTCTTTTTAGCGCGATCTCCTCTGGCAGAATGCTGCCGCGTGCCCCCGCTTCAGGGAGGCTTTGGGGACGCCCAATGGTCGGCGGGGAGGTTAATGTGACGACGCCGGGACAATTGCTGATTGTACCGGCATATTACCGACAAGGCGACAAAGCGCCGAATTAGAGGTGACGTCGAAGAATTGAAAAGGCCTGCGAAGGTTTCCCCTCGCAGGCCATCTGATCAGTCCTCACGTCCCACTCTGCAGCCCACAATAAAGCAGCGACCAGGTATTGCGAAGCCTCCCATTTGATCAGGCAATTAAACTCCCACAGATCAACAAACTAAGCAACGCTTTGGGTAGTACATGCAGATTTCAAAACGCAGCCAACTAATCAGCAATCGCTTTCGATATCCTCTCCAGGCATAACGCCTATGGTCGGACAATCGTCCACCCCTTCTCACTTAGCTCGATGAGCGTGACGACACCCGCCTTCACGACGGTCGCCTTTGCGAAGAGCGGAATCTCTTCGGGCTTCTTGCCTTCGATCTTTGCCATGTTGTCGCGAGTGTTGCCGCAGGCATCGAAGGTGACGTTAAGCATGCTTTCAGAGATTGACTTCAACCGGTCGAGCACTGGCGATTTGTCTGTCCGCAGCATGTTAAGGCCCGCGTTGAAAGCGACGATACGAATTTCCACTTCATCGCCAGTCTCTGCGTAGAGACGTGCGACATTGCCCGCCACGTTCAGAACCGCCGTCATCTTTTCCGGAGCTCCGTCGCTGATCTGCAAGGCGAGGCGATGGACTTTTTCGCCGGCAAATGCCGTCGGCACGATGGCGACCACAAACATCGCAGCAAGCAACTGGCGTCGAACGTTCATGATATCAATCCTTCGGCTTCTGATCGGGCGTGACACCGAGCGACTTGGCAAGGTCACTTAGGACTTTTACTTGGCCCTGCTTGCAGTCCTTCATGCAGGGTTCTGCTTTTACGTCAGGACGCGGGTCTCCCACGATGAAGCCGTCTCTGTTAGGCATCTTGATCGCCGCTAGCGACTTTGCGTCGAGCACGCCATCGGCTGGCAATAGATCATTTATATTCAGCAGATAGGCTACTATGGCGTAGGTTTCATCGTTGCTGAGCGATTGGGGCGCAGTAAAGGGCATGGTTCGACGTACATAGTCGAAAATGGTCGGCGCCCAGGGCCAAAAGCTGCCGATGGTCTTGCGCGGGTCCGCATCCTTCAGCGTGCCTTGCCCACCCATCAGCTCCGGCCAACGTCCGTTGCCCTCGCCGAACTCGCCGTGACAGGAGGCGCACTGCTCGATGAAGAGTTTCTCGCCCTGTGCGACCGACCCCTTGCCCGGGGGCAGTCCCTTGCCGTCCTCACCCCCGATGTCGATGTTCCACGGCGCGATCTGGGCGTCGGTGATCTTGTGGCCGATGCCATAGCCGCGCTGCTGCGCCGCCGCGACCGAAGCGGCGAGCAGACCGGCGGCCGCAAGAACGAAGCTAGAGAATCTGGACATTGTCGATACTGCCGTCCTGGTTGACGCGCCAGGTATGGATCGAGTTCTTGTGATAGACGGAATTGACGCCGCGCACGTGACGTAGCTGCTCGATGGTGGGTTGCACGTAGCCAGTCTCGTCGATGGCACGCGACTGCAGGAACACCGGCTCGCCCTGCCAGCGCCACGGCAGCCGAAATCGCGTCAGGCACTTGTCCAGCACCGGTGTCTGCAGCTCGGCCGACTGCCAGTTGGCACCGCCGTCGAGCGAGACGTCGACGCGGGAAATCTTGCCGCGTCCGCTCCAAGCTATGCCACGGACCTCATAAGCTCCCTTGGCCTGCAGCGGCTTCTCCGGGCAGGGCGCGGTAATGACGGAGTTCGCCTCCTGCACGAAGGTGAATTGTCGTGCCTTTCCGTCGGGCATCAAGTCGGTGTACTTCGAGGTCTCTTCGCGGTGCTGCCACGGCCGATCACCGAGCTTGATGCGGCGCAGCCACTTCACCTGCACGTTGCCCTCCCAGCCGGGCACGATCAGACGCAGCGGATAGCCCTGCTCCGGCCGGATGCGCTCGCCGTTCTGCGAATACGCTACGATCACGTCATCGAGCGCCTTGTCGAGTGGGATCGACCGCGTCATGGCGGCAGCGTCAGCGCCCTCGGCCAGCAGCCACTTGGCGCCGGTGGCGACGCCCGCTTCGTCGAGCAGGGTCGAAAGCCGCACGCCGGTCCACTCGCAGCAATGCACCATGCCATGGCTGAACTGTACGCCCGCCATCTGCGCGCCCTTCCACTCCATGCCACCATTGGCCGGGCATTCGAGGAAGTGGATGCGGCTCACCGAGGGAAAGCGCACCAGATCGCTCATGGTGAAGACCAACGGCTGGCGCACCATGCCGTGGATCACCAGGCGATGCAGGTCGGGCTCGATTGCCGGCACGCCACCGTGATGACGCTCGAAGCACAGGCCGGACGGCGTGATGATGCCGTCGAGCTCATGCAGCGGCGTGAAGTTGATCGACGCCTGCTCGGAGACCGTCAACCACGGCACATTGCGACGCACAACATTCTTCTCGAATTCAGATGGCGAACCGTAGGGCGCAGCGGTGACGCCCGGTCCCAGCATCTTCGTCCAGTCCGGCACCTCGAGGGGCTTGCCGTCGAGGCCACCGCTGGCCGCCGCGATCTTGGGATGCTGGACCGCCAAGGCAGCGATGCCACCAACCGCCAGGCCACGCCCGAAAAAGCCGCGCCGTCCGGTATTCATACTTTCACCCTTCTGCGAGTCCGGCGGCATCCGCCCCCTGCACCTTCACGTGCCGGTTCGGCGCGAGTCGCACTGTCTTGGTCCGTTCGACGTATTTGCTTACGACATCGTAGATCGGCGGACCTTCCGTGCCCTCGTTGACCGAAGCCCAACCACTCACCGTGTATTCCTTGCCCGCCTCTACCTTCTCCCCCGAGCGCAGCAGAGTCATTTCCGAGATGCGCCGACCCATCGGCTGGGCGATGTCGAGCGCATAGGCGAGCCCGCCGACACGCACCATGTCGCCGCCCTGCTGGTAGTAGGGATCGGGATTGAACAGATTGTCGGCCACGTCCTCGAGGATCTCCTTGAGTAAGGCACCCGTCATCCGGCTGCGATAGGCCGCCGGATAGGTGATCGCGGTCTGGTTGAACACGTCCTCCGTCGTGATGTCCTGCCCCGGCAGCAGCGTCGCCCCCCAGCGGAACCCGGGCGACAACGCAATCTCGGCGTCGCGTTCGGCCAGCAACGCCTGGCAGATGAGATCGTCGAAGGTGCCGTTGAAATTGCCGCGGCGGTAGAGCAGCGACTCGGTACGCCCCAAAACGCGCGACAGCGCCGCCTCATGCGGTTTGCGAATGTCGGCGACGATCGCCGCCATCTCCGGATCGGGACGGATCGAGTCGGCCAGCACCGGAATCAGGCGGAAGGCGTAGTTGGAAATGCGCTTGTCCTTCACCTCGAGGTCGAGCCTCGACAGGAACTTGCCATGGCTGCCGGAGGCGATGAGCAGAGTGTCGCCGACCTTCACCGCGGCCGGAATGGCGTCGTGGGTGTGACCGGTCAGTACGACGTCGATGCCCTTCACGCGGCCGGCGAGCTTGCGGTCGACATCGAAGCCATTGTGGCTGAGCAGCACCACCAGATCGACGCCGTCGGCGCGCAGCTTGGCCACGCGCTCGGCAAGCTTTCCCTCCTCGATTCCGAACGACCAGTCGGGAATGAGGTACCGCGGGTTGGCGACCGGCGTGTAGGGAAAGGCCTGACCGATCAGACCGATCCGAAGACCGGCGCGTTCGATGACGGTCGCGCCCTCGAAGACGGGGTCGCCCCAGGTCGCTTCCTTGACGTTGCCGGCAAGGAAGGGAAATTTCAGCTGCTTCGAGAGCTCCTCCACCCGCTTGGCGCCATAGGTGAATTCCCAGTGCCCGGTCATCGCCTCAACACCGAGCGCGTTCATGACGCGCACCATGTCGGCACCCTTGTTCTGAAGCGACGTGTAGCTGCCCTGCCAGGTGTCGCCACCGTCGAGCAACAGCACCCGGTCCGGCCGCTCGGCACGAATCGCCTTGACCAGCGTGGCGATGCGGTCGAGGCCGCCGACGCGGCCGAAGCTCTTGGCCAGCTCCGGGAAATCGGCCGCCGCCAGCGCATAGGCGTCGTAGGTGCCGCGGCCGAGCTTGAAGGCTTCGAGGAGCCGTTCGCCGACGATGTGCGGTGGCAGGCCGCGCGCCTCGCCGACCCCGACATTGGCCGAGGGTTCGCGGAAGTAGAGCGGCACGAGCTGGGCGTGCAGGTCGGTGAAATGCAGCAGGGTGAGTTGCCCCACTCCCTTGAAGCTCAGCAGATCATCCTGCGACGGGCGGGCCGCTTGTGCCGAACCCGGTCGAGCGCCGGCCAAGGCGGCCGTCGCGGCTGCAACCTGCAGCAGTTCACGGCGACCGAGCACGGCCATGGATCAGGCGACCTCGATCTTGGTCTCGGAAGTCCAGCTCTGCTTGTTGTCATCGGTCCAGGTCAGCTTGAGCGTGCCGCTCTCGTCAACCCGCACGAAGAACGACAGGTACGGATTGGTCGAGACCGCAGGCTCGAGTTTGGCGCTCATCACCGGCTTGCCGTTGTAAGTGGCGTCGAAAGCACTCACGATCAGGCGCGGAATGAGCTTGCCGTCGGCGTTCTTGCGCTGGCCGCTCTCCATGGGATGAGTGACGAGGGTCTTGACCTCCACCACTTCACCCTTCTTCGCCTTCGTCTGGACCCGGACGCGCGGCTTGATATCTTCGGACATCGATCTCTCCTTTTCCGTCAGCCGCCGCAGCCGCCGATGGTCACTTTGACCTCGCGACTGGCGACGAACAGCGCGCCGTCGTTCATCTCTGCCACCGCCACCAGTTTCTGCGTCTGCGACAAGCGCACCCGAAGCTGAACCTCGGCCCTGCCCGCGAGCGGCATGAAGCTGTAGGACGCCACGCCTGGGTTGGGATTGCCGTCGGCCGCGATGTGCAGCGCCTTGACGTATGATTTCTCCGTCATCTCACTTTCGACACCGACGGTGACCGGAACGGCGTTGCCGTTCTCGGCGATCTCCGGCGCCTTGATCGAGACCTTGCCATCCTTGGGACTGCCCTTGGCGAGAGCAGCCAGCCAGTCGCGGGCGCTATCGGGGGTGGCAGCGGCGTCGCGTGCCGCCAGCACGCTGGCGATGGCCGCAAGACCGTAGCCGCCCGCCCGCGCAAGAGCGGCGCGCCGCCCGAGAGTCAAAGACCGTGGGTGTGTCATGCGGATTTCTCCTCGTGTTCGCTCAATGCCGGATATTGGGGGCCGCGAGCTTGAGCCCCTCGTTCATCTTGCGCAGATAGAGCTCCAGTTCGCCGTACTCGGGTGCGTCTGGCGGCAGCTCGTTGGCGCGGACCTGGACGTTGCACCATTCGAAGCGCTTGCGGATGTCCCACACCTCGTTGCGGCTGGTTCGCCACAGCGGGAAATGATCGAACTGACCGCGCGGCTCGCCAAGCCATTGGCCGCGCAACCATTTGTTGGCGCCGGTCTGATGGCAGTCGACGCAGGAGAAGTTGAACTGGCCGATCTTGACCTTGGAAAGCTCGACGCCGCGTTCGTAGGCTGCCTTGGCGTCGGGTGTCGACAGGTCGACCTTGATCGCCTCGCCGTTGGCGAGATTGTGCAGGTAGATCGACAGATCGGTGTTGGCCGTCGACTGCATCAGGTAGTCGGCACCGGTCGTCGCCTTGGCGTGGCGAGTGATGAATTCCTCTATGCCCAGCACCTTCTTGAGGCGCGGCTCCCATTTCGGCATCTCCACCGCCCAGCGCTTGAATGTCCTTGCCGGCGTCGCATGGCAGGCGATGCATGCCTTTCCGTTCGGCCCCGGCTGCTTGAACAGCGCGGCGCCGGCCTCGATGCGCTCGGCCGCCGGATTGACGAACGGGTCGAGGCCGTCGCGATCCTCGACCGGCTGCGGGCGCTTCTCGGGATCGTTCAGCTTGTCGGCGAATGTCGCCGGGGTCTTCAGCGTCTTGAGGAAGGCCACGATGTCGCGGATCTCGGCCTCGTTGTAGAAGCCGTGCTTGCCCCAGGGCGGCATCACCGACTGGGGATTGAAGACCCGGGCGTCGAAGACGTAGTTGTAAAGCCACTGGTCGGTGCGGCCGGCGTTGCCGATCTCCGACAAGTCGACGCCGACATTGCCGGGCAGTGCCTGAGTCTTCGGCCCCATGACATGGCAGGCGAGGCAGCCGCCGCCACGCCTGCGGTCGAAGGCGAGAAGCTGGCCCTTGGCCGCATCGCCTGTCACCGACTTGATCTCGATTTCGGCGCCCCGAGGAGGGGTCGTGTCATGCTTTGCGAGCGTGTTGTAGTTGTCCCAGCGTGCCTTGGTCCAGTCGTCGTAGCGCTGCCACGGCTGCGGCGCCGCCGACCCTTCGAGGCTCAACGGCGCTTCCGCCGACGCCGGCAGCGACAAACTTCCAACCGACGACAACACCAACATGGCCATGACGAGCCGATGCAGTTTCATTCGTCCTCCCACCAAGCTGCTGGCAGCAGCTCGCTTTATTTGCGTTTCTTTTTCTTGTGCGATCATTCTAGAAAGCATATTAGAGATTTAGCAACTGCTAAATTATTGTCATGCAAAAACGCCCATCAAATTATGGTGTCCCACCTGCGCTGTTGAAGAGCGCCGACGCTGCCACCAAGCTGCTGAAGGCTTTGGCGAACAAGAAGCGATTGCTGATTCTTTGCCATCTGGCCGACGGTGAGATGTCCGTGAGCGAACTGGCCAATCACGTCGACCTCAGTCTCTCCGCGCTCTCCCAACATCTCGCGGGATTGCGCCTCGCTGGGATTGTCAGTTCGCGGCGACAGGCACGTGAAATTCACTATCGCGTGAAAGCGGGCCCCGCCGGCCGATTGATGGCGACGTTGGCCGACATCTATTGCGGCCCGGCCATGGCCGGGAACCGGCAGCGCCGCGCTACCGGCTCGCCTTCTGCAGATAGGCGATCAGGTCGTCGAGCTGGTCCTGTCGTTTGATGCCGACAAAGATCATCTTGTTGCCCGGTATGCGGCCCTTGGGATCCTTGAGATACTCGGCCAAGGCTTTGTCGTCCCAGACGATCCCCGAGCCCGTCATGGCCTCGGAAAACTTGAAGCCGTCAGCGGTTCCTGCCTTGCGGCCGAAGACACCAGCGAGGTTCGGACCGACTCCGTTCTTGCCGCCCTTGTCGACCGTGTGACAAGTCTTGCACTGGCCGAACACCCGCTCGCCCTTTGCCGCGTCTCCGGTTTGCGCCGCCGCCATGCTTGCCGACGACAGAACGCCGAACATCGCTACCGCTGCAATCCGCACTTTCATGATTGTTCCTCTTGATCGCCTGATGGCCTCCGGGAAGTTCGCCGGTGTATCCATGCCGAGCGCCGCCGGCAATCGCAAAGACGAAGAACTCGGAGTGACATGATGACAGTTCGGAGCCTTCTTGCGGCCCTCGTCTTCTCCGCGCCACTCGCGTCGCCGGTTCATGCGCAGGAAGCGCTCGTCGTCTACAAGTCGCTGAGCCCAGAGTTAGCGCTCGATCTGGCGCGTGCCGTCCTCGCCGACTGTCGCCAGCGTGGATTTCAGGTGGCGGTCGCCGTAGTCGATCGCTTCGGCGTGCCCCAGGTCATGCTGCGCGATCGCTTCGCCGGCCCGCACACGACAGGGACAGCGTCGGGCAAAGCTTGGACGACCGTATCGTTCCGCACCAATACGATCGAACTCAACTCGATCAGCCAGCCAGGTGCAATGCAAGCGGGTATCCGCAATCTGCCCGGTGTCGTCGTTATCGGCGGTGGCGTGGTTATTGAAGCAGGCGGTTCGTTGGTCGGTGCAGTCGGGGTCTCCGGGGCACCCAGCGGCGATGCCGACGACGCCTGCGCCAAGGCGGGTCTTGAAGCCATCGGCGACAAACTCGAATTCTGAATTCTGGAAGCTATGTTGGTAGATTATGCGCAGCTAGCCCATGGCTTTGGAGGCACCCGGCAGAGTGCCGGCGTCGACATCGTCAAGGGACTCAACCTGGGAAATTTTGGCTGGTGAAAAAATCGGGAGGAAGTCATGCGTCGATCAGAAACTTGGAAGGCGTCCAGACGTAACGTACTGAAGGGTGCCGGCGTCGCCGCCGCTGGCGTGTCACTCCTGCCTGCCGGCATTGCTTTGGCGCAAGGAACGGCGCCCTCGGCCGCCAAGGGCCCCAAGCTCCTCGAGATGGAGGGCAAGGCCAAGCTCATCGTGCTGGGCGACAAGCCGCTGAACGCCGAGACGCCGGCCGAGATGACGGACGACGACGTCACGCCCACCGACAAGTTCTTCATCCGCAACAACGGGCTGGTGCCCGACGCGCCGGCCGACGCCAAGGCGTGGAAGATCAAGATCGACGGCGAGGTCGACAAGCCCATGGACATCACGCTGGGCAATCTCATGAGCCGCTTCCCCAACGTCTCCTACAAGATGATGCTGGAGTGCGGCGGCAACGGCCGCTCATTCTTCTCGCCCGAGGCCCGCGGCAACCAGTGGACCAATGGCGGCGCCGGCTGCGCCGAGTGGACGGGCGTGCGGCTGGCCGACGTGCTGAAGGCCGCCGGCGTCAAACCGAGCGCGGTCTATACCGGTCACTACGGCGCCGACCCGCACCTCAGCGGCGACACCAGCAAGCCCTCGATCTCGCGCGGCGTGCCGATCGCCAAGGCGATGGAGCCGCACACGCTGATCGTCTTCAAGATGAACGGCAAGGACCTGCCGCTGATCCACGGCGGGCCGGTGCGCTTGATCGTGCCGGGCTGGGCCGGTTCGAGCTCGACCAAGTGGCTGACCCGCATCTGGGTGCGCGACAAGCAGCATGACGGCCCCGGCATGGGCGGCTTCTCCTACCGTCTCGCCAAGACGCCGATCGTGCCCGGCAGCAAGGGCGACGAGAAGGACACGGTGATCCTGGAAGCGATGCCGGTGCGCGCGGTCATCAGCTTCCCCGCCGATGGCGCCAAGCTCGCGTCCAAGAAGCTCGACCTGCGCGGCCACGCCTGGGCCGGCGAGAACGAGGTCAAGACGGTCGACATCTCGACCGACTACGGCGTCACCTGGAAGCCCGCCAAGGTCGATGCGCCGCCGAACAAGTATGCCTGGCAGCGCTTCACCGCGTCGGTGGACCTACCGTCGGCCGGCTACTACGAGGTCTGGGCCAAGGCCACCGACAGCAAGGGCGTCACCCAGCCCTTCGTCGCCGGCAACTGGAACCCGCAGGGCTATGGCGGCAATCCGATCAACCGCATCCGGGTGCTCATCGCTTCTTGACCCAGCTCAACATCACGCACGTCGTCGTCATTTCCCTGACGGCGGTGTTCCTTCTGGTTGCCCTGGATCGGGCCGGGCAATTGCGAGGGCCCCAGCCAACCTACACGCCGCCGGCCGCGCCGGCGGCTGCGGCACCGGTCGCGCAAATCGATCCCGACAAGGGCAAGCCGCCGCCGCACAACGACACGGTGGTGGACCTGCCCGACGGCAAGGGCCGCGAAGTCACTTTCTACACCTGCACGGCCTGCCACGGCGTGGCGCTGATCAAGGCCCAGGGGCTGACGCGCGACCTCTGGGATTCGACCTTCGACCTGATGCTCGAGAGGCACAAGATGGCGCCGGTGAAGCCCGAGGAGCGTGCCGAGATCCTCGACTACCTCGCCGAGCAGTTCCCGCCGCGCCGCAAGGGCCGCGGCGGCGACAATCCGTTCCTCAAATAGCTTTCGCCCATTCCTCCGCACAAACAACGATTTCAGGTTCGAGCCCTAATCGAGTGAGGTGATGAGGTGACATGAGCGAAAGTGATCCAGGATTTCGGCTAGCTTTTTGAATTCAGATCCCTGAGGAAGACGATATGATTAAACGACGTGTGGCCCTCGTCGGCGGGAGTTGCATCGCCGTCGCTGCGGCGACAGGCGCTTATGCTCAGCAAAGACAGCGCGATGTCTCACCACTAAATCCCACCGCTTCAAAGAGACCAGCAGTGGTATTTATCGGCCACGAGCTTTGAGCTGCATGCAAGGTCTGGCGTGCCCAGTCCGAGCCGGCATTCTTGAAGTCGAAAATATTCAAGAAACTCGAGTATTTCGTCGTACATACCGCGAACGGCTCATTGATCTTAAATGAAGAATACTGGCCGAAATCCGCGACCTGGATTCTGACCGAATTCTTGATGAGCGATGAAGGCGCTCAACGCGGCCAAGTTACACCACGTTTCATAGTCGCCCATGAACAAGTGATCGTCCTCACCGCCACCGGCAACGCAGGCTGGAAAGACAAGATTTTACCCAAGCTCGAGGACATGGCGAGAACCTAAGCGCCGACGCAGGGAATATCCGTTCAAGCGTCACAATCCACTTTTCGCTAATACCATTTCAACTTCCCCATTCGTTCATGCTTGATGTATACTTTAGCGCTATCTAAATAGTTCGTAATTACATCGGACGAACGCACATGAGGGAAAAGGCATGACCTTGCCGACTATCGACGTTTCCCACGCGAGGCGTCTGATCGACGAGGGCGCTGTTCTTGTCGACATTCGCGAATCCGATGAACATGCGCGCGAGCGCGTACCCAGCGCGCGACATCACGCGCTATCGCGCCTCTCGTCTATCGATACGCAAGGGGCGACCGCCGTGATCTTCCATTGCCGCTCGGGTGCGCGCACAGCCGGCAATGCCCAGCGCCTCGCCGCCTCTGTTGAATGCGACGCCTACATCCTTGAAGGAGGCATCGACGCCTGGAGGAAGGCGGGTCTGGCGATCGCGGTCGACAGACGTCAGCCGATCGAGATCATGCGCCAAGTCCAGATCACCGCTGGCAGCCTCGTGGTGTTAGGCGTGATGCTGGGCGTGTGGGTCGCGCCGGCCTACTTTGCTCTCTCAGCCTTTGTCGGTGCGGGTCTCGCTTTCGCCGGTATCACTGGCTGGTGCGGGATGGCCAAGTTGCTTGCCCTAATGCCATGGAATCGGCGCACCACAGCGGCGACGGTGTGACACTCTCTCTCCTGTCCGCTGCCTTGGCGCTTACCTCGGGTAGCGCGATCGGTCTGATCCTTGGTCTGATCGGGGGTGGCGGCTCGATCCTGGCCGTGCCGCTCCTAGTTTATGTCGTCGGCATACCTTCGCCGCACGCCGCGATTGGCACCGCAGCATTCGCTGTGGCACTGAACGCCGCAGCCGGGCTCGCCTTGCATGCCCGCCATGCCAGGATCCGCTGGCCCTGCGCCTTGGTGTTTAGCGCTGCTGGGGTTGGTGGTGCACTGCTCGGTGCCACAGCCGGAAAGGCGATGGAGGGCCAAAGACTGCTGGGATTGTTCGGCCTCGTCATGATCGTGGTGGGTGTGATGATGCTGCGACCCAAGCCGCGTGTCGCCGGCACGTCGGTGTGGCTGAACCGCGAGAGCGCACGTCGGCTCTTGCCCCGGCTCGTTGGTCTAGGCGCCGCCGTTGGCCTTCTCTCCGGCTTTTTCGGCATCGGCGGCGGTTTCCTGATCGTGCCGGCCCTGATGCTGGCGGCGGATATGGAGGTCAGAGAGGCCACCGGCGCGTCACTCGTCGCCGTTACTGCCTTCGGCCTCTCTTCGGCTTCCAGCTATGCCTGGTCGGGCTTGGTTGACTGGCCGGTGGCCGCGCTCTTGGTTTCTGGCGGCGCAGTAGGTGCGGTGGTCGGAACCCGAGCGCATACCGTACTGGCAAGCAAGGGGCGCGCACTTACTCGGATATTCGCTGTATTCGTAGTAGCCGCCGGACTGTACGTCAGCGGCCGAGGTCTCGTCGTCTTGGAGGCGACGTAGGCAGAGAATTCTCATTTTGATGCTCGGTATGCACCACCGCCTGTGAGGTTAAAGGGACCGCGAGTCAGCTTGAGATTTCAGTCAAATTGGCCCCTCCGATGCATTTTTGAATCTGCCAAGGCCTCGGGCAGACTCTGGCAACGTAACAATGCCGCCTCGATTGATGCTCAAATTGTGCCGCCCGCACTACGCCAGGCCGGCGACCGGCACCGAGGGCCGGCGGTCAGCGTGCGTCGCGATCAGCCTACGTGCGTCTGCCGCGCGCCCGTCCCTGAGATACGCTGCCAACAAGGTGTTTTCGACCAGGTCGCGCTGGGCGCGGCTGCCTCCGATTCGCACTGTCTCGGCTAGCGCCGGCTCGAGGCCAACGATCGCCACCGCCCAGTCGCCCCTGCCATAGGCGGTGAGACCGGCTATCAGACGCTGCACCACGTCGCCGGCTGGCGAGCGACCCGAGGCGGTGCGCTGATCGAGTTCTGCCACGATGCCGGCGAGGCCGTCACGGTCGTCGGTGGCGACGCAGGCCAACGCGCGGTGGACGTCGACAAAAGCGATACCGGCCTTGGGGAAAGCTTTCAGCGCGTAGTCGCGCACCTCGTGCCACAGTGGCGCCCGCCGCGCCTGACCGGCGAGCTCGGCACGCCACAGGAAGGCCGGGGCGTCGGTGGCGACGTTCAGCGCCGGCCCCCAGGCGCCGCCGGGATGCACCTGCGCCTCGTAGACCTGCCAGGCGCGCGTCGCGTCGCCGAGGATCAACGCGAAGAGCGCCACATGCCAGGAGATATGGCAGTTCATCAGCCCCTCGCGCGGATAAGCAGGCAGCCATGAATCGAGATAGTCCAGCGCGATACGATCCTCGCCGCACTCGTACAGCACATGCGCCTTGATGTGTGCGCCGTGGGCGTTGCGCGGGTTGATCGCCATGCTGCGCTCGATAAGCGCCCGCGCCTCGTCGAGCCGGCCGACCTCCTCCAGCGCGAAGGCGTAGACCGCCTGAAACCACCAGTCGTCGGCAAGATGCGGTCGCAAAGTCTCGAGGAACTCAACTTGCTCCGGCTCGCGGCCCTGCCGGCCGCTGAAGCCGATCAGGCCGAATACGCCGGTCGCCGGCGCCGCAACCATGGCGTCGCGCGGATGCTCGGCGAGATGCACGTGCGTCGCAGCCAGCGCTTCGATCGGCTTGCCCTCTATGGAAAGACAGAGCGCGTCGACATGGCTGCGTTCGCGCGGTGTGCCGGTGGCGGAGAGATCACGGGCGCGCGCCGCCAATTGCCGCGCGGCGGCGACGTCGGCCAGCAGGAAGCGTGCTCGGGCCAGGGCCGCATACGCCAGCGCGAAGCCGGGATCGGCCTCGATCGCGCGCGCCAGCTGCGAGGCGTCGCCATGCTCGGCCGACAGCACACAGTCGCAGCCCGCGACATAGCTATCGCGCGCGGTCGCGGAAGAAGTGCTGACCGGCAGTCCGTATCGATCGCTGAGCATGGCAAGCGGTCTCCCCCGGGAACTAGAAAGTTCGTGACGCTGTATCGTTGATTCGACATCCACCCGATGAATTGCTTGCCAATGATGTCTGTCGTCGAACTACTTGGGACAGTTAGCGGATTGAGTTAACGAAGGCGTCAGTTCACCTGACAAATTAATATCACGCGGCGCGGTTATGGCTTCAACAGCGTGTCGAGCCGGTCATCGGCTAGTGCCGCGCCTGTATAGAACCGGCCGTCGACTTCCAGCGCCGGGGCGCTGCGGATGCCCTGCCCTTCGAGCCGCTCGGCGGCCTCCTCGTCCATCAGCAGATCGACCGTCCGGAACGGCACGCCGCGCGCCTTTAGTGTGCGCTTCAAGGCCTCGCAGGGAACGCAGAGTGGCGTGGTGTAGATGATGACCAATTGCGACACATGCACCTCCCCCTTCGCGCCAACCGGGCGGTGCCCACAGGCGCCGCCCTTGGCCATGAATTACGTCAAATCTTGCCCTCGGCCTTCATCCGCCGATAGGCCTCCTTTTTCTTCAGCCATTCTTCACCGGCTTGCCCCGGCAGGAATGGCTGTTCCTCGGTGAAGATCAGATCCTTCCAGCGCTGGCCCTTGCTCCAGCGCAGGCCGGCCTCGACCGTGGTGCGGGGCGCCGTCGCGGTTTCCAGCACGCGGAAGGCCATCTCCAGGACAGCGCGCTGCTGTTCGGCGTTCCATGGCTCGCCGCACGGCGCCCCCAATGGAAAGTCGACGAACAACAAGCGCGGCACGGCGGCCGATTCGACAATGTCGCGGGCAGTGGCGATCACCACTGTCGGGATTCCGTTCGCTTCCAGGTGACGGGCGACCAGACTCACGGTCTGGTGGCAGACGGGTCAAACCGGGACGAGAAGAGCCACGTCGACTGCCATCGCGCGGCACATCGCCAGCACTTCCGGCGCATCGCGCTCGGTGGTCTTGCGCTGGCTGTAGGCGTTGTAGACACCCAGGTAGTCCGTCGCGACCTTGCCGATGCGCCCGCGCGTCGCCGCTTCATGCAGGCAGTCGATGGGAAAATAGGCGTTGGGATCGTCGAGCGACGTCGCATAGCGGTCGTAGCTCTGCGTTCGGCTGTACAGTTTCGACGCCGGCGTATTCGACGGCACGGCATAGACGTTGCCCTGCGCCCTGGTCTCCGGATTGTCGTCGAAGCGCGGATCCCCCTTGACGGCGATCTCGCTGGTCGAGATCAGCGAGATCGTGCTGGCCGAAAGTGGCTTGGTCAACGGCGTGAATGGGGCGCTGGCGTTGTTGGCCCAAGCGTAAGGCTTCTCGTAGCCCTGCGATAGGTAATAGGCGCGCGTTTTGTCGATGTAGCGCACATACGGTTGCGGTGCATCGGGTGCCAATTCCGTCATTTGTTCCTCCGACTGTTGTTGCATTGATGTCCTATTTGCGCAGCTGCCTGGCGATCGCCTCCGGTGTCGGCAGCGCCGGGTTGAAGGCGAACGGCACCGGCCATTGCAAGACATCGTCGACGATGCAGCCCGGCTCGCGCGCCTCGACGGCGAGCGCAAGCACCGCACGCAGGATGCGGCGCTGCGTGGCGACATCGCCGGCGCCGCCGAAATTGTTGCCCATTGGCGCATTGATGAAATAGCTACGCGGAGGGCGCACCAGTGCGGTGATGTCACGCCCCGTGGACACGCACACCGTCGGAATACCGGCTTCCTCCACCGCGCGACAGACCAGACCCACGGTCTGGTGGTCGAGCGGTCAAGCTGGAATGGCGACGAACAGGTCGACCCTGTCCCGTTTCAGTTCCCGAGCCAGTGCCGGAGCCTTTTCCTGGAGCACCGCCTGGCGCTTGTAGATGCGCCCCATGAAGCCGCTCCACAGCCGCGGCGCGACCGCGCCGATCTCGCCATCCCCGGCCATCTCGCGCAACCGATCGATCGGGAAAATGCAGTTCAGATCGTGGTCTGCGTCGCTATGGTCGTAGTAGCTGTCGTGGATCTGGAAATCGTCAGACGGGGCATCGGCCTCGACCGTGTCCAGGCGCAAGTCGTTGCGGGCCTCGGGGTCGAAGGGTGGCATGGCGCAGCGCGACACACCGCCGCTGGTCAGCATGCTGATCGTGCACTGCGCCAGCGGCTTCCTCAACGGCGTGAACGGCGCGTCGTCGTAGCGGCTCCAATCGTAGGCCGGGAAACCCATGGCACCATACTTGGCGATCAGGGCATCGACGTAACGGATGGGCTGCATACCGGTTTGCCTCTCGTCTTCATGCAAATGCGTAACACCGATGCGAAAAGGCAACAAGCCGCGGGTGGGGGACGAGTCGTATTTCACGCATGGACGACCAACGCGCCACCTTCCCGCGAGTCGGCCCCGGTGGCGCCATGCCGGCTTCGTGCCGCTGATCGAAAGGGGAGACAAGCCGTCACTCCTTGCGGGACCGGATGGCCACGAACGCGGCCCCCAGGGTCGTCCGTTCGCCAAGAACAGCATCCCATGGCGCAAGCAGCCTCGCGAGCGGCAGCCAGGGTGGGAAGAAAATCGCGCCGGATACGTGCTCGACGCGAAGCCGGGACGATCGCATGAGTCTGCGCAGCTGGGTCGCCGTTCTGAACGTCGCGGCACGCCACATCTTCGCTCCCAGCCACCCGCGCACCCGTCGCCGAGCGGCCCAGAAGCTCCACTTCCCCAGGTCGCCAATGACGAGGCGCCCGCCGGGTCTCAGCACACGTGCCATTTCCCGGACGGCTTCGCCGGCGTCGGGAACAAAGGCGAGGACGGTTACGGCTGTCACCAGATCGAAGCTATGGTCCGCGAAGGGCAAATGCATGGCTTCGGCGACCGTGTAGTGAATTGCCTGTCCCTCCTGCGTCGTCCGGCCGACGGCGTGGGAGATCATGCGCGGATCGATATCGCAACCCACGACGGATGCCGCGCCGCCGCGCGCGAATGCCAGCGCCAGGGTTCCGTCACCGCACCCGATGTCCAGGACATTGCAGCCCCGCAGTTCACCGACCAGGCGGAGCAGAAGTCGCCGTTCGAGATCCTCGGTGATCTCTCCAAGCGAAGATTCCCGCCAAGCGGCATAGATCCCCGGGCCGAACTGGCCGGCAGAACCGGCAGGCTGCTGGTGGCTATCCATGCGGTACGCGTCCCGATCCTAGCGCGGGACCGGACAGGCGTTGGAAACCGTGAGCGTCATGACCACCTCACCGGTCCGCGCCGCCTTGTCGAAGGCCTCCGCGAGGGCTGCGAAGACAATACCCGTTTCGCCGGTCACGATCGTGCTCATCGGACCGACCTGGGCCTGAAGACCGTGCGCCTCCAGCGTCCCCCGTACGATTTCGATCGCCGGGCCAAGATGCTCCTGGCGCAAGGGATAGACACTGATCTGGGCGCTGGATGTCATGGTCAGGTCACTCCGGGACCTCAAGGCTGACGCGCCGCACGCGGCGCGCTACGATAGAAGACGGTGGAAATGTGCCACCGTTCGCTGCCGCGCCTGCACCGCCGCCCCTTCGTTGTACGGCGGGTATCCCTGACGGTTGAAGCCATGCTCCGTGCCCGGGTAGACGTGGATGCTCACACCGTTCGAGCCGCCCATTCGCTCCTGAATCGCCGCCACGGTCGGCGCCGGCACATGCGGGTCGTTTTCGGCGAAGTGCATCAGGATCGGGCACTTGAGGCGATCGGCTTCGTCGAGATGTTCGTCAATCTGCACGCCGTAGTAGCTGACCGCGGCTTCGATCGGCAGCCGCGTGCTGGCCAGATAGGCGAACTTGCCCCCAGGCAGAACCCCATCACGCCAACCTTGCCGGTACATTCCGGACGCGCGCGAAGCGCGGCGATGGCGTCGCCGAGGTCGCGCGTGAACTGGTCCGTATCCAGTCGTGCCCGGAGCGACTGCGCCTTGGCGCGGCCTTCGTCGGTATAGGGCAGGTAGTTCCCGGCCTCCTGCCGCCAATAGACGTCAGGTGCAAGGGCGACGAACCCCGCCGAGGCGTAGCCGTCTACCACCGCGCGGATATGCGCATTGGTGTTGAACACCTCGGGCAACACAATCAGGCCCGGCGCCCGAGGGCTTGACGGCAACGACAGATACCCGATGAACTTCCCGCCATCGGCGGCCGCGATCTCTACTTCCTGACCCACCGTTCTCTCCCACCGTGACCCTGGTCTTCCGTACGCTGCATACGGGCCGATCCGGCCCAGGATTTCCGGAGCGTATCGCGTGCCGGCCGCTGCTCAAGGGCGAGCGTCTGGAACAACGGGTGGCTGCACAACTCGCCGATATCGGCAGCCGACCCGGCTTGGGCCGGTCATTCTTCAGGCATCCGGCTGTTGCCTGAATTGCTGACTGCCGAGTAAGGCAGTCCCTGACCATGCCGATCTCGCAGCTGCCATCCTTGTTGCTCAATCCACCTGAGCACCCGCCAACGCAACCAAAGCACGCCATTTGACGATTTCAGCCTCGATGAAGGCTTTCGTCGAGGCCGGTGTGGAGGCGTCGCTGGCCTCCATGTTGAGCGCCTTCAGTCGCTCCCCGAGCGTCGGGTCGGCGAGCGCCTTGTTCACGGCTACATTAAGCTTTTCGATGATCTCCTTGGGAGTGCCGGCAGGTGCTGCCACGACATTCCAGGTCCCGCCGACAAAGTCCGGCAAGCCGGCCTCGGCCATGGTAGGGATGTCCGGCAGCACCGTGCTGCGCTTGTCGGCCATCAGCCCCAGCGGCACGAGCTGCCACGCCCTGACATGCTCCATCACCGGACCCAGGGTTCCGAACATAAAAGCATGCCGGCCAGCCAGCAGATCTTGCAACGCCGGGCCAGTGCCGCGATAGGGCACATGCAGCACATCCACCCCAGTGCGCGTCTTGAAGAGTTCACCGGCGAGGTGGTTGGTCGTGCCGTTGCCCGACGACGGATAACTCCACTTCCCTGGCTCGGCCTTCAGCTTAGCGATGAGGTCCCGCAACGTGCGCGGCATGCCGGGCGGCACCAACAGTGCCATCGGCGCCAGGCCCACCAAGGCGACCGCCTCGAAGTCCTTTACCGGGTCATAGGGCAGATTCTTGTAGAGCGAGACGTTGATACCATGCGTCGCCGCGGTGCCAAACAGCAACGTGTAGCCATCGGGCTTCGCTTTGGCGACGAGATCGGTACCGACATTGCCACCGGCGCCGCCCTTATTATCGATGATTATCTGCTGCCCGAGATCGGCCGCCATACCGACGGCGACTACGCGGGCGATAAGGTCGGTCGGTCCGCCCGGTGGGAACGGCACCACGAGCCGCACCGGCTTGTCGGGGTATTTGTCCGGAGTCTCAGCTATCGCACCCGCGCACGACAATACCAAGGCAGCGCCGGCAATCAGCGCCCACTTCAGGTTCCGCATGTCAGTCGACCTTCGCGCCAGCCAGCTTCACGACCTCGCGCCATTTGATGATTTCCGCTTCGACGAAAGCATGCGTTGTCGCCGGCGTGGAATCGACCACAGCCTCAATGCCAAGCTGCCGCAGGCGCTCGGCCACCGTGGGGTCCTTGAGCGCCTTGTTAACCGCAACATTGAGCCGCTCGACGATCTCTTTGGGCGTGCCGGCTGGAGCCGCTACGACGTTCCAGGTGCCACCCACGAAATCGGCAAGGCCCGCCTCGGCGGTGGTCGGCACGTCCGGCCGCACCTGGCTTCGCTTGTCGGCCATGATCGCCACGGCGTAGAGCTTGCCCGCCTTTATCTGTTCAAGCGACGTGCCGAAGGAGTCAAACATGAAGGCGACTCGGCCAGCTATGAGGTCCTGCAGCGCCGGCCCGGACCCGCGATACGGTACGTGCACGACATCGACGAGCGCGCGCGTCTTGAAGAGTTCGCCGGCGAGGTGGTTAGTTGTGCCATTGCCCGAGGAGGCGTAGCTCCATTTGCCTGGTTCGGCTTTGAGCTTGGCGACCAACTCCTTCACCGTGTGCGGCTGGTCGGGAGGCACCAGCAACACCATTGGCACGAGACCGGTGAGCGCGACCAACTCGAAGTCCTTTAGCGGATCGTACGGCAGGGTCTTGTAGAGCGAGATGTTGATGCCGTGGGTCGCCGCCGTGCCGAACAGCAGCGTATAGCCGTCAGACTTCGACCTGGCGACCAGCTCGGTGCCGACATTGCCGCCAGCCCCTCCCTTGTTCTCGATCAGGATCTGCTGCCCGAGCTGTTCGGCCAGCCCGACCGAAAGCACACGGGCGAAGACGTCGGTTGGGCCGCCCGGCGGGAACGGCACTACGAGCCGCACCGGCTTGTCGGGATACTTGTCCGCCGGCTGAGCCATCGCTCCCGCGCAAGCCAACAGCAGAGCGGCGCCGGCGACCAGCGCCCGCCTCGTTGCACGCATCGTTCCCTCCATCCTTTTCTTGCTCTTTTTCCAGTCTTGTTCTTTTCCAGGCGATCCCCTGGCGTCAGTGCGTCGTCACCTCGGCCATATCGACGAAGTGGTAGGATGGCGGACGCGGATTGGAGCGCCACTTGTCCATGTCCTCGTAGCGGTCGCGTAGCGCCGCAGGATAGTCGACGAAGGCCGACGTTCGCAGCCAAAGCCGCAGCAGGTGGCGCTTCTTCGATTCCTCGGCGTGGTCCTCATAGGCAGTTCGCGAATGCAGAACGCTGTAGTTGTTCACGAACTGCATGTCGCCGCGTTCGAGCTTCATGTCGAGACGGAACGCCGGATCCCTGCAAAGCGTCGCGACCGTATCGAGCGCCTCGATCTGCAACGGCGTCAGCCGGGATACCTCGTCGAAGCGCTGCGCCGAGTCGATGAAGGTGCGGTTGAAGCGATTGAACATCCGGCCCTTGTGCCAGATGAAGACTGGCGTCACGTAGTATGGCTTCTGCCCTGCCGACTCCTCGCCGCGGCGGTCGGCGTAGAAAGGCTGGCCTAGGACCTTGACGAGGTCGGGCCGCGAGCGAATGAGCGCGTTGTAGACTGCCACGGAACTTGCGACGGCGGACAGCCCGCCGCTTTTGGCAGTCTCCAGGCAGCATAGCCCGACGATGTCGCAGGAATCGTTGTGGAACGGCAGGAGCGAGGCCGTCTGGTACCCGCGCGCGTGCATGTCCTTGTACTGGTCGCGGCCCATGTCGCGGACATGGCCGAGCACGTCGCCTTGGGCGTTCTGCGCCACGGCGCGGCCGAAATGCGCGCCGGTGCCCCAGTAGATCAGGCCCATCTCCTCGACCGTGTAGCGGTCGCGCGGCAGGCCGCGGATCAGGGTGACGCCGAGGCCGTTTTCGATTTCGGTCTGCAGCAGTCGAAGCGTGCGTGCGAAGCGCTTGAGCGGGAAGTCCTCCTTCCCAATGTCGGGGATCTGCCGACCGGTCGATTGCAAGTGGCGCAACGCAGCATCGATCTCGGCGATCTCCTCGGCGCCCAGCCTGTAGAGCCAGTCCTCGCCACCCTGGATGTCCCGGCCGAGCCATGCTGCGCGGGTGACGAATTCCTCGAGTTCAAGTTCCTTCATCGCTTGCTCCCATGCTAGAATGTCGACATTCTGAATTAGTAACATTCCAGCAAACAGGGGCTGGAAGCAAGGCAGCAATACCGTTAGAGCATCGGTCAATGGCCAGCCCGTCCCCCGCCCTCTACGAGATCTATGCCACCCTGCCCGCCCAGATCGCGGTACGGATCGGAAATGCCATCGTCGAGGGGGAGTTCGAGCCGGGACAGAAGCTGCGCGAGGTCGACCTCGCCGCTGCCTTCGGCGTCAGCCGCGCCTCGGTGCGCGAGGCATTGCGCATGGTCGAGCGCGAAGGGTTGGTCACCATACTTCCGCAGCGCGGCGCCCAGGTCACCTCCCTCACGGCGCAGGAGGTGCAGGACGTCTTCGAGATTCGCGCCAGCCTTATGGGGCTCGCCCATCATCGGCTCGCCGCCGCGGCGTCGGCCGAGGTGCGCAAGCGCCTCTCGGGACTGCTCAAGGACCTGCAATCGGCACGCGGCGACGGCGAGGCCTACGCCCGCGCCAGCCTGGCGATCAGCTCGTATTGTGTGCACAACGCCGGCAGCAGCCGGCTAGCCAACCTCATCCTTTCCTTCGGCCGCCAGACCGCGCGCTACACCAAGCTGAGCCTGTCGACGCCGGAACGCCGCCGCCAGTCGCTGGCCAACTGGCGCAAGCTGGTCGCCGCCACGATCGATGGCGATGCGGCTACCGCCGAGGGCGTTGCTCGGCAGCTCGTCCTCGACACGCGCGATGCCGCCTTCAGGATGCTGAGCACCAATCGATAACCCATTTCAGGCGAGCCGACCAAGGACAAGTCATGCCGCGACACACCCAAGGAGCATTACCGATTTTCGAAAGCTCTTGAACTCTGTAGACGCTCATCTCTGGACTAAAAGACTATTCTACGCGTACGATGGCGGCAGGATTGATCTCCAACCAGGCATGGCTGCCGACCTCGAAAATAGAGGTCGGCGCCGTTGAGACGCGTATCGGCTTGGCGCCGCCCAGCGGCCGCACTTGGTAATCCCAATACTCCCCGAGGTAGGCTCGGCCGGTGATCTCGGCCTCGACGGCGAGTCCCGGGCCGCCTGGCTTCCGGGTCGTCAGGCCGACGGCCTGGGGCCGCAGGGAATAAAGCAGTTCGCCCGGGCCGTTCGCGCCCTCGACCGCCACGGCCGGCGCCGTGAAACCGTCGAAGCGCACGTCGCTGCCGTTCCGCGTTCCCTCGAGGAAGTTGGTGCGGCCGATGAAGCCCGCCACGAAGCGACTGCGTGGCCGGCCGTACAGGACATGCGGCGCATCGACCTGCTCGATCCGGCCCTTGTTCATAACCACGATACGGTCGGACGTTACCATGGCCTCGGACTGGTCGTGCGTGACGTAGACGGTCGTGATCTTGAATTCGTCATGCAGCCGGCGAATCTCAAACCGCATTTCCTCGCGCAGGTTGGCATCGAGGTTGCTGAGCGGCTCGTCGAGCAGCAACACTTCGGGTTCGACGACGATGGCGCGCGCCAGCGCGACGCGCTGCTGCTGGCCGCCCGACAGCTCCGCCGGATAGCGGCCCTTGAGGTTCCGCATCTGCACGACATCGAGAATGGCATCGACCCGGCGGTCGATCTCGGCGCGCGACATCTTGCGCACCTGCAGGCCGAACCCGACATTCTCGCCCACCGTCATGTTCGGCCAGATGGCATAGCTCTGGAAGATCATGGACATACGCCGCCGCTCGGGCGGAACCACGCCGGACGGCGAGGAGATCTGCTGGCCGTCCATCTCGATCGTGCCGGTACTGGGCGGCGCAAAACCGGCGATCATGCGAAGCGTGGTGGTCTTGCCGCAGCCCGACGGGCCCAGCAACGACACGAACTCGCCCTTCGCCAACTCGAGGGAAAAATCAGCGACCGCCTTGAACGTGCCGTAGCGTCGCGAGACGTTCTTCAGGACCAGCTTGCTCATGTCGCTGTCCGTCGTAGCATGAAGTCGCGCCCGAGCGCGCGCTGGCCGAACCATAACAGCGGCAGGATCAGAACTTGAAGGATCAGGGCCAGCGCCGAGAGGTATTCGAAGTTCCCCTCCTCGCTCATGTCGAAGATCATGACGGACGCCACCTTGGTGTTGGGGCCATAAAGGAAGATCGCCGACGACAGCTCCCGTGTCGCCGGAATGAAGATCAGCAGCCAGGCACCAAGCAGGCTGCGCTTGAGCAGGGGTGCCACGACTCGCCGCAGTGCCATCAGCCGGCTACCCCCCAGCACCCGGACGGCCTCCTCCATCTCCGGATTGAGGCTGCGCAGGGCGGCGCTCGCATTGACATAGCCGATCGGCAGAAAGCGCGTGGTGAACGCCAGGATCAGGATCAGCGCCGTGCCGTAGAGCGAGAGCGGAGGCGGCGCGTAGGCCGCATAGAAACCGATCGCCAGCACGACACCCGGAATCACGAAGGGCGCCACACAGAGGAAGCCCAGCACCTCGGCGAACGGCACCAACCGCCGTGTCACGATGTAGGCGATGCCCAGCGTGATCAACACCGCCGCGGTTGCGCTGGCGCTGGCATAAATGAAACTGTTGATCACCGACTGCGCTGCCGTCGTGTGCTCGAACAGCACAAAATCGAAATTGCGCAGCGTAATGTTGTCCAGCGAGAAGCCCCGCCCCCAGGCCCTGGCGAGCGACGATTGCACCAGGAAAATATAGGGCAGGAACACCGACAGGCTCGCCACCAGCATGGCATAGCCGAACACCACCCAGCGCCACGGTCCCAGCCGGATTGGCCGCCGCTCGCCGCCCTTGCCGGTGAGGGTCGCGAAGCCCTTGCGTGCGGTTATCAGGCGCTGCACCAGGATCAGCAGGACGGTGACCCCGAGCAGCGGCATGGCGTAGGCCGCCGCCACCTCGACGCGGACCGGGTTGCCGAAGAACTGGTAGAGCTGCGTCGTCACGACATTGAAGCGCGCAGGGATTGCAATCATCGCCGGGGACGCGAACAAGGCGATTGCTTCGAGGAAGCAAATGATGAGGCCGCCCATGATCGCCGGCAGGGCGAGCGGCAGCGTCACGCGTCGCATGGTGCGCCACGTCCCCGCCCCCAGGATGTTCGCCGCATCCTCCATTTCCGAAGACACCAGCTCCAGCGCCGCGGTGGTAAAAATGAAAATGTAGGGAAAGGAATAGAGCGCGATAACGACGACGAGGCCGGTGAAGCTGTAAATGTTGAACGGTCCCGCTTCCGCGCCGGTCACAAACATGTAGAAGCGGTTCAGCCAGCCGGCGTTCGGGGCCGCGAGCAGAATCCACGCCACGGCTCCGGTATAGGGCGGCGTGATGAAGGTCGCGAGCACGAGCATGCGCGTGAAACCGCGTCCTGGCATATCGGTCCGCGCGACGGCCCAGGCGAGGGGGATGGCGAAGAGGCCGGCCAGCGCTGCCACGCCCACCCCCAACTTCAAAGAATTGAACAAAGCATCGATGTACCGCGCGCGCCCGTAGGCGGTGGCGTAGTTGGACAGTGTGAAGTCGCCGGTGCGCTCGGCCTGGAAACTCGTGAGCACGAGATAGACGAACGGGCTCACCACCAGGACCAGGAGGACCGCGATGACAGCGATCCACAGCAACCACGTCGTATCCCAGCGGCCAGCGCGCGAAACTACCGCCGCCGACGCCTCGACCGCCACCGTCCCGGTTACTGCCACCGTCTCAGTTACCGAACGTGTCGCGCCACTGCTCGATCACCTCCGGGATGCCCTTCTCGACCTCCTCGACGGTCGGACGGATCACTTTGATCTTGGAGATCGGTTGGGTGCCTGGAGCACCGGCGACCTCAGGGCGCAGCGGGATGCCGAAATGCTTGACGCTGATCTCGGACGCCTCGATCGAATAGAGGAACTCCATGAAGAGGCGAGCCGCGTTGGGATGCTTCGCGCCCCTGACGATCGACGACGGCGAAATCATCAAAATCGACCCGTCGGTCGGATAGTTGACGGCGAGCGGATTGCCGCGCGAAGCGCTGAACAGGGTCGAACCGTCAGCGCCGGCGGCGACCAGGCGTTCACCGGCGACGAGCGCCGTCACAGTGTCGTTGATCGACCGGCCGGTCTGCGGCTTGTTCTTCTCGAGGCTTTCGAAGTACTTCCACCCGTAGAGCCTGCGCATCGTCAGGACCCAGGTGCCAACATAGCCCGAGAACGCCGGATGTCCGGTCGAGACCTTATCTTTCCACTTGATGTCGAGAAGGTCGGTCCACTTCTTAGGGGTATCCTCGGGCTTCACCTTGGCGGAGTTGTAGGTCAACACGACCTGGCCGGCCGCCGTCGGATGGTAGTAGCCGTCGGGATCGAAATTGCGGAACGCCGCATCGATCTTCGTCGCACTTTCTGGAATATACTTCTCCAACTTGCCGCCGGCCTTCAGTCTGGCGTAGTGCCCGAGATCGGTCGACGAAAAGACGTCGCAGATCGTCTGGTTGTTCTTCATATCCTGCAGCAGGCGCTGATAGGCGACCTGGGCGGTGGTCCGCACGACGTTGACCTTGATGCCGTAGGTCTTGGTGAACGCGCGGCCGAGGTCCTCGGCGCCTTCGGCCGTGTAGTGAGAGATGTACCAGGTAATCTCGCCCTCTTTTTTGGCGGCTTCTTCGAGCGCCTTGAGATCAGCCCGCGCCGACAGGGGCGCCAAGGCAAGAGCAGCAACGAAGGCAAGCCGGGCCAGAATCTTCATGATGGTTTCCTCCCACACAGCGACTTTATTTTTATTGGGTAGGATGCGATCACACGCAGCGCCACGTGACAAGCGCGGAACGCCAAGAGGGAGCGCATCGCGGAGAACGAGCGATCCGCCTACTGAGCCACCTCTTATGACAAGCTTCGCGACCGGCCGCCGCACCACACGCTGTTGTACGCATCATCCTGGTCATGATCTCTCACATCCGGAACCTTCCTCTCCCAACCAAGGCGCCGAACGATGAATCGCAACTGATCCAACCGAATCAACTTCTTTCCAGTTAGGTTCTTGAGTTCACTTCTTCTCGATGTTCCAGAACACCGTGACTGGCGAAGGAATGTTGCCGGTCACGTTCTTGCGCCGCGCCATCGGTTGCAGGAACTGGCCGAGCGGGATCGTGACGCCTTCGCTGATGATGCGCGTTTGCACCTTCTCGGCGATCTCCACCTGCTTCTTCGGGTCGCTTTCACGAATGAAGGCCGCGCGAAGCTTCTCGATCTCGGGGTCGAGTGGCCAGCCGAACTGGGCGCGATCGCCGCTCGCCTCGGCATAGTGGTTGTTGACCGGATCGAGCAGCAGGACGGCCGTGGTCGCGGTCATGGCGATGTTCCAGCCGCCTTCGGTGACCGGAACCTTCTTGGCGCGCCGGCCGACCAGCGTCTGCCAGTCCATCGACTGCATGTCGACCTTGAAGCCGCCGCGCTCGAGCAGAGTCTTGGCCACCGGCGCGAGGTTGGTGAGCACCGCAAGGTCAGTCGACTGCAGCAACACGATCGGCGTGCCGTCGTAGCCCAGTTCCTTCAGCAGCTTCTTCGACTCCTCGAAGCGCGACTCGAACATTCCGTCCATGCCGGCGGAGGTTTCCAGCGGCCCGCCGCAGCTGAACATCGCCTTGCACTTCTTGTAGTAGCGCGGGTCGCCGATGACGGCCCGCAGGAAATCCTCCTGGTTGAGCGTGAGCGCGGCGGCACGGCGATAGCGCACGTCGTTGAAGGGCGGCTGCTTCCAGTTGAAGCGGAAGATGTAGGTGCTGCCGAGCGCGTCGGGAATGATGATGTCGACGTTCTTGTCCTTTTCCAGTACCGGCAGCAGGTCGTGGGCCGGGGCCTCGATCATGTCGATCTCGCCCGATTCGAGGGCATTGATGGCCGTCTGCGTGTCGGGGATAGACACCCACTCGACGCGGTTGAGCTTGGCGACCTTGCCGCCGGCCAGGCCCGAGGGCGGCTCGGCCCGCGGCTTGTAGTCGGGATTGCGGCCATAGACGACCTTCTCGCCGGGCTTCCATTCGTCCTTCTTGAAGATGAACGGCCCGGAGCCCGTGGTGTCGGATATCTGCTGGCTGAGAGGCGTCTCGGCGACCCGCTTGGGCATTATGAACAACGGCACCGAGGCCGGCTTGGCCAGCGCCTTCAGCATCAGGCCGAACGGCTCCTTGAGCACGATCTCGAAGGTCCGGTCGTCGACTGCCTTCATCTCCTTCGTCGACTTGGCGAGCAGGCCGCCCAGCGTGTCCTTGTCGGTCCAGCGTTTGATCGACGGCAGCACGTCGGCCGTGGTCACCGGCGCGCCGTCCTGCCACTTGAGCCCGTCGCGCAGCTTGAAGGTCCAGACGAGCTTGTCGTCGCTCACCGTCCAACTGTCGACCATCTGCGGCTGCGGCTGCAGCTTGGCATCGAGCGCGAACAGCGTGTCGTAGATCATGTAGCCGTGATTACGGACGATATAGGCCGTGGTCCACACCGGGTCGAGGATCTTGAGGTCCGAGTGCATGACGGCCCGCAGCGTCTTGTTCGACTGCGCGAGCGCCGGTCCGGCGAGCAGCAGGGCTAGCACGGCAAGCAGCGAACGGCCCATCAGCGCGGTCGTGAACCCATCCGCGCGGGCGGAACCTACCTTCGCTGAGGCGAACATCCCTACCATCAAGCGTCTCCCTAATTGCATTCTTGGTGTTGCCTGCCGAGGCATTCCACTTGCGTCATCAGCGCACAGGCGCGATGTTGAGCCAACAACATTGCGCTTGCCCTGCCCAACCTTTTTGAGGGCTGATTTGACGCCGGTCCCGCCATGCAGTCGCGCCTGCCTCCGCTGAAAGCCCTGCGCGCCTTCGAAACCGCGGCGCGCACCTGCAGCTTCACCCGCGCAGCAGAAGAGCTGAACGTGACTCAGACCGCCATCAGCCACCAGGTGAAGGTGCTCGAGGGCTGGATCGGCTTCCGGCTCTTCCGGCGTCTCAACAATGCGCTGGTGCTGACCGAAAAGGGCGAGCTGTACCTGCCGACGGTCCGCGACGCCTTCGATCGGCTGCGCGAAAGCACCGAGCAGCTCAAGGGCATCGACTCCGGCGCCGCGCTCACCATCAGCGCTTTGCCGAACTTCGCGCTGCGCTGGCTGGTGCCGCGGCTGCCGCGGTTCCAGTCCCTGCATCCCGCCATTCGGATCAAGCTTCTCACCGCGCCGCGCGCGCTCGAAGCGCTGTACGACGAGATCGACGTCGCCATCCGGCTCGATGGCGTGGCCTCCCATCTCCATTTCGAGCCGCTGTTCCAGGGCAGCATGTTCCCTGTCATGCATCCCGCCCTGTACGAGGACGAAGGATTGCGCAGCCCGGCCGACCTTCGGCGTTTCACGCTGCTGCATGTGATCAACTCGCAGAATGACTGGCGGATCTGGCTCGCCGCCGCGGGCGTGAAGCGCGCCGACACGGAGAAAGGTCCGAGGTTCGACTCCTATGCCCTTGCCGCCGAAGCCGCCTGCCATCGTTGGGGCGTCGCCATGGCGTGGGGCCCCTTCATCGAGGAGGATCTGCGGCGCGGCCGGCTGGTCGCGCCCTTCGATCTCAAGATTCCCCGCGAACGCGCTTGGTGTCTCGTCTACCCGCGCAACGTCCGCAAGCAGAAGGTCGAACTGTTCCGTCAGTGGATCCTGGCGGAAGCCCAGACCATGGCCAGCGGTTCCGGGGACTATGCGCCCTTCAATCTCGCCTGAACGGTGGCGTGACCGCTGACCAATGTCTTGTTGGGCAGGCATCGCCGAATCTCCATTGTGCCCATAACGATCTAGGTCAGATGATGCAGCCCTTTCCGGGAGGGTCGCATGCCGCTCGACAGCCAAACCACCACGCTCTGGATCCAGCCGACCGGCGGGCCGCTGGGCGCCGATGTCCATGGAGTCGATCTCGCCCGCGAGATCGCGCCGTCGACGTTTGCCACCCTTGCCGAGGCCTGGGCGCAGCATCTCGTCCTGCGCTTCTCCGGACAACGGCTCGACGACGAGGCCCTCATGCGCTTCAGCCGGCTGTGGGGCGAACTCGACCGCGTGCCGATCGGCACCGGCGTCGAGAAGGCCAACGGCGTGGCCGCGAATGCCGTGGAGTGGGTCACCGTGATCTCGAACGTGAAGGTCGGCGGCAAGCCGATCGGCGGACTGGGGTCCTACGAATCCATCTGGCACACCGACATGTCCTATAATCCGCTGCCGCCGCGCGCGAGCTTGCTCTACGCCATCGAGTGCCCGCCGGCGGGCGGCGACACCGGCTTCGCCAACATGGAACTGGCCTACGACACGTTGCCGGCCGACCTGAAACAGTCCGCCGAAGGCAGGAGCTGCACCCACGACTCCAGCCGCAACTCTGCCGGCGAATACCGCCGCGGCTTCAAGGCCGTGAGCGGTCCGCGCGAGACGCCTGGTGCCGTCCATCCGCTGGTGCGCAGGGACCCGGTGACCGGGAGCAAGTCGCTGTTCCTCGGGCGCCGCGCCGGCGCCTACGTTCGCGGCCTGTCGGTCGACGACAGCGAGGCGCTGCTGAACGGCCTGTGGGCCCACGCCAGCCAGCCGAAGTTCGCCTGGTACCAGCGCTGGCGCATAGGCGATCTCGTGATGTGGGACAATCGCTGCACCATGCATCGCCGCGACGCCTTCGACGAGACGGCGCGCCGGGTCATGCACCGCACCCAGATCGTCGGCGAGTCGGTCGTGGCAGGCTGACGATGAAGATCGACGCGATCGAGATCTACCGTGCCGAGATCCCGCTCACCGTCCCCTACAAGGTGTCGCGTCGGACCTTCACCGTCTTCGATCCGCTGATCGCCTCGATACGCACCCGCGACAGCCGCATCGGCTGGGGCGAGGCCACGATCACCGCTGACTACGCGGTCGGTGAGACGCCGCAGACCGGCTGGGCGTTCCTCAAGGCGTGGGGCGAGCGGCTGGCCGGCCGCGAGGTCGCCGACGCCAAGGCGCTGCTGGAGCCCGAGATCGAGGCCAATTCCCATGCGGCCTCGATCCTCATCTCGGCGCTGGAAATGATCGAGCGCAGCCCCCTCTTGACGATCGGCGCGCCCGCCGTGGTGCCGCTGCTGGTCCCGGTCAACACGATGGACGTCGACCAGGTCGGCGCCGAGGTCGAAGGCTCCATCGCCGCGGGCTTCCGTACGCTCAAGGTCAAGGTCGGCTTCGACGTCGACGCCGACCTCCGGCGCGTCGCCGCCATCCAGCGGGCGCTCGCAGGCCGCGCCACCATCCGCCTCGACGCCAACCAGGCTTTTTCGGTCGAGCAGGGCCGCCATTTCGCGGCGGCGCTGGATCCGACCGGTATCGAACTGTTCGAACAGCCCTGCGACAAGGCCGACTGGGCGGCCAACGCTGCGGTCGCCGCGGTGTCCACGGTGCCGGTGATGCTCGACGAATCGATCTACGGCCTCACCGAGATCGAGCGCGCCGCGACCGTCAAGGGGGTGGGGTTCGTGAAGGTGAAGTTGAAGAAGCTGGGCAGCCTAGCGCGTCTCGAGGCAGCGCTCCATCGCATCGCAGCTCTCGGCCTCACGCCGGTGCTGGGTGACGGCACCGCGACCGACATCTCGTGCTGGATGGAAGCCTGTGTCGCGCGCACCACCATCACCAATGCCGGTGAGAACAACGGCTTCCTCAAGCTGGCGGCGCCCCTGTTCAGGAATCCCCTGCCCTTCGCGCGGGGCGCGATCCGCTTTCCGGCGGGCTGGTGGCCCGATGTTGACGAAGCCTGCCTGCGCGGGCTGTCGGCCGAGACCGCCCGCTTCGCGACCGTGAGCCTCGCCGCCGCGCATTGACCATGCCGGCCCCAGGTGCGAGGGGGGTCCGCGAGACATCGAGCGAGGGCTTATGAAGCGACAGTTGCATCTCAACCTGTTCATCCAGAGCCGCGGCCACCACGAGGCGTCGTGGCGGCACCCCGGGTCCTCACCACTGGCACTGACCGACATCGAATACTTCCGCGACCTCGCGCGACGCGCCGAAGCCGGCCTTTTCGACTCGATTTTCCTCGCCGACACGCTGGCGCTGATGGACACGGTGGCCCACGCCGCCAGCACCTGGCTGGAACCGATCACGACGCTCGGCGCGCTGGCCGGTTCGACCCAGCGCATCGGCCTGATCGCCACGGCCTCGACCACTTATTCGGAGCCCTTCAACCTCGCGCGACAGTTCGGCTCGCTGGATCACATCAGCGGCGGCCGGGTCGGCTGGAACATCGTGACCTCGTGGCTGGCCGCCGCGGCGCACAACTACGGCGGCGAGAGTCTCGTCAGCCACGAGGAGCGCTACGAGCGCGGCGAGGAGTTCGTCCAGGTCGCGAAGGCCCTGTGGGACAGCTGGGCCGACGATGCCGTGCTCGACGACCGCGCGAGCGGCCGCTACGCGCGCGCCGACCGCATCCGGCCGATCAACCACGTGGGCAAGTACTATCGCGTCGCCGGCCCGCTCAACATGCCGCGCGGGCCGCAGGGCCGGCCGGTGTTCGTGCAGGCGGGCTCCTCCGACACCGGCCGCCGCTTCGCCGCGCGCCACGCCGAGGCGGTGTTCACCGCACAGATGGAGAAGGCGACGGCGCAGGAATTCTATGCCGACCTGAAGCGGCTGGCGGTGGCGGAAGGTCGTGCTCCCGACCAGGCGCTGATCCTGCCCGGCCTCAGTCCGGTGATTGCGCCGACCGAGGCCGAGGCGAAGCGAATGGCGCGCGAGCTGAACGACCTCACTGACCCCGAGGTCGGCCGCAAGCGCCTGAGCGGCCGCTTCGGCGGCCACGACTTCTCCCACCTGCCGCTCGACAGGCCGCTGGCGCCGGAGGACTTCCCCGATCCTGGCACGGTGCAGGCCGCGCGCAGCCGCACCGAGGTGATCGTGGGCCTGGTGCGGCGCGAGAAGTTCACGTTGCGGCAGCTCCTCACCTATCTCGCCGGCGCGCGCGGCCACTACACCACCGCGGGCACGCCCGAGCAGATCGCCGAGTTGATCGAGGATTGGTTCAACGACGGCGCCGCCGACGGCTTCAACCTGATGCCGCCGCTGCTGCCCGCGATGCTCGACGTGTTCGTGGCCGAGGTGATCCCGCTGCTGCAACGGCGCGGACTTTTCCGCACCTCTTATGAAGGCACGACGCTGCGGGAGCATTTCGGTCTGACTCGGCCGGAGAGCAAGCTAAGCAGATCATAGAGCAATTCGCTCGCCATCAGCCAATAGCGCGCTCTTTTCGGCCGCCGTACCGCTGGAAACACCTGTCCTTACCGAAACGCACGGCCGGCCCTGTTGGCAAGTGGTTTGTGTTGGCTGGTCTGAGTAGTCGCCCGTGAACAACGGCTAAGCGCTTGAAGGTGGATCGGTTTTCGGCGCGGCGGCCGGTTCTGAATTGCAAGGTTTGGTGATTCGTAGACCGAGAACCTTGCAATTTCGCTTTCGGCCTCACAGAGTGTTGTGGGGGCTTCAGAATAATCCTTCCTTCTCAATGACTTGAGGAGGAGCGGCACGCCCGGCACGAAGGCAACGCGTCTTTGCAACTCTATAGCTGCGATCAGCTGGAAGTGCGCCGGATTTAGGATTTGAATATCCAGGGAATCGATGCGCCAACATTTGGGAAAATATCAGTGAACGACAACGAAATGTCAGACCTCCAGCGGCTCAAGGCGCTGGAGGCTTCCGTTGGCAAAATGAGAGGTGATTTGGCGCGTGTAGAACGGATGCTGCGCCTCACGCCAACAAAGCCACGACTCAAGAAGCAAAAAGGCGCAATCGAAAGACTGATATTCTTGGCTCAAGTGGAGATCAGCAAATTAAGAAAGGGAGCTAAGTGAAAGGCGATTGGATTAGGTGTAAGCGGCGTCCCCAGACAAAAGGGCACCGCACAAATGTATCTCTCGAGCTTTGGTTAAGAGGCCGGAGCAAGTGACTTTTCCTAATCGTCGCTGCCGTGGTCGCCGCACATTTTTCGCCGCTGCGACCTCTGAACAACGGGTAGAAATTTTCCGTGGCTCTGTATGGATGAACCACGAGTAGTGTGGTTCGCTTACGTCCATGCAACCTGCGGGAGCCGGATGTCAGAAGCTTGCCGGGCCAATGCTTCATTCGCTGGTCGCATGGAGCGCTTCGCTTGGCGATCCAACTTGGCGATGAACTGTTGATGGGCCGCACGGGCCGTGGTGCATATTGCCTAGAGCGGGATTACTTTAGAAGGAATCGGTTTGGGGATTCCCAAAGAGCTGATGTTCTGATTCAACATGCTGGCTGGGTTGGAGGCCAGCATGGATGGCAAAGCCCTATTCTTTCGATCTTCGTCAACGCGTGGTTGATGCAGTTGAGCGCGAGGGATTGTCACGCCGGCAGGCGGCGGCTCGCTTCGGCGTAGCCATCAGCACGGTGATCGCGTGGGTCGACCGCTTCCGCGAGACGGGTAGCCTGGCGCCCGGCAAAATGGGAGGGCATCGGCCGAAGAAGATTCTAGGTGGGCATCGGGATTGGCTACTACAACGCTGCCGGGGCGGCGACTTCACCCTGCGCGGACTGGTCGCCGAGCTAGCCCAGCGCGGTCTACAGGTCGGCTATCGCCCGGTGTGGATGTTCGTCCATGCCGAGAAGCTGAGTCACAAAAAAAGACGCTGATCGCCAGCGAGCGAGACCGCCCCGACGTGGCGCGACGGCGCGTGCAGTGGAAGGCCTACCAGGACCGGATCGATCCTTCCCGCCTGGTGTTCCTCGACGAGACCTGGACCAAGACCAATATGGCGCCGCTGCGAGGATGGGCGCCGCGCGGCCAGCGCCTCTACGCCAGGGTCCCGCATGGCCGTTGGACGACCACGACCTTCCTCGCCGCCCTGCGCCATGATCGCGTCGAGGCGCCATGGCTCATCGACGGTCCGATCAACGGCGATAGCTTCCGTACCTACATCGACAAGATCCTCGTGCCGACCCTGCGGCCCGGCGATATCGTCGTCATGGACAATCTCGGCTCGCACAAGAGCAGTGCTGTCCGCCAGCTCCTCAGATCAGCCCGTGCCAAGCTGTTCTTCCTGCCCAAGTACTCGCCCGACTTGAATCCCATCGAGATGCTCTTCTCGAAGTTCAAGCACGGTCTGCGAAAAGCGGCCAAACGAACCGAGCAAGCCGTCTACGACGCCATCGTAGAACTCCTGCCAACCGTCTCCTCGACAGAATGTGCAAACTACTTCGCCAAGGCAGGATACGCTCGAACCTAGAATCATCCCGCTCTAGCTCGTCATTTCAGAATCTATGCAGCTGCCGGCCGATGACTGATCTGGCGCAAATATAATTATTGATTGATTCATATTTATTCGTTCGTCCTGAAATTCAGGGACGCAAGCGCGATCCGGCGCTTTTTGAAGAAATTGATTTCGCACGAGTTGAAATCATGGCGCCGCGCATTTTGCTGATTGAAGATGACGATTGGGGCAAGGCGGAAGCTGCCCTTTGGCGGTACAGAGCTACCCACTGATTGCGGGTTCGGCCTCAGGGCGAACGCGGCCGTCGCCTATGGGTGCGGCTTGGAGGCCGCAAAAGGCATGTACGCCGGGATCTACTTCCCGCCATATCTTGTGCTTACGTTGAAAAAGCGAAGCTCATTCTCCAGTTTCTAGCCAACCTCATTCTTCTCGAATGCGCTTGGCCAGACCGTTGAGCCGTGCCTCTTCAACCACGGTCGAGTCCAGCTACCGAGCTGCCAGATAGTTGCTCGCATCCAGATTCCGTGAAAGGCTTGCACTCGATCGGTAGGCTTCTGTGTAATCAGTCGCGGTCAGGCAGCGGATGGAACGTGGGAAACGATCGGAAAGGCCTGCGGATCCCCCTTCGCAGGTCTTTCTTCGTGTCGACTGGAGCTCACGTCCGTCAGACGCCGCGACGCAACGCCGGCTTATCGAAAGCGATGAGGAGCATTCTGCCAAGGTAATAGGAGATGATATTTTTTTATCGTCTATTGTCGAAGAACAGGTACTTGTCGAGCGCGGCGACACCGAGAACGACACGCACAATAATCAGCAGTCGTCCCCATCCCATGCCCCACATCGAGCCGCTGCCATTCATTATCCCATTTTTCATCATCTTCTAATGGGCACCTCGAAGAATAGCTTGGTCCGGCATCCAAAGGCTGGGGCCGAGGGGATCAGGCCTTCGCGCGTCACGTTTTGCGGGCTGTCAGCCGGGTTT
>WOUR01000051.1 GCA_009772935.1 Rhodospirillaceae bacterium
CGGCTAGCGCAGTCGCACCGCCGGTGGCGAGGGCTCCGCCGGCGGCGGCAAGCCCACCGGCCGCCAGCCCGGTTCCGACCGCCGCGCCGGCTCCCAGCTGGGGTCCGCCCGAGACGATGCCGTTGGCGATACCGGGTCCGAAGATGCCGAGGCCCAGCAGGGCCAGGGAGGCCAGCACCAGCGCCATGGCATCCTCGATGGAGGGCTGGGCACCGGTGCCCGAGGTGAACTGGGAGAAGAGCGTCGAGCCGATCCCGACGATGACCGCCAGCACCAGCACCTTCACGCCGGAGGACACGACATTGCCCAGCACCCGCTCGGCCAGAAAGGCCGTCTTGCTGAACAGCCCGAAGGGGATCAGCACGAAACCGGCGAGCGTCGTCAGCTTGAACTCGATCAGGGTGATGAAGAGCTGAACAGCCAAGATGAAGAAGGCAAGCAGCACCACGATCCAGGCGAACAGCAGCACCACGATCTGGATGAAGTTCTCGAAGAAGCTGATGTAGCCCATCAGTCCCGAAATCGACTCCAGGAGCGGCCGACCGGCATCGAGACCGACCTGGGCAACCCGCCCGGGCCGGAGAAAATCCGCCGCCGACAAGCCGGTGCCGGAGGCCTTCAGGCCAAGGCCGGCGAAGCTCTCGAACACGATGCGGGCGAGGCTGTTCCAGTTGCCGATGAGATAGGCGAAGACGCCGATGAACAGGGTCTTCTTGACGAGCCGGGCGATGACATCCTCGTCCCGGCCCCACGCCCAGAAGAGCGCGGCCAGCGTCAGGTCGATCGCGACCAGTGTGGCGGCCAGGAAGCCGACTTCGCTGCCCAGCAACCCGAAGCCGCTGTCGATGTAGCTGGTAAAGACTTCGAGGAACCGGTCGATAACGCCTGTACCGCCCATCGGCCTTCACTCCGTTCCTCTTGCCCACGCGGCGGCGGGCTTATTCATGGAACATGCGGACGGTCGACGGCTGATAACCCGTGTTGGGCGCGAGGAAGCGTCGGAGCTGCTCCCGCGCCTGGTCCTGGGCGGCCACGCGCGCGGCCGCCTCGAGGCTCTGCGCCCGCCCCTGCGCAGCGACCGTCGCCGTGAGGTCGGCGAGCTGCTGTGCCTGAAGGGCGACGAGCTGGTTACCGGCCTGCGCCGCCTCCAGCGCGCCTGCCGCGCCCTGGCTGGCATCGACGAGCGCAGACATTTCCCGGCGGTTGGTGTCGAGATTACCGACCACCGTCGCCTGGATACGCAGCGCATCCTGCAGTCCCGCGACGGAATTTTGCCAGCGCATTTGCGCATTGGCGATCAGCGACTGGGCGGACTGGTTCGCCGACGCCGGCGCATAGGTCGTCGAGAAGGCCCGATCGATCTGCTGGACGTCGTAGGCGATGTTCTGCGCCTGGCCCAGGAGTTGGCGGGTCCGCCCGATCGACTGCTGAAGCTGCTGCAGGGAGGAGTATGGCAGGCTCGTGAGATGGCGTGCCTGGTTGATCAGCATCTGCGCTTCGTTCTGCAGCGAGAGGATCTGGTTGTTGACCTGCTGGAGTGTGCGAGCCGCGGTCAGCAGGTTCTGCGAGTAGTTGCTGGGATCGAACACGGTCATCTGCGCTGAGGCCGGTAACGCGCTGCCGGAGAGAGCCAGGATGGCCGCAAGCGTGACTGCGCAACGACGGATCGAGATCATGATGGTTCTCCTGTGCTGAGGTCGGGGATGAGATCGGCAGCCCACGGCACGCCGCGCGCCTGCAGCCAGCCGGCCAGGAAAGACTTACGGCCATGCTCGCCCAGAACGCGTTCGATGAGCGCCTGGTCGGACTTCGACGACGCTGCCGTGAGGGCAAGCGTGACCTCGCCAAGGCCGAGTTCGAACAGGCGATTGCCGCGGCGGGACTGGCAGTAGTAGTCACGCTTGGGCGTCGCCCGGGCGAGAATCTCGATCTGACGGTCATTGAGACCGAAGCGGCGATAGATCTCGGTGATCTGCGGCTCGATCGCCCGCTCGTTCGGCAGGAAGAGCCGGGTCGGGCAGCTCTCGATGATGGCCGGCGCGATGGCGGAGCCGTCGATGTCCGAGAGCGACTGGGTCGCAAAGACGACGGAGGCGTTCTTCTTGCGCAAGGTCTTCAGCCATTCGCGCAGCTGGGCGGCGAAGCCCTCGTCGTCCAGGGCGAGCCAGCCCTCGTCGACGATCAGCAGGGTCGGGCTGCCGTCCAGACGGGCCTCGATCCGATGGAAGAGATAGGCGAGCACGGCAGCCGCGGCGCCGGTGCCGATCAGCCCCTCGGACTCGAAGACCTGCACCGACGTACTGCCGAGCCGTTCGGCCTCCGCATCCAGCAGACGGCCATAAGCCCCTCCCAGGCAATAAGGCTGGAGGGCCCGCTTGAGGGCGGCCGACTGCAACAGTACCGACAGGCCCGTCAGGGTGCGCTCTTCGAGGGGCGCGGAGGCCAGCGACCCGAGGGCCGACCACACATGGTCCTTCACCTCGGGCGTGAGGACGATCCTCTCACGCGCCAGGAGAGCTGCAATCCAGTCAGTGGCCCAGCCCCGCTCCGCGACATCGTCGATGCCGGCCAGCGGCTGGAGGACAACGGGCTCCCTCTCCTCTTCGCCGAGCGCGCTTCCGAGGTCGTGCCAATCCCCACCCATCGCGAGCGCAGCGGCACGGATGGAACCGCCGAAGTCGAAGGCGAACACCTGCGCCTTGTCGTAGCGCCGGAACTGCAACGCCATGAGGGCCAGCAGCACGGACTTGCCCGAGCCCGTCGGGCCGACCACGAGCGTATGGCCGACATCGCCGACATGCAGGGAGAACCGGAACGGCGTCGCCCCCTCGGTCCTGCCGAAGAACAGCGGCGGCGCACCGAAGTGCTCGTCCGTCGCGGGACCGGCCCAGACCGCCGACAGCGGGATCATGTGCGCCAGGTTGAGCGTCGAGACCGGCGGCTGGCGCACATTGGCGTAGGCATGCCCGGGAAGGGAGCCCAGCCACGCATCGACGGCGTTGACCTTCTCGACCATGCAGGTGAAGTCGCGGCCCTGGATCACCTTCTCGACGAGACGCAGCCGTTCGTCGGCAACGCGCGGATCCTCATCCCAGACCGTGACGGTCACCGTGCAGTAGGCGGCGCCGACCGCGTCCGAGCCGAGTTCCTGCAATGCCGCATCGGCGTCGATCGCCTTGTTGTGCGCATCGGTGTCGACGAGGGTCGACGCCTCGTTGGTCATCACTTCCTTGAGGATGGCCGCAATGGACTTCCTCTTGGCGAACCACTGACGGCGGATGCGCGTCATCAACCGGGTGGCGTCGGTCTTGTCGAGCAGGATCGCGCGCGTCGACCAACGATACGCAAAGGCGAGGCGATTGAGTTCGTCGAGCAGTCCCGGCGTGGTGGTTCCCGGGAAACCGACGATCGTCAGCACCCGCAGATGACAGTCGCCGAGCTTCGGCTCGAGGCCACTGGTCAGGGGCTGATCGGCCAGCAGCCCGTCCAGATACATGGGCACCTCCGGCACGCGCACGCGCTGGCGCCGGGTGGAGATGCAGGAATGCAAATAGGTCAGCGTCTCAGCATCGTCGAGCCAGTGGCACTCGGGCATGAAGCCATCGAGGAGCTGCAGCACCCGTTCGGTGCGATCGGTGAACCCGGCCAGAATCTCACGGGCATCCGCTCCCGCGGCGCGGTTACGGCCTTCGTATAGAAAGCGCTCGGCTCCACCCGACTCCCAGGCCGGCGGCAGATAGAGAAACGTCAGGTAATAGGTCGACTCGTAATGCGCCCCCTCTTCCTCGAACGCCGCCTTGCGCTCGGCGTCGACCAGCGCCGAGGCCGCGTCCGGAAGCCCGCTCCCTGGATAAGTGCTGGCTTGCCCCCGCTGGGCCTCGACGAAGAGGGCCCAGCCCGATCCAAGGCGACGCAGGACGTTGTTTAATCGCCCCGCGACGCCGACGAGTTCCGCCGGCACCGCGGAGTCGAGGTCGGGGCCGCGGAAACGCGCGGTCCGCTGGAACGAACCGTCCTTGTTCAGCACGACGCCGGGAGCCACGAGCGCTGCCCACGGCAGGAAGTCGGCAAGGCGGGTGGCCGAGTTCCGGTATTCGGCAAGATTCATCATGACAGGGTCCTCACACGCCAAGCCGGGCGGGAATGCGCAGGTGGCGGCGCGCCACATCGACGAAGAGCGGATCGCGCTTGGCCGCCCAGACTGCCAGCCCATGACCAAGCAGCCAGATCAGCAGGCCGGCGACCCAGAGGCGCAGTCCCAGGCTGATCGCCGCTGCAAGCGTGCCGTTCAGGATCGCAATCGAGCGCGGGGCCCCGCCCAGCAGGATCGGCTCGGTCAAGGCACGGTGGAGCGGCACCACGAAGCCGGGAACGGGCTCGGTCATCAGACGAGGACCCCGCCGCCGAATGAGAAGAACGAGAGAAAGAAGCTCGATGCCGCAAAGGCGATCGAGATGCCGAACACGATCTGGATCAGCCGCCGGAAGCCACCGGAGCTGTCGCCGAACGCCAGGGTGAGGCCGGTGACGATGATGATGATCACCGCGACGATCTTGGCTACCGGTCCTTCCACCGATTGCAGGACCTGCTGAAGCGGCTGCTCCCAGGGCATGCTGGAACCCGCCGCGTGAGCAGTCGACGAGAGGACGAGCAGGGCCGTAGACAAGCTTGCGGCCGCCATAACAGCGTGTCGTATCGCGAGGCGCGTCATTGAGCTTCTCCTGCGGCTGAGAGTGTGTAGTCCGACGTGGCGCCAAGGCCCTCGACGCGGGCCAGTTCTGTGAGCCGCCGGGCGCTCCCCCGACCCGACAGCACGGCGATGAGGTCGATCGTCTCGGCAATCAGGGCGCGCGGCACCGTGACGACGGCTTCCTGGATGAGCTGCTCGAGACGCCGCAACGCCCCGAGCGCCGATCCGGCGTGGATGGTGCCGATGCCGCCGGGATGGCCGGTACCCCAGGCCTTCAGAAGGTCGAGCGCCTCGGCGCCCCGCACCTCGCCGATCGGGATGCGGTCGGGCCGCAGCCGCAACGAGGAGCGCACCAGTTCGGACAACGACGCCACGCCATCCTTGGTCCGCAAGGCGACAAGATTGGCGGCGCGGCATTGCAGCTCCCGGGTATCCTCGATCAGGACCACCCGGTCGGACGTCTTGGCCACCTCAGCCAGGAGCGCATTGGCGAGCGTCGTCTTTCCGGTCGAGGTGCCGCCGGCCACCAGGATGTTGCGGCGATCGGCGACGGCTCGTCGAAGCGTCTCAGCCTCACCCTTCGTCGTGATCCCCGCCGCGGCGTAGTCATCAAGGGTGAAGACGGCGACCGCCGGCTTGCGAATCGCGAAGGTGGGCGCCGCGACGACGGGCGGCAGCAGCCCCTCGAACCGCTCTCCCGTCTCGGGCAGCTCGGCCGATACCCTCGGGCTGGCCGGATGGACTTCGGCGCCGACATGATGGGCAACCAGCCGCACGATGCGCTCACCTTCGGCGGCTGCCAGTGTCTCCTGCGTCTCGGCCAGGCCGGTCGACAGCCGGTCGATCCAGAGCCTACCATCGGGATTGAGCATCACCTCGACGACGGACGGGTCTTCGAGCCAGGTCGCGATGGCGGGTCCGAGCGCGGTGCGCAGCATGCGCGCGCCCCGGGAAATGACCTCTGCCTGGAAGGAATGGACCGTCATCGTCACCCCGTGATGCAGGGCCGCCACCAGCGGCCATCGAACGGGGTCGATTAGAAGAAGGAGCAAACCTCTCTGCGCAACAACAACCAGATGATCGTAGTGCGCGGGCGTAGAATGGCGTCTGAATGGGCGGGACCGCTCAGACAGGCTCCGGGGGCAGATCGCTGTCCACGCCCTCACTCGGTTCAATGTCCTGCGAGATTTCCTCCGCGAGAGTCCGCCCCTTCGCCAGCCGCCGGCCAAGAGCATCGACGAAACCCTCGTACCGTTCGCGGCCCTTGGCTTGCGCGGCCTGTTGTGCGCCCTCAGGCAAAGAGGGTGTGGTGGTCAGCCAGAAGCGCACGAACAGCGCCAGCGCCTCGTTCGAGATGGTGACATCGCGTTCCAGACGCTCGACCTGGCGAACGAGCCGGTCCAGCCGACGCCCGAGCGCTCCTTCGAGTCTTTCGGAAGCATCCGGTGACAGGAACGAGGCGAGTGCCGTCTCCACGACATGGGCCTGCGGCACGCGCTTGCGCGACGCATAGTCGGCAAGCTTCAGCGCCAGATCGGGCGGCAGACGAAACGTGTGTTTGGTTCGCATCTACTCCCTCACAGATCGATGCCATCGCCAGGGTCCATCGCGGCCTGACGGGCGAGTCCCCGGGCCGTCGTCCGCAAACGGCGGGCGCGCACCGCGTCTTCGTCGGCCTCATCCTCGGCGAACTCGAACTCAGGCGAAGGCGTGACCGGCTCGGGCGCGATGTCCTCATGCTCGGCAAGCTCCGGCTCCCGACGAATGCCGCCATTGGCGGGATCGTCGACGGGCTGCCCGTCCTGAAGACCGCCTGTCCCCTCTCCGCCGGCCGTCGGAACAGGGGGAACAGCCTTGGCACTCCAGTCATCCAGAGTGACACTGGAGGCTCTCGGTCGTTCAGGTTCCGGCGGTGGCAGCAGACGTTCCGTCAGCTGCCGGTCCTCGTAGTACCGCGCCTTCCTGGCCCGGATCGGCGGGCACCCGGAAACCAGCACCAACTCGTCGGTTGCCGGCAGCTGCATGACCTCTCCGGGCGTCAGCAACGGTCTCGCCGTTTCCTGTCGTGAGACCATGAGATGCCCAAGCCATGGGCTCAGCCGGTGGCCGGCGTAGTTCCGGGCATCCCGGATCTCCGTGGCCGTGCCGAGCGCATCCGAAACGCGCTTGGCGGTGCGCTCGTCGTTGGTGGCGAAGCACACACGGACATGGCAGTTGTCCAGGATGGCATTGTTCGGACCGTAGGCCTTCTCGATCTGATTGAGGGACTGGGCGATGAGAAAGCTCTTGAGCCCATAGCCCGCCATGAAGGCGAGCGCCGATTCAAAGAAGTCCAGGCGTCCTAGCGCGGGGAACTCGTCGAGCATCAGCAGCAGCCTGTGCCGCCGCCCTTTGGCATGGAGCTCCTCGGTCAGCCGGCGGCCGATCTGATTCAACACGAGGCGCACCAGCGGCTTGGTCCGGCTGATGTCGGACGGCGGCACCACGAGGTAGAGGGTCGTCGGCCGCTCGCTCTCGACGAGATCGCGGATGCGCCAGTCGCAGCGACGCGTCACCTGAGCCACGACGGGGTCACGGTACAGGCCGAGGAAGGACATGGCGGTCGAGAGAACGCCCGAGCGCTCGTTCTCGCTCTTGTTCAGAAGTTCGCGAGCCGCCGAGGCGATAACCGGATGGACACCCGCCTCGCCGAGGTGCGCAGTGGTCATCATTGCGCGGAGCGTCGACTCGATCGGCTGCCTGGGGTCTGACAGGAAAGCAGCCACCCCGGCTAGCGTCTTGTCCTCACCGGCATACAGGACATGCAGGATCGCGCCGACCAGAAGGGCGTGACTGGTCTTTTCCCAGTGATTGCGCCGCTCCAGCGCGCCTTCGGGATCGACCAGAACATCGGCAATGTTCTGGACATCGCGGACTTCCCATTCGCCTCGACGCACCTCGAGCAACGGATTGTAAGCTGCGGACGCCGCATTGGTCGGATCGAACAGCAGCACGCGGCCATGCCGCGACCGGAAACCCGACGTCAGCTCCCAGTTCTCGCCCTTGATGTCGTGAACGATCGAGCTGCCCGGCCAGGTCAGCAAGGTCGGCACGACCAAGCCGACGCCCTTACCGCTGCGTGTCGGCGCAAAGCAGAGAACGTGTTCCGGTCCTTCATGGCGCAGGTAGTCGGTGCCGAGCTTGCCCAGCACCACACCGTCCTGGCCGATCAGTCCCGCGCGGCGGGCTTCACCTGCTGTCGCCCAACGCGCCGATCCATAGGTCGCCACGTTCTTTGCCTCGCGCGCACGCCAGACCGACATGCCGATTGCGACCCCGATCGAAATGAATCCGCCCGAGGCCGCGATACAGGCGCCCTCCACGAAGATGGCGGGGGCATAGGCATCGAAGGCGTACCACCACCAGAAGAAAGTCGCCGGGAAATAAATCGGCAGGCCGGCGAGCTCGAACCAGGGTGGGCCAAGCTGGGGTTGATAACCCAGCCGCCAGGCCGTCCATTGCGTCGACGCCCATACTGCTACGAGCACAATTGCGAAAACGAGGGGGATCTGCCCCCACAGGATCTTCGTCGCAGACATGACGAGGACAACAAGCGGTCGCTTGCCATCCGTTCAATGCCAACGACGCGCAGAGCGCTCATGCGGCGGCCCTGGCGTGCAATTTGGTGAATGCCGTAAACCGGTCTGCCACTCTCTTCCTCGTCGAGTTACAGCCCCAGTCCGCGACGTCGTCCAAGCGACCAGCTGACATCGCCGCCGGGCAAGGCCACCCCTGACACCAGGCGGCCGACATGCTGTTCGAGCGCGGGCCGCCACGGAACCAAGCTAAAGCCGAGCCCGTCGTCGATCATGGCGAACCGTCCACTCGAAAGCTGCGTGGAGCCGACCAGCGTCCCGGCAACGTGGTTCCCCGGAATGGCAGGCTGCCATTCCCGCCCCCGTTCGGCGGCGAGCGCGCGGCCGACGCGCTGGATGTCACGAGCCTCAAGCCGCTGCACCACGTCGCGAGAAATCCGGATCCGCCCGTCGCCGACGTCCGTGGCATACCCCTTGTCAGCCAGCCATCGCCGACGGTTGGCCAGCGCGGCGGTCACGTCCCGGCCAAATCCGTCGTCTGCCAGAACAGTGCGCTGACGAGACACCAACTCTCGGTCGAGCCACGTCGCGCCATCATGCCCGACTTGCTGGTCGAGACCCAACGTCGAGAGGATGGTCACCCGCCCGGCCGCGCGGTCTCGCTTGAGGTCGTATGCCTGCCCGCGCTCGGCCAGGTCGGCGGGAATGCGCCAGTGATCGGCGTCCATCCGCTCGACATGGCCTGCCCGCCGCAGCGCTTCCAGGCGCCGGACATGGGATCGGACGTATGCCACAGGATCGCCGCCCAGACGCTCGACGGTGCCGACAGCTTGCTCCAGATGCGTGGCCGGCCGATAGATGCCCTCCTTACCGGCAACGGCCAGGATGTTGCGATCCGATGCGCGGGGTCCGGCCTCATCCGCGCCCGCCGCCACGATCATGCCCCGCTGGATATCCTCCGCTCGAGCAGGATCCATCTCGAGATGATGGACTCGTCCGTCCACACCGTCGACGACGAGCCTCACCCGCTCACCCATCTCGTCGCCAGCCAGCCCCTTGTCGAGCACCCGGCCAACGATCGGCTCGGTCATCTCCTCACGATGAAGGACATAGCCCGCGACGGAGCGGGTGTCCGCCAATCCTTCCCGGTCTAATGCCCGCTGCATGGTCTTGATGATGTCCCCGCGCTCGCCCAGCTCCCGCAAGACGGATTCGGCCTTGGAAGATACCGTCCACCGTCCGGGCTCAACCTCCGCGGCCAGGCCCATACGCTCCAGCTTGCGCGCCCGCTGGATCAGCAGCGCCCGGTTCAGCCGCAGGCTTTCCAGCATGTCCCGATCCGGCCTGAGGTCGGCGAACTCGTTGCGACTGCGCTGCTCGGAAAGCAGCATGCGGTCGAGGCGCGTGAAGCGATCAGCCTCGACCTCCCGCTCCAAGCCGCGGGACACTTCCTGCTCAGTTTGGCGGCCGAGCTCCCGGGTCACGACCTCGCTTGCCCGTTCCCGAATGCCATAAGCGATGTAGTCGCCAGCGATGTTGAGAGTCTTGCCATCGTCGGTAACACCGCGGACGATAATGTGAGTGTGAGGGTGGCCGGTATTGTGGTGATCGACCGCGATCCAGTCGAGCCGGGTGCCAAGGTCGGCCTCCATCTGCTTCATGAGATCGCGGACGGTCGCGCGATGATCCGGGAGCTCGACACCCTCCTCGGCCGATACGATGAAGCGGAACTGGTGGCGGTCTTCCCGGCCCCGTTCGATAAATGCACGACCATCCTCGACATCCTGGCTGGCCGAGTAGACTTGGCCCTTTTCTCCGTCCTTCGTCACACCATCCCGCTGGAGATACCGCAGATGGGCATCGATGGCTTTGCCGCTGACGAACTGCCGGCCCCTGGCAGCGCCGCGCTGCGGATTGAGCTTCACGACGCGAGCCTTGACCGCGACCCGTCGTGAGCGGGTGCGGATGCCGCTGTCGCGGCTCCATGGCTTGCGATTCTTCAGCGCCGCGGCCGCCGAAGCGCCGCGCCCTCGCTGGTTAAACCGGCCACCTCCCTTTCCGGCGTCGCCCAAGCGGGAAGGATTGCCACCAGCCCGTCGAATAGCCTGCTGAATCTGCCCGTTGAAGCTGGACGCACGGTCGCCCCCAACACCGGCGCGGCTTCTGCCGAGCCGCGCGCCGCGCCGATCCCGGATCCTGCCGGGCCGAAGGCGGAAATCGTCGTCATCACGCGCCATGGCATAACGATTGGCAGCGGCACGAAGTCCTGCAAGCGTCAGAGCACACGCATCGCCGCGTGGCGTGGAAAAGGCGTCTCCTGCGTAGCATCGGAGGGCTACCCCAGAAGCGACGGCGCCCGAAGCATTGAAAACAAAGAGAAAAGTGTTTCAGAGGCCATAAGCACGTCGCGAGGAGCTGGCGCCGGGCCCTCGAAAAACAACGTGCAGACAATCCCTTAGGAGCGCAGCGACGGCAGCGGGGCCACCCGCTTTATCTTGCAGTCCATGATCTGGGTCCCTGAGCCGATGACCTAATGAGGAATTCACGAGCACAGCTTAAGGATCCAACCGTCTGCTCTCCGCATCAAGGCAGACGCACTACGTTTCCATTGCGTACAAACAAGCTGTCGGTTCGTGCCTCCAATCGAGATGAGTTCTGGGCAGACCGGTCATGCTGCGATGAACGCTCAGGTGTCGTCTCGGACGCTGCCGGCGTGATTGCGAAATTGTCCCGAGCACGCGTTACGAACAGCGGCGCTTCCTGCCAGGTACCTATGCGGCGGCTGGCGGTGACAATGTCATCGTCCTGCCGCTGTCCGATCAGCGGCGCAAGAGTGGCCACGTAGAGTTGCGTCTCATACGGCAACGCTCGGCCTGTGGCCAAGTGGTCGTCGTAGCGCCCGGGACCTGCATTGTAGGCAGCCAGAAAGCCCGGTGAGCCGTAGCGCTCATGGAGCTCGCGCAAGTAGGCCGCACCCGCAAGGATGTTGTCGCGCGGATCATACGGATTGTCGCCGAACCCATGCCGGGCACGCAAACCAGCCCAGGTTTCGGGCATGACCTGCATCAATCCCATGGCGCCGCGGGGCGACAGAGCCAGCACGTCGCCACCGCTTTCGATTGCCATCACCGCTCCAATCCAGGATGCCGGCACGCCAAATCGCTGGGCCGCTTCGCGTACGAAGTTTGCATAGGGACCGGCGCCCGGTGCGGTCTTTGGCAGCACCGTGGTGGCTGATTCAGCGAGTGCCGTGTCACCGGATGATATGACGATTGCGACAATAGGAATCGCGGCCATCGATATGATCAATCGCATGGTCTTGTGGCAGATCTTGGCCGGGACGGAGGAAGGGTCACGACGTCCCACGTACGATCGGGCGGGTACTTCAGGCCGGCGCAACTTCATGATCATTCCTCCTTTGTCCAAACTGGATGAGCGCGACCGGTGACGGCGGATCGCGGCAGTGGCCCGAAATACCGCCCGTCCAGCGAGTCCGCCGATCGCGAATTCATCAGGAAGAGCGAACCATGAGCGATGACGCGGCAGCCCTGCCAGACCGGCAAAGATCGCCCTCTGCGATCACGCTCGCGCGCCATTCCGGCAGCTACCTTATCGATGGTTACGACGAGACCATCTCGACAAACGGTCTGGCCGGGAAGCGCCAGCACATGTTTCAGCATAGGAACGCCACGCGGCAGGTAGTTGCCGGCTTCGAGGTAACTGGCGAGCGGTTCCGGCGGCAGGACAGCAACCAGTTCGGAAACATACCGCGTGTCGGTGGTCTCGATTAAGTAGACCCCGACGGGAACGCTGGCCGACGCGTTCCATAGAAGCATGCGATGCGGCCGCAAGAAGGCCGGCGCCATCAGGCTGACTACTCCCAGCGCAATCAGCAGACCGTACACGCGGCGCGTCACGGCTCCAGTCTCTGCCGCAGGAGCCAGGCCTTGTGGCGTGCCATCGTGTAGGGCCTCAGCGCTTCCCCGACCTCCAGACGACTGTTAACGTGGCGCCAATAGTCCGGTGCCGCGTCGGCGGGATCGACGCCGAGCGCTTCGACGATGTCGATCATCTGCAACACATGCTTGACCTTCGGCCAGCCGGAGGCACGCAGCAGGATATCGGCGCCAGGCCGGACGTATGGGATGGTTGCGCAGGCTTCACTCGAGCGCACGGCACGAAGGATATCGATACGTGAAGCGATCGTGCCGTAGTCGTTGGCAGCCCAGCGGACGAAGCCGAAGACGCTGCCGGGCGCAAAAGAGAGGACCCGCCGCCGTCGATCGTGGATCTGTTCGTTTGCCGGCCGGCCGAAGCGTATCCATCGCTCGATATGCTTCTCGAGCCACAGCAGTTCGACATGCGTGAGATCGGTCATGCGCGGCCTCGTTGCGGGATCGAACCCATGCCCTCTGGTTTTTGCCCTCCCGGCAAGGCTGCGATCCCCAGCGGTGGACAAATCTGATGCGTTAGACAGATTCTGAAAGAATCTGGGTTAGGGAAGTTAAGGAGGCGCCAAGCCATTGTCGGCCAAAGGGAATCCAGCGATTCTGGTCCCCGATAGCACGAGGTTCCGGTCCCCGATGGCACGAGGGTCGAGGTCCCCGTTAGCACGAGCCGAGTCACAGCTTGTCCCCAGACTGACTGACCAGCTTATGGACGAACGGCTCGCGCGGGATTGCCACGAACTCAAGCCGCTCGACGCCGCGGAAGCTGCGTTCGATGCAAAGCCGATAGCCCGGAAGGGCCTGTCGGCGGACGATCTCGCGCACATCGTAGGCGAAGTGCTTGAGCGGTGAGAGGCTGCCGGACTTGGCGTGGAGATGCGAAAAATCGAAGCTCCACCCGTCAGCCTGACGGCCGCCGTGCTTGCGGACGATGCGATAAAGCCAGCGCTCCAGACCGCCTGTCAGATCGAAGTACGCACGGTCAATCGTGAGCACAAGCGCGTCGTCCAGAACGCCGGCATAGAACCAGTCCGGGAGGATGAGTTCGAGGCCGAGCGGGCGACCGTGGACGTCCGCAGTCTCCTTCCATTCGTTGATCCAGGAGAAGCGATGGCGTCGCCGCTCTGCAGGTTGGCGGATGGACGTCAGCACGGTCGTTGACTGGAGACGGTCGAACGCCGCCTTCAGGCGGTCGTAATCCCGTGCGCCGGTGCCGCGGCCAACGAACGTCAAGATCTCGTACGGTGTGGCAGCCATCAGACGCGAGGTCTTCAAGCCTGCATCTCTCGCCTCGACGATTTGCGAGGCGGCCCAGATCAGCACATCGGCATCCCAGATGGTCGCTATGCCGTGGTCGGGCACGGCCTCGACCCGTATTGCGACCGTGCGGGTTCGATAGTCGATCGGCTGGACGCGCTTCGACTTGGCCAGCGAAAAGAACGGATAGGCCATGAGGTCCTGTGCGTCACGCGGTGCCAGATCGCCGGGCAACGCCCTGAACAGGTCGAGCTGGTCTCGCTCGCTGACGCGCTTGTGCTTGAAGGTCACGTTTGGCCCCAATCAGCGCCGAGCACGAGGAGTATTGGCGAGCAGGTTCATGTGCGGCTTTGCAGGCAGCACAGTCCCGGTCCCGGGGTCAGAGGTCGACGTCTTGGCCCCGCGGTCAGCCCAGGCCTTGAGGTCGTCGACGGCGTACACGACACGGCCGCCGATCTTCCGGTAGGTCGGGCCTGTACCGTAGGTTCGGTGCTTCTCGAGGGTGCGGCCGGAGAGGCTGAGGAAACGTGCGGCTTCCGGCGTTCTCAGAAAGCGCGGCGGCAGGCCGGCGGCAGGATCGGGCATGCGGATGGCTCCGTGGTTCTGGCGAGAGCCGTCGAGGGGCGACGGCGTAACGACGGTCACGGTGGCGGAGATTCGCGGCCCGGGCGGATGACGAACTGGGCTCTCGGGTTGGTGCCCCCCCTGCCCTGGCAAGCGTCAGGGGAGGCTAGCGACTGGCGCGCAGCAGCTTTCGATAGCCCCCGTCCATCATGGCCACGGCATCGGCGACCAATCGGATCGTCTGGCCCCGGACGGATGAGGTCTTCCAGGGGAATCGCGCAACCGCTTCCGGACCGTAGAGCGCCATCGCCACCTCGCGATAGCTTGCCCCCTCCAGGCGACCGTCCAACGCCCGGATCATGCTGAGAAGCCGTTTGCGGAGACGCGCCGTGATCTGCCAGGCGGACGGAAGCGGGCCTGCCGGGTGACGATCGAGGCGGCGCTTGAGGCGCATCAAACCGGCAAGGCGAAGGAGAACGGTCTCATCCAAGGGGACCAGCGCCGCCATCGGCAGTGCCGGGCGCTCACCCTTGAGCCACAGGGACATTGGGCCATCGGTATCATTCACGATGCAAGGCCACTCGCCGCCGTGCTGTGGATCCATAGACGGACGCAGACGATCAAGCGCTTCAAAGCGATAGGCGCCTGCGAAGCCCTCGGGGGCGGGAACAAGCATCACGGCATGGGGAAGCAGCTCAGGCCGCCATGAAACCTCCGCGGCAGTCGCATCGAGTGACGGATCGCAGGCGAAAGGAAAGCCCCCAGTTCCCTCCCACTGTCTTCGGGCTCAATGGCGATTCCTCCGGATCTTCGTCAATCCGGTCGTAGTCATCTCGGTATGCCGGGTTGCGTCGCAGGAACTCCCATGCGAATCCGGCACGATCGAGGTTCTTCAGCGCATCGACATATTCAGGCGACCTCCAATCGGGTCTCTTCGTCATCAAAGACTCCGTTACTCGTACTCAGGGCTAACAGGTCTCAGCCTTTCATGCGACCAGCGGTTGTTGAAGAGCCCGAACGCCGAACGCGCGATGTCATGCGAAGACGCCCCCAAGGGGCTATCTGAAGTCCTTTCCAGGGTGCTGGCCCATCAGTTGCGCGATGCGCGCAAGAGATCACGGAAGCCCATCTCGGTCATCCACTTCGCCCGGGCCAAATGCGCGTCGTGGACCAAGCGTGCGCGGTCGGGGTTCACCTCCGGATCAAGCCCGAAGACAATGCGCACGACTTCTCGCCAGTCGGCGGCCTCGGCTGCGGCGTCCAGCAAGCGTAGGTAGGTCACGAAGTGGCGCTCGTCATAGCTGGTGACGACGTCGCTCGCAGGCGGGCAGTCGTCAAAGGCAGGTGTCGTCATCTCAAGGATCGCAACGAGGGAAAAACATTCGTCAGAACTCCAACCACCGCATAGTCACAGTTGATTGGCGAGTGGCGATGCAAGGCACGCATCACATCTATCAATTTCCATGCTCACCAGGCGCACCGTGAAGGCAATCGAAGCCTGATCTGCATAAAAGCATAGAGACGCCGCCACGCCAGCATATTGCGCCGCGTATTATAGTACGTAGCGCCAAAATACGCGATTGCCTCCTATCCTGCGGATGGACATTCGCAAGGTGTTCGGCGCCAACGTCCGTGTCTATCGACTGGCAGCGGGCCTCAGCCAAGAGGCCGTCGCCGTTCGCATGGGTGTGGACCGGGCCTACGTCAGTGCGATCGAGCGAGGACGGCAGAACGCCACGCTGCTGACGATCTGGGAAGTTGCCCAGGCCTTGGGCGTGCGTCCGGCGGACCTGATTGTTGAGCCTGCACGAAATCGAAGCCTTGACCGCAAGGGATCGTAACCGTCAGGCGAAGACGCCCTTCCCTCGCTTCAACCGAAGGGCGGCTTCGTGCGGCCGCCACCCCTCCTGACCGGCCGCATAGAGCCCGGTCCGGCGAAGCCGGATGTGCCAATCCCTTCAGTCCTTGAAATCCGAGCGAATGTAAAATCGATAGCTGGCAAGGGCCAAGCCCATCGCTGGATTCCATAAAACACGGCCGCCCGAGCAAAGAAAAGCCCCGCCCGGCGGACCGGGCGGGGCCTCAGGGGCGCTAGCTTACTCGCCGTTCTTCTTGCGGCTGCGCGACCAGATCAGGGAAGAGCCCTCGCCGTCCTCATCGTCAAACAGGTTGGCGAAGATCGGCGCGTTGAAGCTCGGATCGTCGAGCTTGAGCGAGAGGTAATCGCGGCCCTCGTTGGAGCGCTTCGACCAGGCAGCCCCGATCTCGGCGCGGCCGACGAAGACCCGGTGGCTGGGAGCGTTGTCGTTGCTCCGGTTGGCCTCGGGGACGATGCGCACACCCTTGGTCTGGACGCTGAGCGTGACGATCTCGCCCTGATATTCGTTGCCGGACTTCTTGAAGGAACCGATGTTGGCCATGTGACTTCTCCTTGCTGTTTCGAGCCCGCGACCATCGCAGCCTCGATGGCGATCGTTTGCCGGAGGCGATCGACGCCGCACCCGCTCGCGGGCCGGAGCGCAGCGGAGGATGGCGGCGGAGGGCCTTTCTTGCCTCGCGAGGAATGGGCGAAGCCCAGGGGAAGAAAGGCGCTCCGACGCCGTTGCGGCTCAGGCGATCGAGGCACCGCCGTCCTACGGCTAGATCAAGCCAAGGAGAGGCCGTGGGTCGCACGCCGAACAGCATCCTCACGGGAAGTCGTGGCGAACCTGAAGGGTCCTGCACAAGAGGTCCGGCATACCGGGCGAAGAAAAGGCGGCCATGGCGTAGAAAAAGGACGGCGTCCGCCCCCGCCAGCCGCACGCAGACGATGAACTCACCACAGCATCTGTCGGCTGCACCGAATACACGGGGCTCATCGAAGCGCTCTCGAGGGTCGCGTTAGCGCCAGCACGTTCCAACGAGCGTTCACTCCCCGCCTTCGCCGGCCTGTTCGACGGTGAGGACGGCGACGGCGTCAGCGTCTCTGGTCGTGCGGCCTCCAGCCAATCGGCGAGTGAACTCCCCCGATGCCCTGTCCGTCCGACGCCGGGACAAAAAGCGTCATGCGTGAGAAGGCCGTGACGCCGGAGAGAATGGCGCCGACAACGGCGAATGCCGTCTGCCACCCGCCGGTGGACATGCCGATGCCGGCCAGCGCAAACGACACCTGATAGCCGGCGACGGTCGCCGGCACGGCGTAGAGCAGACCGATGATGACGCGGATCAGCGGCGTACGGGTGCTGACGAAGCCAATCTGCCCGAGCGCAAGGGTCGCACCGCCGGCAAGAAACCCGACGATGAGCGCTCCCACGACTCCTCCTCCGCTGTCAAAGGCAGCGAGGCCCGCCGTCAGTCCGGCAAGGAAGGGAAGCGCATAGATGGCGAGCGTGAACAGGAGCCAGCAGAGGAAGCCGAGGCCGAAAACGCCGAGAACGATGGCAAGCATGGTGGATCTCAGTGACAAGAGTCGAACGGCTGCGCTTTCCACCACCACCTTGCGCGATCTCGTAACTGTCGACTGTGAAGTTGGCCAAAAGGCGGCGCTTATGCGCCGCCCGAACCGAAGCGCCAGACCGGGATGCCGAGCTTGCGGGCCTTGTCGGCGAGGTTCTCCTGGATGCCCGAACCCGGGAAGACGATGACGCCGATCGGGAGGACTTCGAGGATCTGGTCGTTGCGCTTGAACGGCGCGGCCTTGGCGTGACGGGTCCAGTCCGGCTTGAACGGGATGTGCGTCACCTTGCGCGTGTCGGCCCAGCGGGCAGCGATACGCTCGGCGCCGGTCGACGAGCCGCCGTGCAGCAGCACCATGTCGGGATGCTTGGCGCGTACCTTGTCGAGCGTCGCCCAGATGAGCTGGTGGTCGTTGAAGTCGGCACCGCCGGTGAAAGCGATCTTGGGACCGGCCGGCACCAGCAGCTCGGTGTCGACCCGGCGGCGGGCGGCCAGGAAGTCCCGGCTGTCGATCATCGCCGCGGTGAGCGCTCGGTGGTTGACCATCGAGCCGGTGCGTGGCCGCCAGGTCGAGCCGGTGTGGACCTCGAAGCGTTCTGCGGCCTGATCGCGGAAGAGCTCTATTGCATTCCGGCGCTCGATCAAGGTCAGGCCCTCGGCGACGAGACGCTCCAGCTCGACCGAGCGGATTTCCGAGCCGTTCTGCTCCTTCTGGCTGCGACGCTGCGCCTGCTCGTTACCGTCGAGTTCGCGCTCGATCCGATCGACAGCGCGATGGAACAGGTTGACGGTCGACCACAGCAGCCCCTCGAGGTCAGGCTCGAGGCGGGTATCGGTGAGCGTGGCGACCAGCGCATCGAAGATATCGACGACGGCGCCAGCGACGACGTTGGCTTCCGGCAATGGCCTGGGGTCTGGCTCGTCCTGGAACGGACGATGACCGTAGAGCTGCAGCTCGGTGAGGACGTGATCGGTCGGGGATGAGGCGTGCAGAGGCTCGAAGTCGGGATCGCGGTCGGTCGCCATGATGCTGTCCTTTGTCGGATCGGCCGCGCCCATCGCGGCCTTCGTGGGCGTCGACAGACGGCAGGCAGACCGGTCCCGCACCGGGCTTGCGGCCGCAGCGCAGCGGAGGACGGCGGGCCGAGGCTTTCTTGCCTCGCGAGGAATGCCGGCTTTAGCCGGCAGGGGAAGAAAGCCGCAGGACCGCCGTTGCGGGACCGGGTGGCCTGCCGTCCGATCGCCCCTCTAGAAGGCCGGGGCGCGCTCCCGTCCGGTCCGAAGGGCAGCAAAGCGATCGAACACGAAGCGATTCACCGTGCCTGTGCTCATCCCGCCCCGGCTAAGGCCAGGAAGCGCTCCACGTCCTGCGGGACGAGTTGCTGGCATAGCGATACCCGGAGCCATTCATTTCCCAGGCGGCGGAGATCCTCGTTGAAGTCGTCGAAGCAGGGCGACAGCACGCACGGCTCGATCCCGGCGGCCTTGGCGCGGGTGCACAGGCTGGCCATCGCAACATCACCGGCCCGGTCGGCATCGCGAGCGACATAGAGACGGCGCAGTGTCGGTGGAAGCAGCAGTGCGGAGAGGTGGTTGGCTGAGAGCGCGGCCACCATCGGCAGAGTCGGCATGATGACCCGCAGCGACAGAATGGTTTCGATGCCTTCCCCAGCGGCCATGACGTCGCCGGCTACGCCGAAGCGAACACCGTGTCCGAGAAGATGGCCCATGGCCCGTCGTGGTGAAGCGATCGGCGCCTTGTCGTGACCTGACGGATCGAGCCAGGTGCGGTGTGCTCCGGTGATCTTGCCGCCAAGATCGGTGACGGCGGCGATCAGTGCCGGCCAAGTCTCGGCCGGACTGTGCTCGTCGGGGCGATAGTAGCAGCGCGGATGGAAACGCAGCGGGTCACCGCTAGACACAGTCACGATACCTCGGCTGCGCAGATAGGTTTGCGCCAAGGTGCCCACGATCGGTCGGGACATGGCATAGAGACGCCTCGCGGATTCAGGCGAGCCGCCTGACGCAGGAAGACGATCCCGCCGTGGAGCGAGCTGGTCTGGCGGCAAGGCAAGGAACGCCTGTGCCTCGTCCAAGGTGTCGCGCAGGCGATCGAGACCGCGATTGAGGGCGATGAGGTCTAAAAGATCGCCATGCTCACCGGTGGCGGCGTCGGTCCACTTGCCGGCGGCGCCCTTGCCATGGTCCGGCCCGCTCAAGCGAACGAACAGGCTGCGGCCCCGCGCATTGGCGACATCACCGACCAGCCAGTAGCGGCCCTCGCGATGGCCGTTCGAGAGATAGTGACGGCACACCGCCTCGACGTTGCGCGCGAGGAGGCGGGCCAGGTCGGCGGCGGGCGACGACACGATGGTGCTCTCACGCTGCCACCCGATCGGCGATGCGCACGATCGGGTGGCGTTCCATCAACCCGGTGAGAATCTCGGGTCCGCTAGCGCCAGTCGGCACGAACAGGCGTAGCTTCCAGGCGATGATCTCGGAGATCAGGCCCATCGCCTTCAGCCGATCGACCATGCCGTCGGTGAAGCCGACGAGTTCCACGCGATGCAGACTCATCACTCTGGCGCGCCGGAGGCTAAGCCCATCCTGCAGCTCAAGGATGGTGCGACCGTCGAGCACCCCGGTCCAAGCCTCCGACGGCGCGATGTTCACGCTATCGGTGCTGACGGCCTGTGCCATCCAGGCGGGCGAGACCAAGCGGCCGATGACGCGCTCGCCGGCATCGGTCTGCAGGCGATAGACCCGCATGGACTCGTCCGGCAGGCGCTTCCAGATCGGAAGCAGCAGCCCGGTAACGATGTGAAGGTCGCTCTCCGTGAACGCGGGAACCTCGGCAAGCTCCCGCTCCCAGGCCTCGGTGAAGGCGACGCGATCGGCCGGTTCCCAGTGCGTCTGGTCCAGCGCCGCCAAGGACATCGCCGTGCGCTCCATCGGGCGCAGCAGACGGACACGGCGCTCGACCTCGCCGTCGTCCAGCATGACGCTGGGAGCCGGGACCTGAACTGCCGCACGCCCCGACTGGTCGTTGACCAGCAGGACCGCCCGCGGATCGTCGGCTCGCTCCAGCGCCTCGACCAAGGTGAACGGCCGATTGCGTTCGCGGCGGCGGATGGTGAACACCTGCGTCTCCGCGCCGGTCTGCGGATGGAGGTAGAGCGCGCGGCGATCGGTCACGATCAGGCTCTCGGCAGTCAGCGTTTCGACGCCGACATCATAGGTCCCGGAAGCCTGCGCCCCTTCGATCTTCGCTCGCAGCAGATCCTCGAACACGCCGAATAGTGTGTTCTGCAAGCCGATGGTCAGCGCCAGCAGTCGGTTGAGGAAGGTCGTGATCGGCGGCAGCTCCTCGCGCAGGCTGCCATCCTGATCGGTCAGGTGCAGTCCTGTCGCCGCCTGGAAAACCTCCAGCGAGCAGCCCTCGACCTTGCCGGCGAACAGCAGGAGATAGAGCTGGCGCAAGGCAGCCCGGCCATGGGGGGATTCGAGATTGTCGTCGGCGCGGAACAGGCCCTGCCCGCCCGTTTGACGCTGGCCCTTGGTGATGGCGCCCAAGGTGTCGAGCCGGCGGGCGATGGTCGACAGGAAGCGCTTCTCGGCCTTCACGTCGGTGGCGATCGGCCGGAACAGCGGTGGCTGGGCCTGGTTGGTGCGGTTGCTACGTCCCAATCCCTGGATGGCGGCGTCGGCCTTCCAGCCGGCCTCCAGCAGGTAGTGAACGCGGAGCCGCCGGTTCCGGGCTGAAAGGTCGGCGTGGTAGGAGCGGCCGGTGCCACCGGCATCGCTGAACACCAGGATGCGCTTGTCGTCATCCATGAACGCCTGCGCTTCGGCGAGGTTGGCAGACCCTGGACGGTTCTCGACGCAGAGCCGGTCGCCCTTGGCGACAATGCGTCGCGACCGGCCCGTAACCTCGGCGACCAGGTCAGTGCCGAAGCGCTGGACGATCTGGTCGAGGGCCCCCTGGACCGGAGCGAGCGACGCCAGCCGCTCGATCAGGCGGTCACGGCGCTCGAGAGCGTCCCGGCACTGCACGGGATGGCCGTCGCGATAGACCGGACGCGAGGAGAGATTGCCCTCGCCATCCGTGAAGGGCTCGAAGAGCTGGGTCGGGAAGCTGTGCGCCAGATAGTCGAGCACGTACTCGCGCGGCGTGATGTCGACCTGGACGTCGCCCCACTCCTCGGTCGGGATGTCGGCCAGCCGGCGTTCCAGCAGAGCCTCGCCAGTAGAGACGATTTGTATGATGGCGGCATGACCCGCTGCCAGATCTCGTTCGATCGACCGGATCAGTGTCGGCGTCTTCATCGAGGTGATCAGGTGGGAAAAGAAGCGCTGCTTGGCGGATTCGAACGCCGAGCGGGCCGCCGATTTTGCCTGGGCATTGAGCGTCCCGCGCTCGCCGGTGACGTTGGCGGCCTGCAGGGCGGCGTCGAGATTGTTGTGGATGATCTGGAAAGCGCCGGCATAGGCGTCGTAGATGCGGACCTGCTCCGGCGTTAGTGCGTGCTCGACCAGCTCGTACGCGACGCCCTCGTAGGACAGCGACCGGGCCGCATAGAGGCCAAGTGACTTCAGATCGCGGGCCAGCACCTCCATGGCGGCGACGCCGCCGGCCTCGATCGCCTGGACGAACTCCGCACGCGTGGCGAAGGGGAAGTCCTCGCCACCCCAGAGGCCGAGCCGCTGAGCATAAGCGAGATTGTGCACCGTGGTCGCGCCCGTGGCAGAGACATAAACGACACGGGCGTCGGGCAGAGCATGCTGCAGGCGCAGGCCGGCACGGCCCTGCTGAGAGGGCGCCTGATCGCCGCGCTCGCCTTTGCCGCCGGCGGCATTTGCCATGGCATGGCTTTCGTCGAACACGATCACTCCGTCGAAGTCCGAACCCAGCCAATCGACGATCTGCCGGACCCGCGAAACCCTTTCCTCCCGCGCGTCGGTGCGTAGCGTGGCGTAGGTGGTAAAAAGGATGCCCTGCTCCAGGCGGATGGGCGTGCCCTGGTGGAAGCGGGACAGCGGCGTGATCAGCAGGCGCTCCATGCCGAGCGCCGACCAGTCGCGCTGGGCGTCCTCGATCAACTTGTCGGACTTCGACACCCACACCGCCCGTCGGCGGCCCTGCAGCCAATTGTCCAAAAGGATGCCGGCGACCTGGCGGCCCTTGCCGGCGCCGGTGCCGTCGCCCAGCATCCAGCCCCGCCGAAAGCGAACGGCGTTCTCGGCCCCATCGGGAGCGGCCGAGACGACGTCGAAGGTCTCGTCGACCACCCATGATCCGGCGAGATGCCCGAGGTGTGCTTCGCCGGCATAGATGACGCTCTCAAGCTGCGCGTCGGACAACAGACCGTCGCCGATGACATTGGCCGGCAAGCTCGGCCGATAGCTCGGCTTAGGCGGCGCGACGGACGCCATCGCCGCCGACTGCACCAGCCGTGTCGGATGGGACCGCGCACCGGCAATCCGGATCGACTGCAGGTCGTATCCTTCGTACAGCGCCTCGGTAAGGCTGCCGCCCTCGGCCGGCTTCCAGTCGACGGTCTCGTAGGCAAGCTCCGTACCCACTCGTTGAAGCGAATCGCCGGCAACGGCGCGCGGTTGCCGGGCGAGCCTCCGGCTCGACATGACCGTGACGGGAGGGACGGATGCAGGAAGCGCGGTGCCATGAACAGGCAAGCGTGGCGGAAGATGGGATGTCACCCACTGAAGCAGCGTCGCGACATCAGGTGCCATGCACGGTGATGCCGGAAATGACCTCGGATCATCGGCAGGTACGCGGTCGATGACCGTCAGCCGAGTCTCGACCGCGGTACCGTGGCGAGCATAAACGCGACCATCGACGGCAGCGCTGAACACGACGCGGCCGCGTTCCTGAAGACGGACGAAGGCCTCGCGCCACGACGGATGGTCCGGGGAGATACTGGCGCCGGTGATCGCGACGAGGCGCCCGCCGTCGGCAAGGCGCGCAAGCGCAGACGAAACATGCCGAAGCGCGGCGTCCGCCACAGTGCCGTCGACATGCGCTGCGGCCGAGAACGGCGGATTCATCAGCACGATGCTCGGGCGCACGGCCTCGTCGAGATGGTCGTGGATGTGAGCCGCGTCGTGACGCGTCGTTACGGCAGTGGGAAACAGCCGCCTGAGCAAGGCTGCACGGGTCTCCGCCAGCTCGTTCAGGACTAGCCTGCTGCCGGCGAGCTCCGCAAAGATGGCAAGCAGGCCCGTCCCTGCCGAAGGCTCGAGCACGAGATCGGCCGGGGTGGTCGCAGCCGCGCTGGCGGCGGCGAAGGCGAGTTCGATCGGCGTCGAGAACTGCTGCAGCGTCTGGCTCTCCTCGGAGCGGCGCGTATGCGTAGGAAGAAGCGCTGCGATCTTGCCGAGCATGGATAGCTCAAGAGCCGGCGAGCCGGCCCGCGCCCGGATGACCGGCCCGTACTTGCGAAGGAACAGGATGGTTGTCGCTTCGCAGGCGTCATAGGCGATCTTCCAGTTCCAGGCGCCGGCCGCGTCGGAGCCGCCGAAGGCGCGCTCCATGGCGGCACGCAGGATGACCGCATCGATTCGGCCACCGCGTTCGAGGTGAGGGAGAAGAAGATGCGCGGCTGCGGCAATACCGGCGGGCAGATCGGTAGAAGCGCAGGCGAGCGAGTGCAGCGGCGGCTGCGCGGCCGTCAAGAGGGAAGCATTCGACATGGAAGAAGCCTCAGGAGAGCGGGAATGATCCGAACCGCGAGGCGCTCTCTCTGGGACCCCGCCGGCTCAAACCCGTTCTGGCCATCCTCTCCCTCTCCCTTTGCGACTCGAACGTGAGTCACCTCCCAATGGAAAAAAGTCGGCGCGGTGGCCGAGCCTATTCAACGATTGGCGGCAAGAGCGCGGGGCGGCCAGAGCCGCCCCGCAGGTTCGCTCTATTCGGCAGCAATGGGATGCGGCTCCGCCTCGTCCGTCATGGGATCCTGTCCGTCACCGTCGGCAAGGAAGGCGGGAAGTTCCTCTACCGTGTCGGCTGGCGTATCCGACACCTCTTCGCTGTCGGATAGCCGCAGCGGCTCGGGCAGCCAGCCCGTGCCATCGAGCAGCCTCTCGGCCTCCCTCGCCATCTCGGCCTTCTTGAGATGGTTGATGAGCTGTGTGGCCAGCTCGCCCTTGGCCTCCCGAACCGCTTCGAGAATGCGGGGCTTGGTGACGCGGCCGAAGTAGTTGTCGGCGGTAGGCCGCCAGCCAGCTTTCACCATGTCGAGACCGACGGCGCGGGCAAGCCGTTCGGCCTGGGCGATACGTTGCCGCACGCCGTGCGCCGAGACGCCCGGCCCGCCGTAGCGGTCGCCCTTCTCGTAGAGGGCGTTCACGCCGAACGAAACGCAATGCGCGAGCAACTCGCCACGACGGACATCGTCGAGGGCGGCGAGCCAGCTCCAAAGCGCGTCGTCGTCCTTGGGCAGGTCGGCCTTCCAGGTTTCGTGCCGCTCTGCGACCGCCTTGGCGGAGCGGCTGTCCTTCAGGTCGGCCGCCTGAGCGGGGAAGAACACATGCCGTACCGAGGCTTCCAGGCATGCGCCGGGTGCGCTGTGCTGGAAGATGTCGAGGCAGAGCTTGTGCAGCAGCGCCGTCTGGGCGACCTGCGGGTTGTTCGCCACCGCGTCCCGCAGCGCCAGGGTCCGGTGGGCCGTAAGTTCAGCCACGAGGCGCTCCGGCAGCGGCCTGACAGCGTCATCGCCATCGTCATCATCCGGCTCTCCGCCGCCGATGGTGATGACGGTCCGGTGTATCTCCGAAGCGCCAGAAGCTGTTTCGTCAGCCTCACGGGTGTTCGCTTCCGCCGGCCTTTCGCCGTCGACCGGCACTGCCGGCTCGTCCTCCGGCCGGACATAACCTCGATCCACAGCGAGGTGTCCATCGGCGTCGATGCTGACGAACACACCAGCCCGCGCGATCTCGGCCAGCTCATAGCACGCCAGCCGGTTCTCGAAGGCTGCAAGCGCCGTCTCGATTTCGCCGAGCCGGGCGTCGACCTGGTCCGGCAGCTCGTCGGCGCCTTCGTATTGGCCTTCGAGCCTGGCGTACTCGGCGGTCAGCGCGTCGAATGTCGCCTGCTCCTCCGGAGGGAGCTCGGGCGTCACGCCGTCGAGCCGCCGAAGATGGCTCGTGTGGCCGTAGCGGAAGTCAACGGCGACCTCGATCCACCTCCAGCCTTCGGCAGCGATTTTCTGGGCCTCGACGGCCAGCTTCTCGGTCGCCAACCGGTCGAGCAAGGCGACGTTCTCGAGCCAGCCGCCATTGTCTTCCTCGAAGAGATCCCGCAGGACCACGCCGCCAGCAGCTTCGTAGGCCTCGCCACCGACGAACCGCGCCCTCCTGTCCGAGCCGCGGACGGCGCTCTGGGTGAGCTGGCGCCGGATCAGGTACGGCTCCTTGTCGTAGGATTGCTGAAGCGCCTCCCAGACCTGCTCCTGGCGGGCACGATCGGTGGTGACGGTGAAGGCCATGAGTTGCTCCAGGGTCATGTCGTCCTCGGCATAAGCCTCGAGGAGCTTTTCGGACACGGCTGCCAGGCGCAACCGCTGCTTGACCACGGCGGACGCGACGAAGAACCGGGCGGCGATCTCCTCCTCGCCGGCGCCTTGGTCGCGCAACGTTTTGAAGGCACGAAACTGATCCAGCGGATGCAGGGCGACACGCTGGACATTCTCCGCCAGTGAATCCTCCTCCGCCGAGATCTCGCCTTTTGGATCGCGCACGATGCAGGGGATCGCCGCCGTCTTCGAAAGGCGCTTCTGCTTCACGAGGCGCGCGAGGGCCCGGTAGCGGCGGCCGCCGGCCGGGATCTCGAACATGCCGGTCTCGGCGCCTTCGGCGTCGAGGACGGGCCTCACGTTGAGGCTCTGCAGGAGCGTGCGCCGAGCGATGTCCTCGGCCAGATCCTCAATCGAGACACCGGCCTTCAGGTGCCGGACGTTGGCTTGGCTGAGCACCAGCTTGTTGAAAGGGATGTCGCGCGAAGCGCTGAGGGTAATCTTCTGGACGGCCTTTGCCATGAGATAGACTCCGCGACGGCCGGCCGGGAGACTCTCTCTCGACCTCCACTCCGTCATGGAAAGCAGCGCAGCCCTCTCACTCTCTCTAATTGAAATACGGGAAGCGGGCCCTGATCTCCGCGCTATTAGGTAACCGCCGAGGTTGTCGTGCACGCCGCCGCACCACGGAGAATGTTAGGTGATCGTCCATAGGTGGCCAATCACGCGAATGCCCGTTAGAGTTGACTAAGCTGGGGGCTGCGAATGGCGATCATGTCGGATCTAGAGCGAGCGCGAGAATTCGCTCAAAAGGCCCTCGCAGACGTTCCCGTTATTATCTTAGGCAGCGGAGCTTCGGCAGCCCACGGCGTACCGGGCATGTGGCCACTTGGGCGATACCTGAAGCAACTCCCGGTTCTTGCCGATTGGACCAGCGACGAGAGTCACGAATGGGCCGCCTTCTGCGCTCATCTCGACGGCGGCAAAGACCTGGAAGCGGCGCTCGAAGCTGTCCGCCTCTCTGAACGGCAGACCAACGGTGTTGCCGACGCGACCCGGACTTTTCTCTTGCCTGCCGACTTGAAAGCTTTTGACGACTTGCTGAAAAATCGGAGAGCTTTTCCCCTTACACGACTCTACCAGCATCTCTTCCAGAGCATTCACAAGACACTCGACGTCATCACCCCGAACTATGACCGTCTTGCCGAATATGCCGCTGACGCGGGTGACTTCAGCCATTTCACCGGCTTCGGCTATGGGCATCTCCAAACCCGCGCCCGGGATCCAGGTACTCGCGTACATGCCGGCCGAGAGGCCGCACGAACGGTCTGCGTGTGGAAAGTTCACGGGTCGCTCGACTGGTTTCGCGACGAGGCCGGCCAGATTGTCGGCGCCCGCGCCTGCCACACCACACCGGCAGGGTACTCGCCGGTGATGGTGACGCCCGGCATCGATAAGTACCGCCTTACCCATGGCGAACCGTTCCGCACCATCTTCAGCTGCTCGGACATAGCCCTCGAGAGAGCTCGCGCCTATCTGTGCGTCGGCTACGGCTTCAATGACGAACACGTGCAGACCAAACTCGTCGAGCGGTGTGAAGTGAACGGTGTCCCACTCGTCGTGGTGACAAAGCAGCTTACTCCTACGGCGAAGGCCTTTTTGGCGCGGGGAAAGTGCCGGAAATACTTGGCTTTCGAAGAAAGCCCCACCGGGACACGCGCCTATTCCAACATAAACCCTGATGGCATCGACTTGCCACACGAGGAACTTTGGCGATTCGATAAATTCCTCGATCTTATGCTTGGAGATGCAACATGAGCATTCTGGCCTATGCCGACGCCGATGCCTTGGGTCGCGTGCTATCGGTGGACACCGCCACCGTAATCGTCCGCATCGACGATGTGCCGAAGCTGAGATCGTTGCAGGTCAACCGGCTGGTGGTCTTGCAAAGCAGTCTAGCGGGCCAACATCTGATTGGCATTGTTCAGAAAATCACCCGAACTGCAATCGAAGAGAAGGCCGAAGTTGCAGATGTGGAGAGCAGTGAGCTGGTTCATCCCGAGGTGAACTTGGTGCGGGTGACACTGATAGGCACCTTGATCGATCAGGTCGGCGCAAAGTCGAATGTATTCCGCCGCACACTTGAGACCGTACCTGAGATCGATGCCAATTGCTTCGCCCTCGAGGGCGATAAACTCACGCGCTTCATGCAGGTGATCTCGGCAGTATCTGGCGACGGACATCGCCTCTCTTTGGGTGTCTACACACTCGACCCGGCGGCCGAAGCCTTCGTCAACGGCAACAAGCTTTTTCAGCGGCACGCGGTCGTGGTGGGCAGCACCGGATCTGGAAAGTCTTGGACCACGGCGCGCCTACTCGAGCAAATCGCGCAACTCGATAACGCCAATGCCATCGTCTTCGATATTCATGGGGAGTATGGATCGTTGAAGGGTGACGGCTTCCATCACCTTCGTGTGGCGGGACCGGCCGACATCGAGGCTCACCGGTCAATCGCCGATGGTGTTCTGCATTTGCCTTACTGGCTCCTGAGCTATGAGGCTCTGGTGTCGATGTTTGTCGATCGCAGCGATCAAAACGCGCCCAATCAGGCGATGGTGATGTCGCGCGCGATCGTGCAAGCGAAAACCGACTATCTGACAAAGGGTGGCCACGCTGACGTGCTCGCCAACTTCACCATCGATAGCCCTGTTCCCTTCGCAATCGACGCCGTTCTATTGGCTCTCGAAGCGCTCGATGTCGAGATGGTTCCCGGCAGTGGAGGGCGGGAGAAGCAAGGCGACTTCCACGGAAAATTGAGTCGGCTGATTCAACGGCTCGAGAGCAAGCGCGGGGACCGGCGTCTAGGCTTTTTGTTCCCCGGCACAACCGCGACGCAGGACTACGGTTGGCTGGACGGTCTCGTGGCGGCGTTGTTGGCTGGGCGTAAGGCCAAGGGCGACAAAGGGGGTGTCAAGATCATCGATTTCTCGGAGGTCCCCTCCGACATCCTGCCGCTGATCGTCAGCATGGTCGCGCGGTTGGCCTTTTCGGTTCAACAGTGGCTACCCAGCGGCGCGCGCCATCCGGTTGCCCTCTTCTGCGATGAAGCCCACCTCTACATTCCCGAGAATGCCTCCTCTGGGGCGGCTGAGAATTCCATCGCGGTCTTCGAACGCATCGCCAAGGAAGGTCGAAAATACGGCGTCGGCTTGGTGGTGATCAGCCAGCGGCCGGCAGAGGTGAATCGTACTGTGGTGAGTCAGTGCAACAACCTGATTGCTATGCGGTTGACCAACGGCGAGGACCAAGCGGTCGTGCGGCGGCTGCTGCCCGATAGCCTTGGCGGCTTCGGCGACCTGTTGCCAGTTCTCGACACCGGCGAAGCCTTGGTGGTCGGCGACGCGATCCTGCTACCGACCCGAATACGCATTGCGACGCCGACGAATGAGCCGTTGAGCGGCACGATCGACTTCTGGGATCGATGGGCAGACGCCAAGGCTTCGAGCGATCTTGGGCAGGCCATCGATAGCTGGCGCCGGCAGACGGTGGTCAAATAGCAGCGAAGATGCGCGCACGTTGTAGGTAAACAACGCGCTCGGTGTGCGGCTCATCCAGGTTCTTGCGCTGGAAAGACGCCATATGAAGTCGACACTTCACACACCAGGCAAAGAACTCTATGCGGTCATGGGTTCATCAGGACGGTCGGAGCGAAACCCGCGTAGCGTCCAGGTGCAGGAACGCCCGCTTGCGGCAGGTCAGTATGATCACTTGCATCCTGCCGGCCACCTCACTGAGGATGTCCGTCATCGTTTCCAATCGCCCATCGTCCGAATAGACGAGCGCATCGTCGAGCAATAGCGACACGGGCCGGTTCTTCTCGAGCAGCAGGTCAGCGAAAGCGATTCGGGTCAATACGGCCAACTGTTCCTGGGTGCCGCGGCTGAGCTGCTCAGCCGGTTCGACACGGCCCCCCCTGCTCACACCTCCCGCCGCCATGGCTTCGGAGAGTTCCAGTGTGGCGCCCGGCAGCAACCGCTCGACATAGGGTGCGATGCGTTGGGTGACGGGGCCTAAATAGAGCCGTGTCGTCTCCATTGTCGCATCGGCGAGGATCTTGCGCAGCAACGTCAGGACATCAGCTTCTTCCGAAAGTCGCGCCAGGTTGGCCTGAGCCTGCTCTTCAGCTTCGCGCGCGACCTCCAGATCTGCGGCCGGGCCACGTTCACCCTCCGAGCGGGCCGCTTCATCAAGCCGGCCGATCTCGCCCGCGAGCCGAACCCGCTCCTTTTCGACGTTCCGCCGTCGCGTGTCGGCGTTGACAAGGCGCCGCTGAAGTTCCTCCACGCTGAATGCGGAAGCCGCCGCCGCCGCCTCATCTACGTCTGCCTTAGCCCGGGTTTGGGCCTGCAGCGCGGTTGTCGCGTCCACGTTCAGGTCTTCATCCGTCGCAGCTTTCCGGCCCTGTGTGAGGTCGACGACCAACTGATCGTGCCGCACCTGAGCGTTCCGGGCTGCTGCCGCCAACCGCTGGCCCTCCAGTTCGGCTGCCTTCAGGCCTTCCCCCGCCGCGTCACGTGCTTCCGAAGCTCCGCGCTCAGCCATACGGGCTTTTACCGCGAGGCTGGCCGCTGCTTCGGCCGCATGTCCAAGCGTAATGCTATCGCCGCTGACGGCCTCCGGTCGTTCAAGTCCATGCAGCCCGGCGCGGAGCGCTTCGAGGCCGGCCGAGAAGCCGAGTTCCTTGTCTTCAGGAGAAGCAGCATCCAGGCGAATCTCCAAGCCTGCCAGGCGTGTCTCAGCTTCCCGCCGGCGGATTGCGGCCGACCGAGCCTGCTCAACGCTCTCCACGCCCGCTCGAGAAAGAGAGTCCGCTAGATCCTCGCTCGCCCGGCGGTAGGCAAGTTCGGCTGCAACGCCTGAGGACTCGGACGGCGTCACAGTGAATGTACCGACCTCCGACACGTCCAGGATTAGCGGGCGCAAGACGAGATGGCGCCCGTCTACAATAGGGCTTCCGTCGAGTTTGACACGCTCCGCCGCTGCCGGCTCGAGACGGACACTCAAGGTTGGCGCACCGGCTTCCAAGGCTGCCTTTGCCTGGGCGCCGCGCGCCTGGAGTGCGACGAGGTCGTCGACGTCATCGCTGCTGATCGGCAAGGCCTCAAGCTCGACGCTCAACAGAGAGATCTGCGCGGCAAGCACCTCTGCCGCGTCGAGCCGAGCAAAAGCCGCCGCCAAGCCGCGACCCCGAGCGACGGCGCGCTCCAGCGATCGAGCCATCTCAGCTTCCTGCTCGGCATTTTCAAGTGCCTTGCGAGCCAGCGACAACGAGGCGGCTCGGCCGGCTTCTGTATCAACCGCCTTCGCCAGGTCGGGCGCGAAGCGCTCGACGGCCGCTCCGGCGTTTGCCAGGGCTTGTTTGGCCGCCTCAACGTCGGCCACGAGCTTCGATCGATCGGCGTGACGTCCTTGGGCCTGCTCACGACGGCTGGTGGTTTCACCTAACCGTGCCTCTGCTTCCCGGAGCTTGCCCGCAGCAGCCTTGGCGACTTCCAAATCACGCGTCCAGCTCGCCACAGACTCCGCATGGGCAGGATCGGCGGCGTCCAGTTCGACCCGACCAAGGTCTTCTCGGACCGTAGCCAACCGATCAAGCACCTCGCCGAAGTGATCGACGGCGGCGCGGGCATCTACGTGGCGGCGACGCGCCACGTCCAACTGCTGCTGCGCCTGCAACAGTCGCCCAGTAGTTTGGCCTGCCTTGAGCGTGCGAAATTCGGAAAGGGCTGAATCTACCGCAGCGCTGACAGCGACGGCCCGCTTACCGCCGGTGACCGCGCCGACCTCACCGGCCAGAACCGACTGGATGGTCTCGCGAGCGATGCGGCCCGGGGCCGTTAAAGAAAGGGCCGCGCCCTGCTCAACCCACAGCATCCCCAAGATGCCACGGCTCTCATCGTCGGCGCCACGGTTGCCGGAGCGTTCGAATCCCAGAAGGGTCTGCAGCTTGTCTTCGGCGGCATCACTGGTGAACAATTGGCCCCCTGGCCCAGTCAAGGTCACATGAGGTTTCTGCAAGAAGCGTTTGGCGACCGTCCACACTGCGCCATCGAGCTCGAACGACATCTCGACTTTGGGCGCAGTCTCATCACCCCAGGGTCGCAGTGACTTGATGAAGGTGCTGCTGGCGCCGTGGCGCTCGAACAGGACGGCACGCATGGCTTCCAGAATCGTCGATTTGCCGCTCTCGTTCGGCTCGCAGATCAGATTGAGGCCGTCGTTCAACCCGTCGATCCGCACAGGAGACCGAAAGCGCCGGAAATTCTCCAGCACGAGGGTGCGGATCTTCACGCTTCGGGGTCCGTCTTGCGTGCCGCGCGCTTGTTCTCGACGAACATGCGCTCCAGCGCGGCGGCCGCGCGCCGCGCCTCAATGCCTTCGCCTTCCGCCATGACCAACAGGCGCTCGGCGGCCATTCGCAGCACGCCATGGGCGTCTATATCGCCCAGGTCGTCCGGGGTTGGTCTGGCAAACAGGTCACGAAGATCGACGTCCAGCCAACGGAGGTCCAACGCCAGCTCGGAGTTGAGGCGCTCATGTACCTGGACGCGTTCGGCGAGACTGAGAGCGCCCGATACCTTCAGGCGCAGGACGAGCCGTGACAGGTCAGCCGTCGCCCGCAGCCCGTTGATCTGGTCGTCGAGGCGTGCGGCGCTATCAATATTCCAGGCTTCGGAGCGCCAGGTGAAGTGGGCCAGAGGATGATGCGTGAGCTTGGGCAACGCCATCGGCGCAGCAAGTTCTACGATGACGGCGCCGCCCGTCGTCTCCCGCCCGAAATCGTCGGGCTCTGGCGTTCCGCTGTAGGCGGTCCGGTGACCGAATTGCATGAAGCCATGCCAGTCGCCGAGTGCCAGATAATCAAGCCCCGCCAACTGGGCGCGGTCAACGGCGATCAAGTTCATCGCGGCCGTGCTGGAAAAGCTCTGCACCGGACCGTGGGCGAGACCGATACGGTGCGCGCCTGCCGGAGTAGCCATCGCATCGAAGACCTTGGTGGGATCGTCGGGTGTGCGCCGGTAGGCCAGGGGAGCGGGCAAAAGCCAAGCATCGTCGGCAAGCATTACTGGCTCAGGTGTCACTAGGGTCGTGACGTTTTCCGGCGATTCACGGGTCAAACGAGCCCACAGGCCTTCAGCCCTGGCATAGTCGTGGTTGCCGGGTAGCAACCACCAACGACATTGCGCCCGCTCCATGCGGCTCAGGGCTTGGCGAACGACCCGCTCACCAGGCTCAAAGGTGTCGAAGATGTCGCCGGCGACCAGGACGTGGTGCGCACCACAGTCACGGGCGAGCTTGCCAATCGCGTCGATGGCATCGAGACGCGCTTCCTGCAGCGCCGCGCCAGTTTCACTAGGTGCGCGTCCAAACGGCTTGCCGAGCTGCCAGTCGGCGGTATGAACAAGCTTGAGCACGTCCCCCTCCCCGAGTTCGTGTACCACCATTTAGTTCTGCCCGCGATGGTGGTCTGCGGAGCAACGGTCTTCTGTTGAATTCCGGAGGATCGACACCCATTGCGTGGGACCGTCAGACGCCCCCCCTTCAGCCCGTCCTATCAGCAGGGACGACCCGGAGGGTCGAGCCGCCACCTCTTTAATCCCTTCGATCGGCTTGGCCGTGAGATCAGTCAGCCGTTGGGCGTTACTCGACACTCCGGCATCCCTTCGAAGTCTCCACAACCCTGCTTCTGGCGACTTTGCGACTATGACGCGCCAGCGCGACTTGGTTTCGCAAGTTGAGATGGTTGCGAGGGCCCGCATCGATCTCAAATTGCTGTCCAGTTCATCGCACCTCGTCGCAGCTGCGGAGCGTAGTGGAGCGTCCTTCTACGAACTCTTTCGTGCACCAGCGTAGGCCAGCGTCGCGCCTCGGACGCAAGAGCAGACCATCCTTTCAGGAGCGCAATAGCTCGCGCCGCGATCAGATATTGACAAAACTCCCATTTGTTGGGAGTTTTAACTCCCAACAAATGGGAGTTCCACAAATGGCCCGTCCGGGACGCATTTCCGAGGAGTGGTTCACGTCCCGGGAGATCGCACTTGCCGCAAATCTAACGGCGAGAAACTTTGGCCTGCTAACCGAGCAGGGACTCGGTCCGACGTCCTTCGACAACCGAACGGGAAAGGCCGGCCACCGCTCCTATGATGGCGCCGCGCTCGCGCAGGCTGCTCTGATCGGCGCCCTCAACGTTGGTGGGTTTGAGTTGTTGGTGTCGGCGCGCTTGGCAGCCGCATTTGCATACGACTACAGCGCGAGCCACGGCCGGCTTCCCTCAAATCTGGGGGTCTTCCTTCAATCACCGTTGAACCCGAAGCCAGGTTGGCGCCCGTGGACAGACGACCCCAGTGAAGAGCGCGTCGACATCGAATATGACTACTGGCTTCATGATCGGCTGCGCAACCGATCCTCCGTCTATCAACGTGATATCGCCCAAGACGGCGACTTTATCATCGATATCGCCGACGGTACCTTTGTGTTTACCCATGTGCGCGGGGCAGAGAATGTGCCCATCTTCTCGCCGACAACCCCCAGGGGACTGCCGGCCCATCCGGAGTATCGAATCGTTGGCCGGGGTACCGCAGCTCGGATTGTACGGGTCCACGAAGAACTCGATATGACCTGCTCCCCGTTTTTCACACGTCGGCAGGTTGAGTCTGTTTTTCTTTTGCTCTGGTGGTTGATGGTGCGACGGGGCGGGGCGCGAAGCCCCCGAT
>WOUR01000052.1 GCA_009772935.1 Rhodospirillaceae bacterium
GGGGGCTTCGCGCCCCGCCCCGTCGCACCATCAACCACCAGAGCAAAAGAAAAACAGACTCAACCTGCCGACGTGTGAAAAACGGGGAGCAGGTCACAACGGTTCGATCCCGTTTGGCTCCACCAACTAAAACAAGGGCCTGGCCGGCAACGGCCGGGCCCTTCGTTTTTGGATGGAAGGCGACGGATGGGCGCGTTGCCAATGTGAGGCCCTGAGAAGGCCATGCTCAGTTGGCGCCGCAACACGTTCGACAGAATCGCTTCCGGCCTCTCGGACCGGGAACCTTACGTCGCCGCGCAGGCTTGCGCCTGGGACGTCGAGGGTGTGGTCAGGCCGTCGATCCAATGATCGCCATTCTCGTATCCAAGCATCTCCAACGCATCGGGAAAGCGGTAAAGGAAAGCCCGTGCCAGCTCCGGCGTAAACTCATGCTTCCACTGCGCTACCTCGCCGGAACGAGCATGACGCCGATTGGCTCTGGGAGCCTTGCCGAACAGGCTGTGCTCCCAGAAGCACTTCCGGCACACTTCCTGTTCAGAACCTTCGAACCCCAGGAAGGATACGATGTCGGACCACAGAGATAGAGATCGATCGGCCCACAGATCTTCGTAACGGACCTCCAGGCAGTTCGGCCGGTCGTATTCCCAATCGAGCATGGCTTCGATGGTGCTGCTGGTCGCGTTCTCCAATTCGAACACATATTGCTCGTGCAGCGTGGCGAGCGAATTGAGCCTCTGCTGGTACGGCGCATCGCTGCTGCCCGCTACCTTTTCACGAAGCCACGATTCGTCAGCCTTCCTATGGTAGTGCATGGCCGAGACGAGCACGTCGCGCGGGTCACGAATCAGATGGAGGATCCGAACGTCCTGTCGACGAAGCTCGTTCGCATGCCGCGAGAATATCGAATTGTGATTCAGAAGAATGAATGGCGGCTTCAGAACGCGATCCAGCCGCCCATAATGGGACCAGAAGTCGACGTAGTTTGCGTCCAGTCTTCGCGCAATCGCCTTGAACACCGTGGACATCCAAACGGTGCCGGTCTTGTGATGCGTCGCGACCACGATGTTCTGCTTCACGGCATCTTCCTCCCCCGGGCGAATCCAGGTATGCGCCAGCGAAGGCCGTGCCAGAATCGCGGCATCAGCCTCGCCAACATACGACGTTGACGGGATGTCCTGCCCACGGGCCTCTCATCCGTTCGACGCTGCAGTGGTAGATCATTGAAAGTGACTATGCACTACCAACGGTGGTGGTATACGCTTCAAGCGGTGCTGGGGCCTGGGATGCCTGGAAGTACGTTGTGTTCACCCCCAGGGAAGCCAGAAGGGTCAAGGCTTCGCGCCGCAGGCTCGGATCCCTGGCGGCCTCCACGGCCGTCTCGGACACCGACCCCGTAGCCGTCTTGCGGCTACCACGGGTACTGGTCAGCCTTCGCCCGATTTCTCGCTCGATTGCCATGATGTGCTCGCGCCGCGATAGATCGGCAACGGCGTCGATCATGGCCGATTGCCAGCGATCAAGCTTCAGGTGCGACAGGACAGACGACAGGATTCGCGCGGGCTCCGCCCGCAACGCGTCTTCTGCCACGATGTGGACCGTCCCTGGCACTGCCTCCGCCATTGCCTGATAGGAAACGAACATTTTGGCGTAGGAGGGCAACGCATGCTGGAACAGATACTCGTGGAACGGCCAATCCGCCAGTGGCCGCTCGCCCAGTTGGCTGTGAGCCGGACGCACCTGCTTCCGACAGTAGTCGTAATAGCCCACGGCCTGCTCGAGCGGATCGCCGTAGACGAAGACCATGCGTTGGCCCGCGTGGGTCCAGGCGGCGGCATCTACATCGCCTACGGATACCGAAACAAAGGCGTGGGGCCCCAAATCGACCGGCACATGTCCGTAGTTCATTCCTTCGTGGAGATAGTCATAACCGGGCGTCGAAAACGGCGTGCTCGCCCACCAGTTTATTTCCGAAGAGATTCTGTTGAATCCAGGACAAACCGTATGGCCGATGAAAAGATGGCGAGACGGGACCAGGTCGGGCGCCCAAAGAAGCGGTCCCCCGCTCACATGGTCGAAGTTGAACGACGGGCCTGCAGGATTTCCGATGCACCGTCCGCTCAGCCGGTCGACGACATGGCCGCCTTGCTGGAGATGCGACAGGAACGCAAACGTAAAGCGAAGAAACCAGACATCAGTGCCAGGCACGCAGGCGACCACTGGAAGTATCTTGACAGGACGATGAGCACGTCGCGCTAAAGCTCGCAGCATCCGTTCGAACATTTACGCCGGCCACCACTTATCAGACATCAAAGCATTGCAGGATGTTGGCTTGGTCGTTCATAGAAGCCACATCCTGGGGGCGGCCGCAATCGTGAACAACTCTCACTTTTTCGAGTTCGGGAGATTCCGTTCGCCTTGAGATCAGCGTGGCTGGAAGGCGCTCCGCCATGAAACCGACGCCCGCAACGTCAGCGGTCCGCCGTCTGCGTCAGGAGCCGCCGGTTCACGAGTTCGCGCATCACGAGGTCCGCCACCACGCGATTCCCCGCGGCCGAATGGTGGTCGGAGCGGTAGAGAACGTCGGCGCCGCTTTCGTCGACGGCCGCCTTCAACGTGTCTGCAAGATCGAACGGGATGAGCCCCGCCGCGGCCGCGCACCCCAGTACCCGCTGGACGGCGCGGTGATCTGCCGTGCCGTACAACCCATGGTTCCTCCAGTAACCGCGGCTGTACTGCGCCATCACGACGACCGGGACGCCGAGGGCAGCGAGCCGCGGCATCAGCTGGCAGGCGATCATCTCGCCGGCGCCGGCCGGAGCGCCCTGGACCTCGCTGAAATACCAGCCCTGCTGCACACCGAGCCGTTCGACCATGAGTTGAGCCAGGGCGGAGCGTCCCAGCCACTCGGCGGCAGCCGGGAAGCGGACCGGCTCGCCCGGCTTTCCGGGAACAGGCACGTTATGCAGGTCCAGCTTCCCGTCCTTCACCGTGAAAAAAGGCTTCTCGCGACTCCAGGCGACCTTCAGTTCGGCCCGCCTGATATCGCCGGGCGTGAAACTGGCGATGACGAAAAGCGGCTTCACCCTGGGGACGAGTTGCTCGGTGCTGAGCACCATCTGGTCGAACGCATATCCGCTGACGCCCGCGTTCACCACCTTCCGGCCGATCATGTCCTGCAGATAGGCGGGCCAAGCCTCATTGTCGTTGACCTCGTCGCCCTTGGCGAAGGAGGAACCGGTGGCGAGGATAGGCGGTTCGGCGAGGGCCGCCGGGAGAGTCGAGCGGCGGAAACCGTCGGCATCGGAATTGTACGAGCGCGACACGCAGTTCGTCGGCGACGTCCAGCCGATCGTCGCGCTGTAGACGTACTGACACCTTTCCCCGCCGGGGCCTGCTCCCATGCGGCGGTGAGCGAGGTTGGGCCAGTTCACGAGCCCCTCGGGGCCCCACAGCACCAGCCGGTACCCCACTTCGAGCAGCGCCAGCGACACCACAACCGATGCCATCACCAGGGCGATGCGCGCCACCCAACCCATCGCTTTCGAACGGAGCTCTCGCTCGCCTTTCGGGGCAGCACCAGCTGCCTCTCGATCGACGTTCATTGCCTCACCTCCAGAACGATCAAATTAACATTCGACCGCCGGGAAAGGGAATGTGACGCCACGCCATAGGACGCGGCGCGAAATGCATGGTCGCCTGGAAACCGACGCGCTTTCGTCACGAAATGGACGGGAACGCGAGACCTGCGGCCGCCCGCGCGAGCGCCCCGTCTCGCATCTCGAGTTCGTCCATGATGGAGAAGTGGTTGAGTCCGGCGAGCGGCAACAACTCGCTCGCGAGGCCCGCCTCGCGACGCGCTTCGTGATAGGCCACCGACTGGCGCTGCAGTTCCGGCAGCTCGGCGGTGCCGTAAGCCAGAACGACCGGCGCGCTTTTCTTCGGCAGATGCAGGAGCGGGCTCGTACGCGCGGCTTCCTCTGCCGTGAGGTTCAGTTTTTCGTTGAGGTAGTTCAGCCGGCAGGGCTCGACGTCGTAGATGCCGCTGATGGCAAGTCCTGCATCGACCTCGTCCATGGCCAGCGTCGTCGCCGTCAGATGGCCGCCCGCCGACCAGCCGGACACGACCAGCCGATCCTGCGCCACGCCGTGACGCGGCCCTTCCCGCCGCAGCCAGCGCACCGCTTCGGCAATCTCCTCGACGATGGCCGGCAGGGTGGCCTCGGGCGCCAGGGTGTAGCCCAGGAATGCGACGTCCATCCCGCATGCGAGCGGGCCTGCAGCCATGCAGGCGAAGATCTCCTTGCTGTTGCGCTGCCAGTAGCCCCCGTGGATGAAGGCGAACAGCGGCGCCTTGGCGCTGCCGCAGCGGTACAGGTCCAGCTTGTTGCGGGGCCGCGGGCCGTAGGCGAGATCCAGCCCCTCGGCATGGAGCGCCCGGAAGCGTTCGCTGCGCGCGATCCAGCCGTCGCGGCGCGCGCCGGAATCGGCCACCGCGTTGGTATTGTCGTAGGCCTTGTCGAGCTCAGCCCGCGTCATGCCACACCACACGATCTCGCTCATTGCCAATTCTCCCGTTGCAGGCGTCCCCTGTAGCACAGCCCTTCCCCGCCCTGCCGTTCGGTGCGAACGTCGCCGCGATGTCTTCTGCTGCCAGACCGACCGCCATCCGCGGCCCCGCCCTCACCTTCACCGGCGATCCGTTCCGCGACGGAGTCGAGCGGACCCTCGTCCACGAGCCCGATGCGATCGTGGCGATGCAGGACGGGCGCATCACGCATTTCGGACCGGCTGCACGCATCGCCCCGCTGCTGCCGGCCGGCACGGAGATCCGCGACTTCGGCGGGGATGCGCTGATCTCCGCGGGCTTCATCGACACCCACGTGCATTTCCCACAGACGCCGATGATCGCAAGCCACGGCGCCCAGCTCCTCGACTGGCTCGACCGCTACACCTTTCCGACCGAGCTGAAGTTCGCCGACCGCGCCTACACGCGGCAGGTGGCCCGGGCCTTCCTGCGGGAGAACCTGCGCAACGGCATCACGACGAGCTGCGTCTACTGCACCGTGCATGCCCATTCGGCCGACATCCTGTTCGAGGAGGCCGAGGCGCTCGGCCTGCGGCTCGCGGCCGGCAAGGTGCTGATGGACCGCAATGCGCCGGACGCCCTGCGCGACAGCGCCCAGTCCGGCTACGACGACTCGCTGGCCCTGATCCGAAGATGGCACGGGCGCGGACGCCTGCTCTATGCCATCACGCCGCGTTTCGCCGGCACCAGCTCGGCCCAGCAGCTCGCCGCCGCCGGCGCATTGTGGCGCGAGCACCCCGACTGCCTGATGCAGACGCACATCGCGGAGACCGAGGCCGAGGTCGCCTGGATCAGGGACCTGTTCCCCGACCGGGGCAACTATCTCGACGTCTACGATCATCACGGACTTTGCGGAAGGCGCGCCGTGTTCGGTCATGGCATCTGGCTGGGCGACGACGAACTGCGGCGTCTGCATGCGGCCGAGGCCGCGATCTCCCATTGCCCGACCTCGAACTTCTTTCTCGGCAGCGGCATGTTCGACATTGGGCGCGCCAAGAACGCCGACCGGCCGGTCCGAGTCGGTCTCGGGACCGATATCGGCGCCGGCACCTCCTTCTCGATCCTGCAGACGCTCAACGAGGCCTACAAGGCTTCGCAGCTCAACCGTCACCCCCTGTCGGCCGCCCATGCCTACTACCTTGCCACGCGCGGCTCGGCGTCGGCCCTGCATCTCGAAGACAAGGTCGGCAGCATCGCCCCCGGTATGGAAGCCGATCTCGTGGTGCTCGACATGCGCTCCACGCCCCTGATCGCCTTCCGCATGGACGAGGCCCGCGACTTCGCCGAACAGCTGTTCGTCCAGATGATCCTGGGCGACGACCGGGCGGTCCAGGCGACCTACGTCGCCGGTCGGCTGGTCCATGACCGTTGAAGACGGATTGCTTTCCCTGGGGTTAATATTCGACGACAGACCATAAATATGGTGGTCGAGCGGCAGGATTGGGGCTAGGCTTTCCTCGGTAGCTGAGGGAGGGTTTTTATCCGTTCGAGGACATGTCCCCCGACGGAAACTGGTTCACCGGTGGAGCATCCACCGCGTGCCCTATCGGGCTCACCCTTCAGTCAGACCATCGATCGTCAACGCCTCCGCTCGCCGGGGGCGTTTCTGTTTTGGGCGATCGATCCCGCTCCCCTGACCATGACACCGGAGTACGAATATGGCCAAACGCGCCGCACGCCGAGCCAAGCTGCACGCCATCGACAGCGCCCGTATTCACAACGTCGTTTTCGACCACACTCCGGCCAATGATCGAGACCAGAGCTACATCAAGAAAATCCGGCCCCGCAGCGACAACCAGCGGGTCCTGATGGAGGCGATCGAGGCGAAACCCCTCACCGTGGCCCTGGGGCCTGCCGGTACCGGCAAGACCTACCTGGCGATCGCCGCCGCCGTCGAAGCCCTGGAGAACGGCACCGTCTCGCGGATCGTGCTGTCGCGGCCGGCCGTGGAAGCCGGCGAGAACCTGGGCTTCCTCCCGGGCGACATGCGCGAGAAGCTCGACCCCTACCTGCGCCCGCTATGGGACGCGCTGAACGACCGTATGGGCGCCAAACGCCTCGCCCAGCACCTCGACGATGGCACGATCGAGATCGCCCCGGTCGCCTTCATGCGCGGGCGGACGCTGAACAATGCCTTCGTCCTGATCGACGAGGCCCAGAACTGCACCTACGGCCAGCTCAAGATGCTCCTGACCCGGCTCGGCTGGCATTCGACGATGGTGATGACCGGCGATCCGGACCAGACCGACCTGCTGCCGGAACTGTCCGGCCTGGCTGCGATCGGGACCCGGCTGGAGGGACTCGACGACGTCGCCGTGGTGCGACTGACGCAGGAAGACGTGGTCCGCCATCCGCTGGTCGGACGCATGCTGTCGGTGCTGTGAAGCCACCGAACTTATCCACACATTGGAGCGCTACGGCCAATTGGATCGAAAAGGGAACAAAAAGGTTGGCCAGCATTTTCTCAACCGAGCGAGGGCGGTTAAAACGGCAAACATAACAATGGGTTGATGGAGGGATGGCGGGCGACTGCCACCCCTCCTACATTGAGTCAATACAGTGACGCTGGCGTAACGGCCGTCGGACCTACGGCTTCTGCACAGACTTCCCCACATACGCCCGATTGCCTTGTGCAGACGCCGGCGCAGGGCCATTTTCCGCGTCCCAGATGACCGACGAAAACGACATCGACCCGCCCCCGAGCGAAGGTTCGCTTTCCGACGGAATGCGCATCATCGCGGACTTCGTGCGGACCCTGCCCCGCAAGCCAGGCGTCTACCGCATGATCGCGGCCGACGGCGAAGTTCTGTATGTCGGAAAAGCGCGCTCGTTGCGCAGCCGGGTGGCCGCCTACACCCAGCCGACCCGGCTGGCGACGCGCCTGATCCGCATGGTCTCGGCGACGCGGACCATGGAATTCGCCGTCACCGACAGCGAAGCCGAGGCGCTGCTCCTCGAGAACAACCTGATCAAGCGCTTCCGGCCGCGCTTCAACGTGCTGCTGCGCGACGACAAGTCGTTTCCCTACATCGTCATCCGGCGCGACACCGACTGGCCGCAGCTCGCCAAGCATCGCGGTACGCGCGAGCCCGCCAACGAGTATTTCGGACCCTTCGCCTCGGCCACCGCGGTCAACCGCACGCTCTACGCGCTGCAGCGGGCCTTCCCGCTGCGCTCCTGCTCGGACGGCGTCTTCTCGACTCGCACGCGGCCCTGTCTGCAGTATCAGATCAAGCGCTGCACCGCGCCCTGCGTCGGCCGCATCGGCAAACCCGAATACGACGCCATCGTCGACGACGTGCGGGGCTTCCTCGGCGGTCGCAACCGCGAGATCCAGCAGGCCCTGTCGCAGCGCATGGAGCAGGCCTCAGCCAACCTCGAATTCGAGGCGGCCGCCATCCTGCGCGACCGCATCCGCGCGCTCGCCCACATCACGTCGCACCAGTCGATCAGCCTGCCGTCGATCGACGAGGCCGACATCTTCGCGGCCCATGCCGAAGGCGGACAGATCTGCATCCAGGTGTTCTTCCTGCGCGCGGGGCAGAATCTCGGCAACCGCGCCTACTTCCCGAGCCACGGCAGGGAGCTCGACGAGGCCCAGGTGCTGGAGGCCTTCATCGGCCAGTTCTACGAGGCGCGGCAGGCGCCGAAGCTGATCCTGACCAGCCACGACGTCGCCGAGCACGAGCTGATGGAAAGCGCGCTCGCTCTGTCGGCGGGCCACAAGGTCGAGATCCGCCAGCCCAAGCGCGGCGACCAGAAGGACGTGCTCGATCAGGCGGTGAACAATGCCCGCGAGGCGCTCGCCCGCCGCATGGCCGAACGCGGCACGCAGCGCACCCTGCTGGAGGGCGTGGCCCGTGTCTTCGGGCTCGACGCGCCGCCCGAGCGCATCGAGGTGTACGACAACAGTCACATCCAGGGCACGGCGGCGATCGGCGCCATGATCGTGGCGGGACCGGAGGGCTTCAACAAGCACGCCTATCGCAAGTTCAACATCAAGACCGAGGGCGCGGCGGGCGACGACTTCGCCATGATGCGCGAGGTGATGACTCGTCGCTTCGGCCGCGCGCTGAAGGAGAACCCCGAGCGCGACGACGAGCACTGGCCGGACCTGCTGCTGATCGACGGCGGCCAGGGCCAGCTCGAAGCGGTGCGTGGCGTGATGACCGAACTGGGCCTCGAGGACATCGCCCTGGTCGGCATAGCGAAAGGCCCGGACCGCGATGCGGGCCGCGAGCGCTTCTTCATGACCGGCAAGCCGCCCTTCTCGCTCGAACCGCGCGATCCCGTCCTCTACTTCCTGCAGCGGCTGCGGGACGAGGCACATCGCTTCGCGATCGGTACTCACCGCACGCGTCGTGCGGCAGACATGACACGCTCGGCGCTCGACGAGGTGCCGGGCATCGGCGCCGGGCGCAAACGGGCGCTGCTCAATCATTTCGGCAGTGCCCGTGCCGTTTCGGGCGCGACTCTGGAGGACATCAAGTCGGTGCCGGGAATCTCCGATGCGCTCGCCCAGAAAATCCATGACCACTTCCGGGGTGGCCGGTAATGTCCGGGTCGATGCTGTTCAACCTTCCCAACATGCTCACCCTGTCGCGCATCGTCGCGATTCCGCTGGTCGTGGCCTGCTTCTGGCTCGATCGCGGCTGGGCGCAGTGGTTGTCCATGGCGCTGTTCGTGGCGGCCGCGGTGACCGACTGGTTCGATGGCTATTTCGCGCGGCGCTACCATCAGATCTCGCGGTTCGGGCGCTTCCTCGATCCGATCGCCGACAAGCTGCTGGTCGCCGCAGCCCTGGTCATGCTGGTCGACAACGGCACCCTGTCGGGCCTGAACGTGCTGGCGGCCCTCATCATCCTGGCGCGCGAGATCCTGGTCTCGGGCCTGCGCGAGTTCCTCGCGGAGCTGCGGGTCGGCCTGCCCGTCAGCGCGCTCGCCAAGTGGAAGACGGCCGTGCAGATGGTGGCGATCGCCGCACTGCTGGTCGGCGACTCCGCCGCGCACTGGGTTACCCAGGCCGGCATCGTCATGATCTGGATCGCCGCGGCGCTCACGCTCATCACCGGCTACGACTATCTTCGCACCGGCCTGCGCCACATGGCGGAAGATGCCCCCTCCTCGGGCGGCCAGAAATGAAGATCCGCTATTTCGCCTGGATGAAGCGCACCGTCGGCGTCCCCGAAGAAGAGGTGACTCCACCGGAGGGTACCGAGACGGTGGGTGATCTGGTTGCCTGGCTGCGCAGCCGAAGCCCCGGCCATGCCGAGGCGCTCGCCGAAGGCGCGGCTTTCGGGGCCGCCGTCGACCAGCGCACAGCGACCTTCGACGTGAAGCTCGCCGGCGCGCGCGAAGTCGCCTTCTTCCCCCCGTTCACCGGCGGCTGACATGACGGTGCGCGTCCAGGAAGCCGAATTCGATGTCGGCGCCGAGCTGGCCCGCCTCACCGATGGCAACAAGCGGATCGGCGGACTCGCGGTCTTCGTCGGTCTGGTGCGCGAGATGCATGTGCGCGAGGGCTATCATCGCGACCGGGTCGACGCGCTGACGCTCGAACACTATCCGGGCATGACCGAGACCGCGCTGCAGGAAATCGAGGCCGAGGCGAACCGGCGTTGGCCGCTCGAGGCGACGCTGATCGTGCACCGCTACGGCCGCATGGAACCAGGCGAGCGTATCGTCCTGGTGGCCGTCGGCTCGCCGCATCGCGAGGCCGCGTTCGAGGCCTGCGAGTTCCTGGTCGACTGGCTGAAGACCAAGGCGCCCTTCTGGAAGCTGGAAGATACACCGAAGGGCGAGCAATGGGTCGGCGCCCATCAGGAAGACGACGCCGCCGCGGCACGCTGGGAGAAGAAGTGAGCGGCTGCCCCGTCCGTCGGCGTCCTACGTAGACGAAGAGGCCATCTCGCCCATCGCCTCCAGCACGCCGTGGATCTGGGCGACGACGTTCGCGCCCTCGCCGATCGCCGCGCCCACGCGCTTCACCGAGCCGTAGCGCACGTCACCGACCGCGAAGACGCCCTGCACGTTCGTCTCGTAGGCGAGCGGCGGGCGCTCGGGACAGGGGGCTTCGACATCGGCACCGGTGCGGATGAACCCTGTCCTGTCGACGTCGATGCCGCACTCCTGCATCCACTCGGTCGCGGGCTGGGCGCCAAGGAACTGGAAGACGTGACGGATGGGCCGGTGCGTGTCGGTCCCGCTGGGGCGATGCCGCCATGTCACGCCGCGCAAGCCGCTCTGCTCCGAGCCGACGAGTTCGACGATCTCCGTCTCCGAAAGCACCTCGACATTCGGCGCCGCGGCAATGCGATCGATCAGGTAGCGTGACATGGTCTCGGCGAGGCCATTGCCGCGGACCAGGATCCAGACCTTCGCGGCATGACCCGACAGGAAGACGGCCGCCTGCCCCGCCGAATTGCCGCCACCGACGATGGCCACCTCGGCATTGGCGCAAAGCTTTGCCTCGATGGGCGAGGCCCAGTACCACAGGCCGCGATTGAGGAAGTCCCCGAGATTGGGCAGCGCAAGCTTGCGGTAGCGTGCACCCGAGGCGATCACGACGGTCTTCGCCTGCACCCGCCAGCCGTCGGTCATTTCGAGCACCATGGGCCGCGAGAGCCCGCCGCCGCAGTCGAGCTTTGCCACCTCCAACGGAATGACGAACTGCGCGCCGAACTTCTGCGCCTGCACGAAGGCGCGCGCGGTGAGCGCCTGCCCCGAGATCCCCGTCGGAAACCCGAGATAGTTCTCGATGCGGGCGCTGGCGCCGGCCTGGCCGCCGAAGGCGCGGGTCTCGACCACCAGCACGGAGAGGCCTTCGGACGCGGCATACACCGCGGTCGAAAGACCGGCCGGGCCCGAACCGATGATGGCGATGTCATAGAGTGGCGGCTCTGCACTCTCCTGCAGCAGGCCGATGCAGAGCGCGAGTTCCTGTTCGCCTGGATTGCGCAGGATCGTGCCGTCGGGACACACCACCAGCGGATAATCGTCGGCGTCGGGTGACAGGCGCTCGATCATCTTGGCGGCCTCGGGGTCGCCTTCGGGATCGAGGATGGTGTGCGGCTGGCCGTTGCGCGTCAGGAAGCCCTGCAGGCGGATCATGCCCGGCTGGATGCGTTCGCCGACCAGGATCGGGCCGACGCCCTTCACCTCGATCAGGCGCACGCGCCGCAGGATGAGCGCCCGCATGATTCGCTCGCCCAGTTCCGCCTCGGCGACCATCAGGGCCCGTAGTCGATCATGCGGCACGATCAGGGCCTCGACGTCCTCTTCGGCCCGGACGTCGACCATCGCCGGCTGGCCCGCGAGCTCGGCCAACTCGGCCGCGAAGTCGCCCGGTCCCATTTCGACGATGGGCGAGACGTGATCGAGCCCGTCATGGCCGAAGATCGCGATCCGGCCGGAGAGGATCACGCACATGCCGGAACTGTCTTTGCCCGTCCGTGCCAGAAACTCACCCGCCTTGAATTGCTGCTTGCTGCCAAAGCGGCCGATGCGCTTCAGTTCCGCCGCCGTGAGCACCGGATACATCTGGTGGCGGCGGATCTCTTCCATGGTCGGCGGAGCGGGATCGGCCATGTGGAACTCCCCTGGTTCAGGGCCGCTTCAGCCCAGGGCGACTAGAGCAAGATTCGTGACACCGCGCTCGCGCAATCTGTCGGCGGCCATCAGCGCCCGCTGGCCGCTGCGGCAAGCCAGAACGACCCGGCCGCCGGGCGTGCCCAGCTCGTCGATCGTATCGACCACGAGCCGCCGCGCGCCGGCGAAGGGTGAAACCGGCGCCTCGTCGAGACCGCGCAGGTCGACCACGGTGTCGTCGGATCGCACCTGATCGGGTGCGATGAACGCCACCGGCTCCTCGGGCTCGGGACTGCCGACAAAAGAGAACCCCCCAAAGGCGACCCGCTTGGCGTCGAACGTGACGACGCGGCCCAGCACGGCGGGCTCGAGGCCGAGCAGATGATGCAGCGTAAGGTGCGCCTGCAGGCTGCCCATCGTCGCCACCGCGGTGCCGATCACGCCCACCGTGGCGCAGGTGCCGCCGTCGACCGAGACTTCCGGGAACACCGCGCGGTAGCTCGCGCCGCCACCGCAGAAGACGCCGGCATAGCCCGTCATGCCGATCACCGACGCACTGACCAATGGCTTGGCGACGGCATGGCAGACATCGCTCAGCATGTAGGTCACGGCGAAACTGTCGGCGGCATCGACCACGATGTCTGCGTCGGCGACAAGTCGCGCGGCGTTCTGCGGCGTCAGCCGCTCAGGCACCGCGTCGATTCGAACCTGCGGGTTGAAGCGCTGCAGCGTGGCGCGCGCCGCCTCGGCCTTGAGCTTGCCGATGTCGGCCATGCCATAGAGCGGCTGACGATGCAGGTTCGTCTCCTCGACCGTGTCGTGATCGACGATCGTGAGCCGGCCGACACCGGCACCGGCGAGATACTGCAGCACCGGACAACCGAGGCCGCCCGCACCGACCACCAGCACCGAGGCGGCGGCGAGACGCGCCTGTCCCGCTTCGCCGATCTCCGGCAGCACGGCCTGGCGGGCGTAGCGGTCGGTCACGGCCTTCTCGTCGCGGCGATCCACGCCCTGGCCTGACCGATCGGATCGGCATGGTTCACGATGTCGCCCACCACCGAGGCGATGTCGGCGCCCGACTTCAGGCAGAGCAGCGCCCGTTCGAGCGTCAGCCCACCGATCGCAACCAGCGGCCGGTTTCCGATCAGCTTCTTCCACTCGGCCAGGCGCTCGGTACCCTGCGGCGCCCACGGCATCTGCTTCAGCACGGTCGGCCAGATCGGGCCAAGCGCGACATAGTCGGGATCGATGGCGAGGCCCTTGTCGAGTTCGGCATGATCATGCGTGCTGACGCCGATCCTGAGGCCGGCACGGCGCAGTGCCTTCACGTCGGCGTCGACGAGATCTTCCTGGCCGAGATGGACCCAAGCGCAGCCTTCGTCGACCGCGACCTGCCAGTAGTCGTTCACGATCAGGTCGGCGCCGTGCTGCATACAGACGGCCTTCGCCTCGCGAACCTGGCGACGGATCTCGGCCTCCGGCTGGTCCTTTATGCGCAGCTGGATGAGCCTGGTGCCGATCGGCACCAGCTTCGACACCCAGCTGGAATCGGGCACAACGGGATAGAACGGATCGAGCATCTCTCTAATCTCCAAGCACCGCTTTGCCGATCACCGGCGTCGACGGCACGGCCATGTCCCGCGGCTCCATCGGGCGCGCAAGATAGGCGGCACGACCGGATTCGACGCCGAGCGCGAAGGCGCGCGCCATCTCGACCGGATCGCCCGCTTCGGCGACCGCCGTGTTGAGCAGGACGGCGTCGTAGCCCAGCTCCATCGCCGCCGCGGCATGCGAGGGCACGCCCAGTCCGGCATCGACCACCAGCGGAACATCGGGGAAGTGCGCCCGCATCGAGCGCAGGCCGTAGACGTTGTTCAGGCCGCGCGCCGAACCGATCGGCGCGCCCCACGGCATCAGCACCCGGCAGCCCGCTTCGACCAGGCGCTCGGCAACCACCAGATCCTCGGTCGTGTAGGGGAAGACCTCGAACCCCTCTTCGGAAAGAATACGCGCCGCCTCGACCAGGCCGAACACGTCGGGCTGCAACGTGTCGGCCTCGCCGATCACCTCGAGCTTGATCCAGGGCGTGTCGAACAGCTCGCGCGCCATGTGGGCGGTCGTTACCGCCTCCTTCACCGAATGGCAGCCCGCCGTGTTCGGCAGCACGCGCACGCCCATCGACTGGATAAGCGACCAGAAGGCCTGACCGGCGCGGCCCGTGCCGCTCTCGCGCCGCAGCGACACGGTCACGACTTCCGCGCCCGACGCCTTGACCGCGCGTTCGAGGACCGCCGGCGACGGATAGCGCGAGGTGCCGAGCAGCAACCGCGACGTCAGCTCGACGCCGTAGAACGAGGACATCGCCTATCCTCCCTGCATCGGCGCGACGACCTCGATCCTGTCGCCGTCGGCCAGCTCGGTGCGCGGCCGTGCGGCGGCGGCGACGAAGCGGCCGTTCACCGCCGTCGCGATCTTGCGGCCGCCGAAGCCGAGCGTCTCGAGCGCCGCAGCGAGCGTACCGGGCGCGACCTCATGCATGTCGTCGTTCAGGAATATCCGCATCTCTCGTCTCCAGAAGCACGGCATCGGCAACCTGACGCGCCAGCCACGGCGCAAGCAGGAAACCATGCCGGTAAAGCCCGTTGGCGTGCAGCACACGGCCCTCGCGGCGGATGCACGGCAGGTTGTCGGAAAAGGTCGGCCGCAGGTCGGCGCCCAGCTCGACGATCTCGGCCTCGCCGAAGGCCGGGTGCAGCGTGTAGGCCGCGTTCAGCAACTCGACCGCCGAACGCACGCTGACGGCGCGGCGTTCCTCGCTCTCGATCATCGTGGCGCCGATCATGAAGACGCCGTCGCCGCGAGGCACGATGTAGAGCGGGATGCGCGGGTGCAGCAGTCGAACCGGACGCGACAGCGAGACGTCGCGGGTCCGCACCACCAGCATTTCGCCGCGCACGCCGCGCAGATCGGGCAGCGCGTCGCGGGCGGCCATGCCGCGGCAATCCACGACGAAATTCGAATGAAGGACCGAGGGCGTGCTCTCCACGCCAAAGCGGATCGAAACACCCCGCGCCTCGAGGCCGGCGGCGAGCGATGCCAGTGCCTTGCGCGGATCGAGATGGGCCTCGTCGGCGAAGAACAGGGCACGCCGGAACCGGCCGGCGAGATCGGGTTCGAGGGCGGCGATGCGGTCGCCGTCGATCCACTCGTAGCGCTCGGTTCGCGCGGCAAAGCGCGTGAGGTCGGCGGCATCACGCGGCGGTGCGAGGACCAGGCTGCCCTGGCTGACCGTCCCGGGATAGTGGCGCCGCCACCAGTCGATCGACGGCTCGCCCAGACGGGCAACGATCTCGTCGGTGGTCGCCCGCTCGCACCACGGCGCCAGCATGCCCCCGGCCATCCAGGAACAGGCGCTTTCGCCCAGCCGGTCGCTGCGCTCCAGCAGCTCTGCGGCGACGCCGCGGTCGGCAAGCTCGGTCGCGCAGGCCAGGCCCGCAACGCCAGCTCCGATGATCGATACGACAGAACCCACAGCTGACTCCCGTTCCTTCGCCGGCATGACCCGGATCAGGTTCAAAGGGTTCAGCCGTTAAGGCTGTCTCAGCCCGCTTCCCATAAGGAGGTCAGGCACCCCTCGGACGTCATCGAGAAAAGGGGATTGGGGACCCGGATGTCAAGCGGGGTGGCCTCGCCTATGATTCATGGCTGCCCTTGGAGATAGTATGATCGGCTCGTTCCTTGAGGCCATCTTTGCCGTCGTTGGCACGATCATCGGCTGGCTGTTCCGCCCGCTGATCCGCGAGATCCGCACGGTCCTGGGTCTAGACCGTCCGATGACTGCGCCGGCCGGGATCAAGCAGCGTGACCTGCCTCAGGGCGTAAGGGACGGCATTCTGGCAGCCCTGCAGGCCGACAAGGAAGCAAAGGCGACGCTGCCGGCCGGCTGGCGCGGCTCCTATTCGGCCATCTCGAGCGATTCGGAGAAGATCGGCGACCTGATGCCCGGAACCGAAATCCGCCTCATCCTCGAACCCGACAATCCCGAGCGTGAGGACTCGGTCCGCGCCGAGGCGGACCTGCCCGACCGATCCACGCTGCGGATCGGCCATCTGCGGCGGGGCCACGAGCTGAGCAAAAGCATCGCCTATGGTCGCGTCCGTTGCTGGTTCGCCTGCGGCCGCCGGACCTTGCGGGCCGAGGCCTGGGAGGCCGTCCTCTTCGTCGCCGTCTACGATCCTTGAGGCAATCTTACGCCGCCAGCGAGGATCCCGGCGTCATCAGATGCGTGGCCTCGCCGAAGCCTTCGCTGTCGGGTGCGCGCACCAGTTTCTGGAAGTCGGCCATCAGCGTCTTGGCGACCGGGCCGGCCTGGAAATGGTGCTGGTCGATCGATCCGACCGGCACGATCTCGGCAGCGCTGCCGCAGAGGAAGACCTCGCTCGCCTGCCCGAGTTCCTCCGGCATCAGGTCGCGTTCCTCCACTGTCCAGCCGCGCGTCCGCGCCATGCCCATCACTGCACGGCGCGTGATTCCATCGAGAAAATTGTGCGGCGTCGGCGTGACCAGCCGGCCGTCGATGACGAGGAAGATGTTGGCGCCCGTCGTCTCGGCGATGCGGCCCTGCCAGTCGAGCATCAGCGCATCGTCGAAGCCGGCCTTCAGGGCGCGGTCCTTCTCGATGCCACAGATCACGTACAGCCCCGCCACCTTGGCGTGCCCGGGCGCCGTCTCGGGCGACGGCCGGCGATATTTCGCCATGGTCACGTTGATGCCGGCCTCGCGCGCCTGCACCGACAGACGGCCTTCCTGCGCCCAGGGAGCGATGGCCAGATGCACCGTCGTGCCGATCGCCGACACGCCCAGCACCTCCGAGCCGCGCCAGGCGATCGGGCGGATATAGCCGGCGGTAAGGTTGTTGGCCTTCACGACCGCGCGGGTCGCCTCGTCGATCTCCTCGCGCGACCATGGGAGGTCGTACTCGAGCAGGTTGGCCGAGCGGATCAGGCGGGCGCTGTGCGCGGACAGGCGGAAGACGCGGCCGTCATAGATGCGCTCGCCCTCGAAGACGGCAGAGCCGTAGTGCAGCGCATGGGTGAGCACGTGCATGCGGCTCTCGCGCCACGGCACCAGCTTGCCGTCCAGCCAGATGAAACCGTCCCGGTCGTCCATGGTTAAGGACATTGCAATAACCTCTCTCGATTGATTCCAAATAGGTCTCTGAGGCGACCCCCAGAACAACTATCTGGCCAGATAGGTCAATATTACTTACCTTGTCAATCACACTGACCCTGCGCGTTTTTCGCGTTGCGGCTTTTAGGTGAGGAGCAGAGGCATTCCCGGGTCGCCCTTCTGCATCGCCCGTCGGTAAGCCGGGCGGGCGGCGACGCGCTGCAGATAGGCCCGGATCGCGGGATAGGGCGCGAGATCGAACGGCAGGAAGTAGCGCATGGTCGTCAGAGAGAAGACGGTCATGATGTCGGCCGTGGTGAGCTCGTCCCCCGCCAGATACGCCACGTACGCGAGCCGCGCGTCGACGAGGCCGAGGGCCAGATCGAGGCGGGCCTTCATGGCCTTGATCACGGAATTGTCTGCCGGAAGACCGAGCCGTCCCAGGATCATGTTGCGGCCGGTTGCCGGCTGCAGCGTGCCGTTGGCGAAGTGAAACCAGTAGAGGAACTGGGCGAAGTCGGGATGGTCGGGCGCCCGCACGAGCCGGCCGTTGCCGTACTTTGCGACGATATACTCGACGATGGCGCCGGACTCGGCCAGCAGCAGTTCGCCGTCCTGGATCACCGGTGCCGCGCCGAGGGGGTGCAGGGCCTTGTAGTCCGGCGGCGCGAGCCGTGTCACCGCGTCGCGGTCGTAGACCTTCAGCTCGTAGGACAGACCGAGTTCCTCGCAGAGCCAGACGACCCGCTCGGATTGCGACACGCCGAGATGGTGAACGGTCAACATGGCGCCCTCGCATGGTTTCGGAGAATTTCCGGAAGATGAGGTCGCGCGGGAACATCGCCTCGCGCGGGGTGTCAACTCAGCCTACCCGCACTATAAAGGATCGCGTGGAATCCAGAGCCCCCGCCAACCCCCTTTTCCTCCGCGACGAAGAGCTGCGCCAGGGCATCGAACTGATGTTCTATGCCTATCGCGACTTCACCTTCGAATCCGACCAGCAGCTCCGGCACTACCAGCTCGGCCGCGCCCATCACCGCGCCCTGTATTTCATTGGCAGGCATCCCGGGCAGACCGTCGGTCACCTCCTGTCGATCCTGAAGGTGACCAAGCAGTCGATCAGCCGCGTGCTGAAGGACCTGATCGAGCAGGGCTATGTCGAGCAGAAGAGCGGCGCGCGCGACCGCCGCGAGCGCCTGCTGTGGCTCACACCCAGGGGCCAGGAACTCGAGCGCGACCTGACGGACCGCCAGAGCCAGCGGTTTGCCCGCGCCTATCGCGAGACCGGCGCCGAGGCGGTGGAGGGCTTCCGCAAGGTCCTGCTGGGACTTCTCGATCCGGCTGAGCGCCAGGTCGTTGACAAGCGTTTGCGCGGCGGCGGCCGCTAGCGTGCCATGGACGCGTCGGCCGACAAGCCTCATATCCTGGTCGTCGACGACGATACCCGCCTGCGCGAGCTTCTGAAGTCGTTCCTCTCGCGCAACGACTTTCGCGTCTCGACCGCCGCCAGCGCCGCTGAGGCGCGCCAGCGGCTGAGTTCGCTCGATTTCGACCTGATCGTGCTCGACGTCATGATGCCCGGCGAGACCGGGCTCGAATTCGCGACCGAGCTGCGCCGCACCGACGATGTGCCGATCCTCATGCTGACGGCGATGGTCGAGACGAAGGATCGCATCGCCGGCCTGGAGCGGGGCGTCGACGATTATCTCGGCAAGCCGTTCGAGCCGCGTGAACTCCTGCTGCGCATCCAGAGCGTGTTGCGCCGCGGCCGCTCGGGCGGCACGGTCGCAGCACCCGAAGCGCAGCGGCAGGTGACGTTCGGCCCCATGGAGTTCGACCTCGCCCTGGGCGAGCTCACCGACAAGGGCAAGCGCGTGCCGCTGACTGATGCCGAGATCGCCCTGATGCGCGCTTTCACCGGCCGCATCGGCGAGGTGCTGAGCCGCGAGACGCTGTGCAGGATCATCGGCGCGTCCGTGAACGAGCGCGCCATCGACGTGCAGGTGACGCGGCTGCGGCGCAAGATCGAGCCCGACCCGTCGTTTCCGCGCTATCTGCGCACCGTGCGCGGCCAGGGCTACCGGCTGGTCGACGCATGAAGTGGAGTGCCGTCGGCGACATCTTCGAGCGCATCGCGCAATGGTCGGACAAGCATTCGCCGCAGACCCTGTTCGCGCGCGCCCTTCTCATCATCGTCGTACCGATGCTGCTGCTGCAGGCGCTGTCGGCCTGGTGGTTCTACAGCCAGCGCGGCGATAACGTCACCAACCGCCTGGCCATCCTGCTGGTGCGCGACCTGCGCCTGCTGATCTCGTTGCGGTCGGACTTTCCCGACGACGAGCATCGCGACTGGATCCTGCGTCGCTCCGCCCAGGACCTGCTGCTGTTCGTGTCGTTCCGCAAGGGTATCGTGCGGCCCTTCAAGGAGCCTGAGTATTTCGACATCGTGGCGCGCGAGGTGCAGGGCGCGCTCGAGGCCGACCTGAAGCGACCCTTCTTCCTCGACAACAACATCGGCGGCGGCCAGCTCCTGGTCGAGATCCAGCTCTCGGACGGCGACGTGATGGATGTGCTGGTGCCGCATGTGCGCCTCACCTTCGGCTCCAGCTTCGCCTATGTCCTGGCCCAGCTCGGCCTTGCGCTGGTCCTGTTCGGCCTCGCCATCTGGTTCATGCGGCGCGAGCTGGTGCCCATCGAGCATCTCGGCGTGGCGGCCGATGCCCTGGGCAAGGGACGCGACGTGCCCGACTTCGCCTTCTCCGGCGGCACCCGCGAGGTGCGCAATGCCGCCACCGCCTTCCAAACGATGCGCATCCGCCTGCGCCGCTCGATCCAGCAGCGCACCGAGATGCTCGCCGGCGTCAGCCACGACCTGCGTACGCCGCTCACCCGCATGAAGCTCTCGCTGGCGCTGCTGCCGGACTCGCCGGAGGTGCGGGAGTTGTCCGACGACGTCGACGACATGCAGCGCATGATCGAGGGTTATCTCGCCTTCGCGCGCGGCGAGGGCGACGAGGATCCCGTGATGTCGGACCTCTCCGAGATCCTGGAGGATGTCGCAGCCGGCGCGCGCCACGGCAAGGCCGGCCTCGAGCTCTCCTGGAAGGGCGACATGAACGTCGAGCTGCGGCCGATCGCCATCAAGCGCTGCCTGACCAACATCGTGTCCAATGCCCAGCGCTACGCCAGCGAGATCAGGATCGAGGCCGTGCGCGGCCGGACGTCGGTCGAGATCACGGTCGACGACAACGGGCCCGGCATCCCGCCCGAGAAGTACGAGGATGTGTTCCGGCCCTTCCTGCGTCTCGACCAGTCGCGCAATGCGGCGACCGGCGGGGTGGGGCTGGGCCTCAGCATCGCCCGCGACGTGGCGCGCAGTCACGGCGGCGACGTCACGCTGGCGGTCTCGCCGCTGGGCGGTTTGCGCGTGATCGTGCGAATTCCGCTGTGAGCCGCGCCCCGGCACTTGCGGCGCGGCTGCCTGTGATAGAGTGAAGGAAATACTTCAGAGAGAAATGCCCAAGACAATGTCCAAGACACCGCTTCAGTTCACGCACGTCGCCCATCCGTCGCCGCTTCCCGCCGGGAAGCGGGCGGAGCTGCTCAAGAATCCGGGCTTCGGCCGTGTCTTCTCCGACCACATGGTCACCATCCGCTACCATGAGTCCCAGGGCTGGCACGATGCGCGGGTCGAACCGCGGGCGCCGATCCCGATGGATCCGGCCGCGGCCGTCCTGCACTACGCCCAGGAGATCTTCGAGGGGCTGAAGGCCTATCGCACGGCCGATGGCGGCGCGACGCTGTTCCGCCCGCTGGAAAATGCCCGCCGTTTCCAGCAGTCGGCCGAACGGCTCGCCATGCCAGTCCTGCCGGAAGAGGTGTTCCTGGAGGCCGTCGACCAGCTGGTCAAGATCGACCGGGCGTGGATCCCCGAGGGCGACGGCAGCCTCTATATCCGGCCCTTCATGTTCGCGAACGAGATCTTCCTCGGCGTGAAGCCCTCGTCCGACTACCTCTTCATCGTCATCGCCTCGTCGGTCGGCGCCTACTTCAAGACCGACGCACCGGCAGTGTCGGTGTGGGTCTCCGAGGATTTCACCCGCGCGGCCCCCGGCGGCACCGGCGCCGCCAAGTGCGGCGGCAACTATGCCGCGAGCCTGCAGGCGCAGGCCGAGGCAACGCGCCACGGCTGCGACCAGGTCGTGTTCCTCGATGCCGTCGAACAGCGCTGGATCGAGGAGCTGGGCGGCATGAACATCTTCTTCGTGTTCGACGACGGCTCGATGATCACGCCGCCGCTCGGCGGCACGATCCTGCCCGGCATCACCCGCAGTTCGCTGCTCACGTTGGCCAGGGACAAGGGCATCAAGGTGAGCGAGGAACGCTACTCGATCGAGCAGTGGCGCAAGGATGCCGCCAGCGGCCGCCTGCGCGAGGCCTTCGCCTGCGGCACCGCCGCCGTCGTCACGCCGATCGGCACGGTGCGCAGCAAGGACGGCGAATTCCGGATCGGCAATGGCGGCTCGGGCGCCAGGACCGAGGAGCTGAAGGCCGCCCTCGTCGGCATCCAGCGCGGCCGCACGGCCGACCCGCACGGCTGGATCCACAAGGTCTTTTAAGCCTCATTGGAGCGCGCCACTCCAGTGGCGCAATCATGATCATGAGCGCCGCTGGAGTGGCGCGCTCCCTTGATCTCTAGAACAGCTTGCCGCCGTTCGGCACCGGCTTGGTCGGTGCGATCAGCACGACGCTGCCATCGGCGGCCGGGAAGCCGAGCGTCAGGACTTCGGACATGAACCTGCCGATCTGGCGCGGCGGGAAGTTTACGACCGCCGCGACCTGACGGCCCACCAGCTCTTCCGGCGTGTAGTGCACCGTGATCTGCGCCGAGGACTTCTTCGTCCCGACCTCGCCGCCGAAATCGATCAGCAGGCGATAGGCTGGCTTGCGCGCGCCCTCGAGCGGCGCGGCCTCGACGATGGTGCCGACACGGATGTCGACACGCTCGAAATCTTCATAGGTGATGTTTGCCATGGTGGACGGACACTAGAGTCGCGCACACAAAAGAAAAGGGGCCACGTACGCGGCCCCTTTTCCGGATCGGCAACAAGCCGACCCACACTTACGCTGAAACGCTTACTTCTTGGCGATCGCGGCCTTGACCTCTTCGGTCAGCTCGGCGACGCGGGCGCTGAGCGCCGTCACGGCGTCGGCCTGCCCCTTGGTGTAGAGGTCGGCCAGTTCCTTGGTGTTGGTGATGGCCGAGTCGTAGGACTTCTTGATGAAGTCGATCTGCTTGGCAGCCTTCTCCTCGACGGTCGCGGCGGCGAGCACTTCGCTGCCGTGCTTGGAGAAGTCTTCCATCGCGGCGCGGACCATGTCGCCCTGGCGCTGCGCGATCGTCTTCATCTGCTCGACGGCGGCGGTGTTGAGCGAGGTCATGGTCGCGAAGTTCTTGCGCGCGGTCTCGACGAACGTCTCGACGTTCACGGTCGGCAGCTTGAACTCACCGGAGATCTTGCTGAAGTCGAAGTCGGCGAAGGGGTTCTTGAAGGCACCGTTGGCGTACATGGATATCTCCTGAGGGTCGAAGCAACGCTGAGCTGGGGTGCCCCGCTTTGCTGCGGTGCACAATGAAGCTCAATTTAGGGATGCATTGCAGCGAGTCAAGGGGTGTTTTTGTGCACTGCACAAAATCTTCACGCCTCAGGCGAAACCGGAGCGCCCGCCTGAACCCCGCCCTCCGGCGATTTCACATATCTGTCAAAGAGTTGCGACCAGCGCTCGGCCGTCTTGAGGCGGCTGTCCAAGGCCGCCATCGTCTTGGAAAGATCCTGGGTTTCATCGCGGTCGAATACCCGCGACACGGCGTAGTGGATGGCCAGCAACCCATTCTGCCGCAGTGCACCGGGCAGGCCGTCGCTGGCGACCGACGCGGCCTCCAGCATCGCCGCCATGGAGCGACGCAGCGGCGGCCCCATCGCGATCGCCAGCATCGGGTCGCGCGTACCGGCGCGGCGGAGCGCGCGCAGGGCCGCACGATGGGGTCTCAGCGCGTCGTAGCGGCGCATCATCACGTCGAACAGCCGGTCGCGCGGCGTCTCTTCCGGATCGATCGAAGACGGGGTGCCGGCCATCACTTCGGCGTCGATACGGGCCATGAAGGCCGCCGCCAGCGAGAGCTTGTCGGGATAGACGCGATAGAGATCGGCGAAGCCCAGCCCCGCTGCCTCGGCCACCTCGCGCAGCGACACGTCGGCATATCCCTTCTCGGCGATCAGGCCGAGGAAGGCATCGAGGGCCTTGTCACGAACCTGGTTGGCGGCTTCATTCACCCTGCCAACTCCTTCGAACGGTGCGAGGCGGCCGCGAGGGCCTTGTCGAAAACCGGTTGGATGCCGTCGCTTGCCATCAGGACCTGCAGGGCTGCGGCGGTCGTGCCGCCGGGACTGGTGACGTTAACGCGCAGCTGAGAGGCGGGCTCCCTGGATTGCTTCAGCAGTTCGCCGCTTCCCACCACCGTGGCGCGGGCGAGCTGCATGGCCATGTCGGCCGGGAGACCGACCTTCACGCCGGCGGCTGCCATCGCCTCGACCAGCAGGAAGACATAGGCCGGACCGCTGCCGGACAGGGCGGTGACCGGATCCATCAGCGCCTCGTCGTCGGCCCACAGGACCTGGCCGACCGCCTCCAGCAACTCGTGACAGCGCTTCCGTTCCGCCGTCGTCACGCTCGCCGCCGCGGTGGCGACGGTGATGCCCTGCCGCACCGCCGCCGGCGTGTTGGGCATCGATCGAACGATCTTTGCCGCATGGCCGAGGCGGGCGGCGAAATAGCCCAGGGTCTTGCCGGCCGCGATCGACAGGAACACCGAGCCCTGCCCGGCGAACCGCCGGAGATCGGCCAGCGTCTCGTCCATCGACTGCGGCTTGACCGCCAGCACGACGATCTCGGGCGTCCCCTGCATCTCAGCAGAGGACGAGACGACGCGGACGCCGGCGTGCCGCGGACGGATCGCCTCGACCGGCTCGGCGACGACGATGTCGGCGGCCGGCAGGCCGCGCGCCAGCCAGCCGTCCAGCATGGCGCCGCCCATTTTGCCGCAACCGACCAGCAGCAGCTTGCCCATCGTCCTAGCGTCCCTTGAACCGGGCGGAGCGCTTCTCCCGGAAGGCGGCGGCGCCCTCCTTGCGATCTTCCGAATTGGCGATGGTCTCGAGCTTGTAGCGCTCCGGCACGAAGATCTCGGCCGGGCCGCGCGGCAGGGTCTGGTTGGCGAAGTCGCGCAGGGTGCGGATCACGAGCGGCGCGGACTCGGCAATGACCTTGGCCATGCGGCGCGCCTCGGCCCGCTCCTGGCCGAGCGGCACGACCTTGTTCACGAAGCCCACGTCGTAGGCGCGCTTCACCGAGATCTCCTCGCCGAGCAGCAGCAGTTCCATGGCGACCTTGTGCGGCATGCGCGAAACGATGCCCGGCATCAGGCCGCCGAACACGCCGACCTTGGCCTCGGGATACATGAATTTCGTCGTATCCGCAGACACCATGAGATCGCAGGTCATCACGAGGCAGATACCGCCCCCGATCACCCAGCCCTGGGTGGCGGCAATCACGGGCTTGGTGAGCGCGTGGCTGACATGCGGCACCGCCTTCCACATGGCGGCAGGCGGATTGTGGAGGTCGGCGCCGACGCAGAAGGCCGGGCCGTCGGCCTGCAACACGGCGACCTGGTCGTCGCCGTCCTCGAAGGCACGGTAGGCCTCGTAGAGCCCGTCGCACAGCTCCTGCGTGAGCGCGTTGCGCTTCTCCGGGCGCATCATGGTGATGGTGGTGATGCCTTCGCTCGACTCGACTTTGACCAGACTCACGGCGTCCTCCAGTGCTTCTTGCGCCGGATGCTACCAGCCGCCCATACTCGCCGCATCAGGAGACCTGCCATGCAAACCCGCAATCCGTTCATCGACGACCTCACCAAGGTGGCCAACGGCGCCATGGGCGCGCTGACCGGCATGAAGGACGAGGTCGAGGCCCGCGTGCGCGACCAGATCGCCAAGATCCTGGACGGCATGGACATTCCGCGGCGCGACGAGTTCGACGCCGTGAAGGCGATGGCTGCCAAGGCGCGCGAGGAGAACGAGGAGCTCCGCAAGCAGATCGCCGATCTGCAGGCCAGGCTGGCCGGCCCCTCCAGCCCCGAAGCGTAGGACGCGGGAACGATGCGCGTCGGCGTCGAGGTTGGCGGAACGTTCACCGACCTCGTCGCCGTCGAAGACGGCCGGCTGGTCGTCACCAAGGTGCCGAGCACGCCGAAGTCACCCGACGTCGGCGCCTTCGCGGCCCTCACCGCGTCGGGCATCGATCTCGCGCGCATCGAAGACCTCGGGCACGGCTCGACCGTCGCCACCAACGCCGTGCTGGAGCGCAAGGGCGCGACCGTGGCCTTCGTCGCGACGGCGGGCTTTCGCGACCTGCTGTTCATGCAGCGCCACGACCGGCGCAACATCTACGATCTCTTCTACGCCAAGCCCGCGCCGCCGGTGCGCCGCAAGGACTGCTTCGAGGCGGTCGAGCGCCTGCGCGCCGACGGCTCCGTCGAGACGCCGCTCGACGAGGCGAAGGTCAAGGCCGAGCTGCTCCCCGCCCTCAGGGACGGCGGCTACCGTGCGGTCGCGATCTGCCTGCTGAACGCCTATGCCGATCCGGTGCACGAGAAGCGCCTCGCCGCGCTGATCGCCGAGGCGCTGCCCGGCGTGCTGGTGACCTGCAGCCATCAGGTGGCGCGCGAGTTCCGCGAATTCGAACGCGCCTCGACGACCCTGCTCTCGGCCTATGTCCAGCCGGTGATCGACGGCTACCTGCACCGCTTCGAGAACAAGCTCGCAGAGGCGGGCTTCAAGGGCCGCTTCACGGTGATGCAGTCCAACGGCGGGGGAGGCGATGCGCCAGAGCGCGATCACGGCGCTCTATTCCGGTCCCGCGGCCGGCGTCGTCGGCGCCACGCGCCAGGCCGCCCGTTCGGGCTTCAGGGATCTCATCACCTTCGACATGGGCGGCACCTCGACCGACGTGTGCCTCGTCCAGGAGGGTCGGCCCTCGCTGGCGGCCGAGACGGAGATCGACGGGCTGCCGATCCGCACGCCCGTGCTCGACATCGTTTCCGTGGGCGCCGGCGGCGGCTCGCTGGCCTGGGTCGACGATGGCGGCATGCTGAGGGTCGGCCCGCAGAGCGCCGGCGCCGATCCCGGTCCCGCCTGCTACGGTCGCGGCGGCACCGAACCGGCGACGACCGATGCGCATATCGTGATCGGCACGATCCGGCCCGGCGCGTTCCTGGGCGGCCGCATGAAGCTCGACGGCGAGGCGGCGCGCCGCGCCTTCGAGCCGCTGGCCGAACGTTTCTCCCTAAGTGTCGAGCAGGCCGCGTCCTCGGCGCTGCAGCTCGCCGACGCCAACATCGTGCGCGCCATCCAGCTCGTCTCGACCGAGCGCGGCCGCGATCCGCGCGACTATGCGCTGGTGCCGTTCGGCGGCGCGGGCCCACTGCATGCCGCCCGCATTGCCGAGGAGCTCGGCATCTCGACGATCGTCGTGCCGCCCAATGCCGGCGTGATTTCGGCCTACGGGCTGGTCGCCTCGGACTACACCAAGTTCGATGCCGTGACGCGCAAGATGAAGCTCGACGACACGGCGGCCCGCGACGCCGGCCGTATCTTCGGCGAGATGCGGGACAGACTCGCCGCGCAGTTCGCCGGGATGAAGCTCCCGGGCACGCTCGACTACACCCACACGCTCGACATGCGCTTCGTCGGCCAGGCCTTCGAGGTCGGCGTCGAGATTCCGGCCGATCGACTGGGCTCGCTCGATGCGGCCTATCTCGCCGGACTCTTTGCGGATGCCCATCACCGCACCTTCATGCATGGCGCCAATCTCGACCGTCCCGTCGAGATCGTGACCCTGAGGGTCGGCGCTACGCTGCCGATCGGCGGCGCGCCGAATCTCGACCGCGAGAAACTCGCGGCGCGCGCACCCGAGCAGGCGAAGATCTTCCACGGCGAGGCCTGGCTTGACTGTGACCGCCACACTGCCGAGGCACTGGCCGCGGGCCAGCAGATCGTCGGCCCGGCCGTCATCGAGGGCTACACCGCCACGACCTGGGTGCCGCCGGGCTGGACCGCCGGGCTCGATGCGGCGGACAATCTGATCCTGCGGAGATCGCCATGAGCCAGCTCGGTCCGATCGACTATGCCGTCATCAGCCAGGCGCTGATCGCCGCCGCCCGCGAGATGGGCGTGAAGCTGATCCGCTCCGCCTACTCGACCATCCTGCGCGAGGCGCGCGACGGCTCGGCCGGCCTGATGGATCGCCGCGGCAACACCGTGGCGCAGGCCGAGTTGATCCCGATGCAGCTGGGCCCCATCGGCGAGACCCTGCGCGCCTGCCTCAGGCGCCATCCCGTCGAGACGCTGAAGGAAGGCGACTTCCTGATCAACAACGACCCGTTCGAGGGCGGCCAGCACATCCCGGACGTCTTCATCTTCACGCCGATCTTTGTGGCAGGCCGGGTCGTGGGCTTCGGCGCCTCGGTGGCGCACCATCTCGACCTGGGCGGCGGCGCACCCGGCCTCAACATCCATGCTTCCGACGTCTACCAGGAAGGACTGCGCTTCCCGCCCTCGCGCTACAGTTTCGAACACGACTGGAACGGCGGCTCGTTCGAGCGGCTGGTGACGGCCAACGTGCGCGTGCCCGACCTCACCATCGGCGACTTCAATGCGCAGTTCGCCGCCAACGCGATCGGCGCGATGAGGGTGAAGCAGCTCTGCGAGCGCTACGGCACCGACAAGGTCGAGATGGCGATGCGCGAGATGCAGGATTACTCCGAGCGCCGCGTGCGAGCGGCCATCGCGCAGGCCCCCAAGGGCACCTTCTACGGCGAGGATGCGGTCGACGACGACGGCCTCACCGACGAGCCGCTGGTGGTGAAGGCCCGCGTCACCATCGCCGACGATTCGGTCGAGATCGATTTCGAGGGCACCTGCCCGCAGGTGAAGCGCAACCTCAACTGCCCCTACTCCAGCACGCTCTCGGCGGCGCTCGCCTGCGTGAAGTCGGTGCTGACCAGCCCCGACATTCCCTACAACGAGGGCATGGCGCGGCCGATCGCGATCAAGGTGCCCTACGGTTCGCTGCTCAATCCGCGGCCGCCGGCGCCGGTGCGGGCGCGCATGATCCCGGCCTATCGCGTCTTCAACGCGGTGATGAAGGCGCTGGCGCAGGCGCTGCCCGACAGAGTGATCGCCACCGGCTTCGACTGTACCACTGCCTTCTGCCTCTCCCATCTCGGCGAGAAGGGCTACAGCGTCTATCTCGAAATCTTCGGCGGCGGCTACGGCGCCTCGAAGGATGCCGACGGCTGCGACGCCGTCGATTCGCCGCTCAGCAACTGCTCCAACGCGCCGGTCGAATCGCTCGACATCGACTATGGCTTCTTCCGCATCGTCGGCTACGAGCTGGCGCCCGACTCGTTCGGCCTCGGCGCGCGTCGCGGCGGCGCGGGCTTCACGCGGCGCTGCGAGATCCTGCACGACGACGTGCAGCTCGCCATCTACTCCGACCGCTTCCGCCTGGCGCCCGAGGGCCTGCTGGGCGGCGAGCCCGGCCAGCGCGGTTCCTGCCGCGTCTTCCGCGCCGACGGCCGCGTCGAGGAGCTGAAGAGCAAGGCCGCCCTCGATCTCGGCAAGGGCGACATCGTCGAGATGTTCGTGGGCGGCGGCGCCGGCTTCGGCCGCGTGGTCGAGCGCCCCGATGCGATGATCGAGCGCGACCTCGCCGACGGCCTGCTCACGCGCGCCCCCAGGAGCGCAAGGAAGCTGGCGGCGGAGTAGCTCCCGTGGCGGGATTGTCGATCGGGCGCGCAATCCGCGGCTCTCTGAGCGGGGCTCTCGTCGTGCTCGGCGTATTGGTAACGGACTCGGCCGCACGGGCTCAATCGCAGGAAGCCGACGAGCAATGCCGCGAAGCCTATGTCGGTCGTCAGCAAACCATCGAGATCTGCAGCGCCTTGATCGACTCCGGATCGGTAGCAGGCAAAGACCTTGCCGCCGCCTACAACCAGCGGGGCAAGGCTTACACCAGTCAGCGCCAATACGATCGGGCCATTTCGGACTTCGATGAAGCCATCCGGATCGATCCTGCTTTCATCGATGCCTATGTGGATCGCGGCCATGCCCACGCCCTTGGCGGTGACATAGATCGAGGGATCGAAGACATTGACCGCGCGATCCTCCTGGATCCGGACAATCCAGACAGCTTGATGGCTCGCGCGAGCTGGTACAGGTCAAAGGGAGAAGCCAACCACTATTACCGGATCTTGGCCCTCAATGACCTGGATCGGGTGGTCGAACTCGATCGCCCGGATCCTGCGATGGCTTTTCATATGCGCGCAGACATTCTTCAAAGAATGGGCCTGCACACCCGCGCAATCGAAGACTATTCGAAAGTCATCCAGGCGGATCTCGCGGACCATTGGATCATGGGCGCATGGCTCGGTCGTTGCCGGTCGGAGGAAGCGCTCGAGCTATTCCGAGAGGCCGTCGCTTCCTGTGGTCAGGTAATCCAGAGGAAGGGGCTATGGCTACGCAGCACTCGCCAGAGGCATCATCCTTCTGAAGCTGCATCAGTTCGATGCCGCGATCGCCGATCTCGACGCAGCCGCGAAGCGATTGGTGTTTCCCGCCCAGGCGTTCTTTGCCCGCGGCGTTGCAAAACGCCGAATCGGAGATATTGCGGGCGGAGACTCGGATGTTCTCGCGGCAATCCGCATGGACGCGAATGTCGTGGAGAAAATGGACAAGCGCGGCCTCAAGCCGTGACGCCGTGAGTCCACGGGGCTTCCCTCACAGCGCCCCGACCGACTTCAGATAAAGGTCGCTCGCTTCCTTCGTCACCTTGCCCGCCTTGCCGTCGGCGATGAGCCGGCCGTCGACCCTGGTCACCGGCGTGACGCCGCCCAGGGTGCCGGTCACGAAGGCCTCGTCGGCCGAGTAGACCTGCGCCAGGGTGAAGTCGCATTCCTTGGCGACGTTGCCCGCCGCGCGCCAGGTGTCGATCACGTTCTGCTGGGTGATGCCCTTGAAGCTGTAGAGGCTCGTGGAGGTCCACAGCTCGCGGCCGCGCACGATGAAGAAGTTGGTAGAGTTGCATGACGCAACGAAGCCGCGCGGGTCGAGCATCAGTGCCTCGTCGGCGCCGGCCTTGATGGCCTGGATCAGCGCCTGGATCAGGTTCAGCCGCGAGTGTGAGTTGAGGCGCAGGTCGAACTGGTCGGGCTGGGTCGTGCGGAAGGTCGAGGTGAAGAGCGAATAGCCTTTGGCCTTGGCCTCGGGGATCGGCGTCTTGTACTCGGCGACGCAGACGATCGTGGCCTTGCCGATCACGAAGCGCGGATCCTGGTTGGGCGTCTTCTTGAGACCGCGCGTGATCATCAGGCGGATATGCGCGCCGTCGGTCATGCCGTTCTTCGCCAGCGTATCGGTCACGACCTGGGTCACGCCGGCGCGGTCGAGCCCGATGTCGAGATCGATCGAGCGCGCGCCCTCGAACAGTCGATCGAGATGAGCGTCGAGGCTGATCAGCTTGCCCTTCACGAGACGCAAGCCCTCCCACACGCCGTCGCCCAGCACGAAGCCGGAATCGAACACCGAGACGCTGGCCTCGCCCCGCGGCACAAACGCGCCGTTCACGTAGACCAGCACCTGGTCGTTGCGCGCATCGGCCAGATAGGCCTGGGCGCTCGCCTGTTCCGTCGTCATGGCATGTTCCCTAGAAGCTGAATTGCTTGTGGCTGGCGAGGAAGGCGCGGGTGCGGTCCTTCTTCGGGTTCTTGAGGACCTCGTCCGGCGTGCCCTGTTCGTGGATGGCGCCGTCGGCCAGGAAGATCACGCGGGTCGCGACGTGGTAGGCGAAGCCCAGCTCGTGCGTCACCAGCAGCATGGTGCGGCCCTCCTCGGCGAGCGCGAGGATCACGGCCAGCACCTCGCCGACCAGCTCCGGATCGAGCGCCGAGGTCGGTTCGTCGAACAGCAGCATCTCGGGGTCCATGGCGAGGGCGCGCGCGATGGCGACGCGCTGCTTCTGGCCGCCCGAGAGATGGGCCGGGTAGGTGTCCGCCTTCTCCGCAAGCCCGACCCGCGCCAGTTCCTTCCGCGCCCGTGCCTCGGCTTCCGGCTTCGGCATCCCGCGTACGGTGCGCAGCCCCTCCATCACGTTGCCGATCGCCGTCATGTGCGGGAAGAGATTGAACTGCTGGAAGACCATGCCGACCCGCTGGCGCACCTGGATCAGCTCGCTTTCGCGATAGGTCCGCTCGCCGGCCTTGCCCTCGCGGCCCAGCATCTGGCCGTCGAGCGCGATCGTGCCGCCGCCCGGTCGCTCCATGAAGTTGAGGCAACGCAAGAGAGTGCTCTTGCCCGAGCCGGAGGCGCCGAGGATCGCGATGCGCTCGCCGCGCGCCACTTCGAGGTCGATGCCGCGCAGCACGTCGGTGGTGCCGAAGCGCTTGGTGAGACCGGAGACCTTGAGGATCGTCATTCGTCCCGCCTCAGCCGTCGTTCGAGAAAGTAGCTGAACTGGACCAGCGGCCACAGGAAGACGAAGAAGATCACGGCCACGGCGGTGTAGGCCTCGATCGGATTGTAGTTGAGCGAGGCGATCAGCTTGCCCTGCTGCAGCAGCTCGACGTAGGCGACGGCCGAGGCCAGCGTCGACATCTTGAAGATTTCTATGGCGCGGTTGGTCAGCGCCGGCAGCATGCGCTTCAGCGCCTGCGGCAGGATGATGCGCCGCATCGCCTGGCCCCAGCGCATGCCCAGCGCCCGCGCCCCGTCCCACTGGCCGGTCTCGATCGACTGGATGCCGCCGCGATAGATCTCGGCCGAGAAGGCCGCCGAGTTGAGCGAGATGCCGAGGGAGGCGGCGGCCAGCGGCGAGATCTGGAAGGGCAGCAGGATCGGCAGAGCGAAGTAGAACCACAGGATCTGCACGAGCACCGGCGTGTTGCGGAAGAACTCGACGAAGATCGTGGCCGGGATGTGGAGCCAGCGGTTGCGCGAATAGCGTCCCAGCCCGACCAGCAGGCCGAGGCTGAGGCCCAGCACCAGGCAGATGGCGAAGATGCGCAAGGTGCCGGCGGCGCCGACCAGCAGCGCGTCGGTGTTGTCGAAGACGGAGGCGAAGTCCCAGCGCATCAATGCACAGTCGATTCGCCGCTGCGCGCCAGCCGCAGCTCCACCAGGCGCGCGACCTGGCTCGCGAGGAAGATCACGACGAAGTAGATCAGCGCCACGACCGTGTAGGTCTCGAGCGGCCTGAACGTCTTCTGCGACACCTCGTTGGCGGCGAACAGCAGGTCGGCATAGGAGATGGTGGCGATCAGGGTCGTCGTCTTCATGAGCTCGATGGCGCGCTCCATGAAGGCCGGGATCATGCGCTTCACCGCCTGCGGCAGGATGATGCGGCGCATCGCCTGGTCATGGCGCATGCCGAGCGCCCGCGCGCCGTCCCACTGGCCGCGCTCGATCGACTGGATGCCGGCGCGGAACACCTCGGCGAAGAACGAGGCCGACTGGATCGAGAAGGTGACGGCGCCGGCCATGAACGGCGTCATTTCGATGCCGACCAGGATCGGCATGGCGAAGAAGAACCAGAAGAGCTGCACCAGCGGCGGCGTCGTGCGGAACACTTCGATGACGAAGCCCGCCGGCCACGACAAATATCGCCGTGGCGACAGGCGCAGCAGCGCCAGCCCCAGGCCGAGCGCGACGCCGAACACCAGCGCCGTGCCCGTGATCCGGAGCGTGTTCACCAGACCCTCGACCAACAAAGGCGCGTTGGCGAGGACCGGCGAGAAGTCCCACTGATAGGCCAAGCGGCTGCCGCCTACTTGATCATCTCTTTCATGACCGGCGGCGCGGCCTTGGGATCGAGGCCGAAGTCGGCGATCGCCTGCTCGTACCACTTCTGGGTCTGGCCGCTCTTGTAGTAGTCGGCGAACTGCTTATCGACCCAGTCGGTGAAGGCGGTGTCGCCTTTGCGCAGGGCCGCGCTCGAGGGCTGCGATTCGGCGGGCAGTGGCACCACGATCTTGCCCTTGCCCAGCCGCTGGCGGGCGGCGAGCAGCGGCGGATGGAACAGCAGCACGGCATCGACCCGGCCCGACTGGAAGGCGGCGATCGCCTCGGCATTGCCGGGGAAGCGCTGGATGTCGGCCTTGGGCGTGTGCTGGGTCGCCCAGCGGTCCATGGTCGAGGCCTGCGGCACGGCGATGCGTACGCCCTGCTTGTTGAGGTCTTCCCAGGTCTTGGCATTGAGGTCGTCGCGCGCCAGCACGGCGAGCGAGTACCAGAGCAGCGGCGATTCGGGGAAATTGGCGGCCTGCTTCCGCTCGGCCGTGGCGTCGAGCATGAACATGATGTCGATCTTGTCGCCCTGGAGGGCGGCGATCGCGTTGCCCCAGGTCACCTCGACCGGCTCGAACTTCACGCCGAGCTTCTGGGCCATCGCCTTGCCCATCTCGACGCCGAGGCCCGACGCCCATTGGCCGGTCTTGGGATCCTTCGAGTACCAGGGCGGCGCCTGGGTGACGCCGACCCGCAGCACGCCGCGCTTCTTCACCTCGTCGAGCGTGCCCTCGGCGCGCGCGGCGAACGGAATGGCCAGCGCGGCGGCACTCGCGGCCGCGACGGCGAACAACGAACGTCGATTGATGCTCATGATTTGACTCCCCTCTTTGGCTTCCCCGACAGACCCGGCATCGAGCGCAGGAATTTCTCCGTCGTCTCGACGCCGCGACGCATGTGATCGGCGATCTCGGCCTTCATCGCGTCGAAATCCGCGCCGAAAGCCGCCTCGATGTAGCTGTCATGGCTGTCTCGCTTCGGCCCGCGCCGTCCATGCGCGCGATGATGCGCCGCCCAGTAGAGCTGCAGCCGGCCGCGCAGGCCGTGCCAGGCGCGCTGCAGGAGCTTGTGGCCGCTCGCCTCGTAGACGAGGCCGTGGACGTCGAGTTCGTTCAGGATGCTGGCGCGGTCGTCGCCGGCATCGATCGAGGCGATCAGCACGTCGTTGCGCCGCCGGAGCTCGGCGCGGAACCGGTCGTCGCGGCGCGGCCAGACCTGCTCGAAGGCGAAGGTCTCCAGCACCGTGCGCAGCGAGTAGATCTCGTGGACATCCTCGACCGAGAGTTCGGCGACATGCGTGCCGGTGTAGGGCACGGTCACGACCAGCCCCTCCTCGATCAACTGCCGCAGCGCCTCGCGCAGCGGCCCGCGGCTGACGTCGAACCGCTCCGACAAAGCGGTCTCGACCAGCGGCGCGCCCGGCGGAATGTCGCCCGCCAGGATCGCGAGCCGCAGCCGCTCGACGATGTGCGCACGCAGGGTCGCCTTCGGCACCCGCTCGAAAAGCGCGTCCGCTCCCGGCGTCGAAAGATCGGAAATGGCCAAATTGCCCTCGGAATGACGGATCGTCGATTGTCAACAATGTGTCACGACGGACCGCGAGCACACAACAAAAACCTCGGACTCTCGCCACCCGGCCGGAACTAGAGGTAGCAGGTCAGTCGTTTGCCCGGCAGGAGATCATAGGGCGCCTGCCATCCGGGAATCTGCGCCAGGCGCGAGAGCCACGCCTGTACGGCAGGATGGCTGACCGCCAGGTCATAGCCGGCCTCACCCTTCGGAAAGGACAGATAGGCCATCAGGGAAATGTCGGCGATCGTCGGCCGGTCGCCAATCACGAACGGGCGCTCCAGCAGGTGGACGTTCAGGATCGTCAGATAGTCGTCGAGACGCCGGCGCATATGGGCCATCACGGCGGGATCGGGTGAGGGCGTAAACGCCCGATAGTAACGGTAGGGCGCCATGTAGCCGCTGAGCTTGTGGTTGTCCCAGAAGAGCCAGCGAAGGATTTCGAACTTCTCCTCGCCGCTCCGTCCCCCGAACTGGCCGTAGCGTTCCGCGAGCCGCAGCAGGATCGGCGCGGTCTGGGTGAGGCGTTGCCCACCCTCCTCCAGAACCGGGATTTCGCCCATGACATTGACACGGGCACGCCACTCGGGTGTTCGCGTGACGCCCCCACCGAAGTCGGTCCAGACCGGCTCGAAGTCCTGGCCGCACAGCGTGAGCATCAGCGCCAGCTTGTAGCTGTTGCCGGACTCCGGGAAGTAATGCAGGCGATAGCTGGTCATGCGCGACGCCATTCTCAGTACGCAGTCTTTGATGCTGCGAACGTAGAGCCCGCCGCCCGGTGCGACCATTCAGTTCTCAGCCGATGACTTGAGGAACCGTCAACGCCGCCCCTCAGGCGGCAACGGCGGTTTCGCCCATCAACCAGCTCCGGAAGAGATCGAACCGGTTCGACTCGACGCGATCGGTCCGCCGCACGAGATGGAAGCTTCTGGAGAGCGTCACGTCATCCCGCCAGAGGCGCAGGAGCCGGCCGCTCTCGAGATAAGGCCGCACCAGGGGATCGAGGCCGATGGCGACTCCTAGTCCGGCGGCTGCCGCCTCGTAGACAAGCTGAAGATTGTCGAAGCTCTTGTGACGACCCTGGCCAGAGCCGATGCCGGCGTGCCGAAACCATTCCGGCCAGAAATCGGGCTGATGACCGGATCCAATGAGAGTCTGTCGCGCGAGGTCGGCTGGGCTCTCGAGCCGATTGCGGGCGACGAAGTCCGGACTCGCGACCGGATATGCCTTTATCGGCAGGAACCTCTGTCCGACCGTTCCCGGCCAGGGCCCGAGACCCAGGCGAATGGCGCAGTCGAGATCGTCGCGCTCGCGCAGATCCACGATATCCGGTGAGGTCTCGATTTCGACCTCAAGCCCGGCGAGACGCAATCGGCTTCGCGCAAGCCTGGGCACCAGCCAGTTCGCGGCAAAGGTCGGGATGACGCTGACCTTGAAAGCGTCACGGCGAACCGACCACGTGGCGGCGATCGTCGCCTTCCACAGGCAATCCCAGGCGGGCCCCAGTTCCGAGAAGTATTTCTCGCCCGCCTCGGTGAGGCTGAGGCCTCGTGGCTGGCGGTCGAAGAGTTTAGCGCCGAGGTAGCGCTCCAGGATCTGGATCCTGCGGCTCACCGCCGGGACCGTTATGTTCAACCTTGCCGCGGCTTGCGCGAGATTGCCGGCACGCGCCACGACGACGAAGGCCTCGATGGATCGCAGGGGAAGCTGGCTCATGAAGCCAGTCTACCCCCGCGCCGCAACGTCCGGGATAGGCCTCAGTACGTCTTGTAGCCCAGGAACTTGCCCGACATGGCGATCTTCACGCGGTCGCCCTTCTGGTCGGGCTGGCGCTCCATCGTCATGTCGAAGTCGATGGCGGACATGATGCCGTCGCCGAACTCCTCCTGGATCAGCTCCTTCCAGGTCGTGCCGTAGACCTGCACCAGCTCGTAGAAGCGGTAGATCAGCGGGTCGGTCGGGGGGACCTGGGGCAGCGAGCCGCGATAGGGCACTTCCTGCAGCAGCAGGACTTCTTCCTTGCCCAGGCCGAACAGCTTGCCGGCCTTGGTGGCCTGCTCCTTGGTCATCTTCATCTGGCCCATGCAGGCCGCGGTGACGATGATCTTCGAGGCGCCGCCGATCTTCTTGGCGATCTCCTCCCAGGTCAGCTCTTTCATGCGCTTGGCCGTCAGGATCTTCTCTGTCACTTCAGCCCGCTTCATTGCCGTCTCCCGGTTGTTGTCAAAGGTACGATCTCGGCCGGCGGGTTGACCGCCGACAATCCCGGCTTCACCAGCTTGGGCCGCCGCGGGTCGTAGCCGTGCGCGGCGATCTCCTGGTCGAACGCCTTCGAGCGGTTGACAAGGAATTCCACGAGGTGGTTGCGGATCGCGTAGTACTGCGGATGGCGGTGCAGGTCGTTCCGGTGCCGCTCATTCTTCGGCATGGTGTTGACCACGATCTCGGCAATGCGCGCGCCCGGCCCGTTGGTCATCAGCACGATCCTGTCGGCAAGCAGAATCGCCTCGTCCACGTCGTGGGTGATCATGAACACGGTCTGCTGCGTATCGGCGCAGATGCGCAGCACCTCGTCCTGCAGCATGCCGCGGGTCAGCGCATCGAGCGCGCTGAACGGCTCGTCCATCAGCAGCATCTTGGGCTGTATCGAGAGCGCGCGGGCGATGCCGACCCGCTGCTTCATGCCGCCCGAGAGTTGCGCCGGCCGCTTGTTCTCCGCGCCCGCGAGGCCGACCAGTTGGATGAAGCGCATCGCATGATCGCGCACCTTGGCGCGATCCCAGGTCGGCCAGCGCGACGAGACGGCGAAGGCGATGTTGCCCATCACCGTCATCCACGGCAGCAGCGCATGGCCCTGGAAGATGACGGCGCGGTCGAGGCTCGGCCCGTCGATCTCGCGATTGTCGACGATGACGGCGCCGCCGCTCGGACGGTCGAGCCCCGCCAGCACGTTCAGGATCGTGGTCTTGCCGCAGCCGGAATGGCCGATCAGGCAGCAGAACTCGCCCTTGTCGATTCCGAACCAGACATCCTCGAAGATGGCCGGCTGGCCGGTCTCGCCGAAGCGGCGCGCCAGTCCTTCGACGCTGATGAGCGGACGGTTCTCCATGGCGCGCCTATTCCGGATAGGTGACGAGCTTGGCGAGGTACGCCAGGCCCTGGTCGAGCAGGAGGCCGACCAGGCCGATCAGCAGGATCGCGGTCACGATGTTGGCGATCGAGAGGTTGTTCCACTCGTTCCATACGAAGTAGCCGATGCCGGTACCGCCCACGAGCATCTCGGCCGCCACGATCACCAGCCAGGCAATGCCCACGGAGATGCGCATCCCCGTCATGATGGTCGGCGCCGCGGCGGGCAGGATCACCTTGAACGCCGTGCGGAACGGGCCGACCTCGAGCGTACGCGCCACGTTCAGCCATTCCTTGCGCACGCTGCCGACGCCGAAGGCGGTGTTGATCAGCATCGGCCAGATCGAGCAGATGAAGATCACGAAGATCGAGGAGATGGCGCTGTCCTTGATCGTGTAGAGGGCGAGCGGCATCCAGGCGAGCGGCGACACCGGCTTCAGGATCTGGATGAAGGGATCGAGCGCGCGATAGACCAAGGGCGACATGCCGATCAGGAAGCCCAGCGGAATCGCCACCACGGCGGCCAGGCCGAAGCCCAGCAGCACGCGGCCCAGCGAATAGGCGAGCTGGATGCCGATGCCCTTGTCGTTGCTGCCGCGCACGTAGAAGGGATCGGCGAGGTGCTTCCAGATCGTGGCGCCGATGTCGGCCGGCGTCGGCATCGCCGACTTGGAGCCGGCGGCCGCCGCGGCCCCCACCAGCTTGGCGTATTCCGGATCCATCGCCGGGCCGCTGGCCGCCGTCGGCATCGTGGCGACCTGCCAGATGCCGACGATGGCCACGAAGATCAGCACAGACAGCAGCCCCGCCCGCAGCCCGAGCGAGTTCTTCAGCATGCGTGTCCCTCATGCACCACAAACAAAGCCCTCATCCTGAGGAGCGAGCGCAGCGAGCGTCTCGAAGGATGAGCCAAGGACACCGTGCCTACGGCCCATCCTTCGAGACGGCTGCTGCGCAGCCTCCTCAGGATGAGGTCGGTGTTTGGTCCCGACGACGAAGTCACCGGCTCAGCTCCGCTTGATGGCGAAGCTGTTCACGTACTCGGCGGGCTTGGCCGGATCGAAGGGCTTGCCCATCACCACGATCGTCTTCTTCGACGGGTCGGGCGGGGTGAGGCCCATCTCCTTCATCATGTTCGCCGTGTCGGTGGCGAGATAGACCTCGGACGCGACCTTGGCGTAGTCGACATCGCCCTTGAGCTGACCCCAGCGCTTCATCTGGGTCATGATCCAGATGGCGAACTGGTTCCATGGGAAGGGATCGAAGTCGATGCGGTTGGGGTCCTTCTTCACCCCGCCCAGCCCGTCGGCATAGGTGCCGGTCAGGATCTGCTCCAGCACCGTCTCCGGCTGGTTCAGGTAGTTGGCCGGCGCGATCGCCTTGGCGATCTCCTTGCGGTTCTCCTGCTTGTGGGCGTAGGCGGTCGCGTCGATGATCGCCTTGAGCAGCGCGCGATAGGAGTTCGGATTCTGGGTCGCGAACTCCTTGCTGACGGTGAAGGCGCAGCAGGGATGGCCGTCCCACAGTTCCTTGGTCAGCAGGTGGATGAAGCCGATGCCGTCGAACACGGCGCGCTGGTTGAACGGGTCGGGGCCGAGATAGCCGTCGATATTGTCGGCGCGCAGGTTGGCCACCATCTCGGGCGGCGGCACCGAACGGATGGAAATGTCCTTGTCGGGGTCGAGGCCCGCCTCCGCCACGTAGTAGCGCAGCAGATAGTTGTGCATCGAATAGTCGAACGGCACGGCGAAGCGGAAGCCCTTCCAGTCCTTCGGGTTGCGCTTGTCCTTGTGCTTGTTCGCGAGCGTGATCGCCTGGCCGTTGATGTTCTCGATCGCCGGCATCGTCCACGGCACCGGATTGGAGCCGACGCCAAGGGAGATCGCGAGCGGCATCGGCGAGAGCATGTGCGAGGCGTCGTATTCCCGGGCCAGCGACTTGTCGCGGATCACCGCCCAGCCGGCCGTCTTCACGACTTCGACGTTCAGCCCCTGCTTGGAATAGAAGCCCATCGGATGGGCCATGATGATCGGCGTGGCGCAGGTGATCGGAATGAAACCGACCTTGAGGTCCTTCTTCTCCGGCGCACCCCCCTGGGCGAAGGCCTCGCGCGCCGCGCCGAGCGGCAGGACGGACGAGATGGCGGCCATCGCGGTGGCGGCGCCGACCGTCTTCAGGAACTGCCGGCGCTGGGCGTCGACCGGGAACACGGCGCGCAGGACGGCGGCATCGACGACCCGGTTCCAGCGGTCCTCCTCGCCGGCCGGCACGGCCGCGGCCGTCAGCCGGGCATGATCGGCCTGGGCATGATTGCCACCGCAGCTGCAGCCGCCGCGGCCGAGCAGGGCCTTCGGGTCGAACGGGTCCTTGAACATCGAAGCCTCCTCCAAGTCTTCACGCCGGCACGTCTTGACGCGGGCGCGCTTGGAGGGTCGAAAGGCAAGCCGTGTGCCAATCGCCCACGACGTGCGAAAACCGCTGAAAATCCCGCGGTCGCCGCCGTGTCTGCTCAATTTTTCAGCAGATTCTCCCGACTCGTTCTGCGGAATCCCCGGATTCGAATCTTAACGTTGGGGATTAAATTCATGGAATCCCTGACTCTTTCCCCGTTTTACACGGCCATTTCTTATTGCGCCCTTAGCCATCCTTTGGCAGGCTACAGCTAGTGGGTTGTTGGGTACCCACCACGATATGTCGACCAGCCGCCTCAAGAATGGCTCCTGATGGGCCGCACGGCGGAAATGGTTGGGGAGCGGGTCGATGGCGTTATCGCGACATGAGCGGACCAGACGGAAAGCCGACCTCAACCCGCTCGAGATGATCGAGAGGGTTGTTGCCGCCAACGATTGGCCGTTCGACCGGACCTCGGACCGGGAGATTGCCGTCGAGGTCGCGGGCCGCTGGTGCGACTACCGCATGTTCTTCAGCTGGCGCGACGATGTCGAGGCGCTGCACTTCACCTGCGCCTACGACGTCCGTATCCCGGTCGAGCGGCACAGCGACATCCACTGCCTGCTCGGCCTGATCAACGAGAAGATGTGGCTGGGTCACTTCGATCTTTGGAGCGAAGAAGGCCTGCCGATGTTCCGCCACGCCATCCCGCTGCGCGGGACCAACGGCCTGATGGCGGAACAGCTGAACGACCTCGTCGAGGTGGCGATCACCGAGAGCGAGCGCTTCTATCCCGCCTTTCAGTACGTCGTCTGGGCCGGCAAGAGCCCCGCCGACGCGTTGACCGCCTCGATCCTCGAGACGGTCGGCGAAGCCTGAGCCGACAAGGACCTTCCGACGCCCCCTCTCGCTAAAACCAACAATACAACGTTCGGATAGTCCCAGCGGCGCCGATCCCCCCGGATCGGCGCCGCGACGATTTTAGGGACGCGATTCCCCCGCTATAAGGGTCGCCCTCATGAACACCCTCTCCGCGACTCTCCTGGCGATCCCCTACCCGCAGATCGACCCGGTCCTGGTCCAGCTCGGGCCCTTCGCCATCCGCTGGTACGCGCTTGCCTACATTGCCGGCCTGGTGATCGGCTGGCAGGTCATGCGCCGCGTCTGCGAGCAGCCACCCAAGGTGCTGTCCCCGCTCAAGATCGACGATTTCCTGCTGTGGGCGGCGCTCGGCGTCATCCTGGGCGGACGGCTGGGCTACGTGCTGTTCTACAAGCCGGGCTTCTACATCGAGCATCCGCTGGCCGCGCTTACCCTGTGGGAGGGCGGCATGTCGTTCCACGGCGGCCTGCTGGGCGTGATCGCCGCCATCCTGCTCTTTGCCATGCGCAACAAGGCCGACCCCTTCATGCTGTCGGACCTGGTGGCGATCGTGGCGCCGCTCGGCCTGTTCTTCGGCCGCCTCGCCAACTTCATCAACGGCGAGCTGTGGGGCAGGATCAGCGACGTGCCGTGGGCCATGGTGTTTCCGCGCGGCGGCCCGCTGCCGCGCCATCCCAGCCAGCTCTACCAGGCGTTCTTCGAGGGCGTGCTGCTGACCCTGGTCGTGGTCGCGGTGTGGAAGCTCACCCAGGGCCGCCGCCGGCCCGGCCTGCTGACCGGCGTGTTCTGCGCCGGCTATGGCCTGGCCCGCATCGTGGGCGAGCTCTTCCGCGAGCCCGACGCGCATCTCGGCTACCTGTGGGGCCCGATCACCATGGGCATGCTGCTGTCGCTGCCGGTGCTGCTGTTTGGCGTCTGGGTGATCCTGCGCGCCTACCGCAAGCCCGTCCTGCCGTGACCGGGACGCCGTGACCGAGCCCTCATGACCGAATTGGGCGGGCTGATCGCGCGCCGCATCGCGCTCACCGGGCCGATCTCGCTGGCCGACTTCATGACCGAGGCGCTGGGCCATCCGCGGCTCGGCTACTATCGTCGCGCCGTGCCGGTCGGCGCTGCCGGCGATTTCACCACCGCCCCCGAGATCTCGCAGATGTTCGGCGAGCTGATCGGCGCCTGGCTGGCCGAGCGCTGGCTGGCGATGGGCCGGCCGTCGCCCGTGCGGCTGGTCGAACTCGGGCCCGGTCGCGGCACCCTGATGGCCGATGCGCTGCGGGCGACACGCGGCGTGCCCGGCTTCCAGGCCGCGATCGACCTGCATCTCGTCGACACCAACGCGCCGATGCGCGAGGCCCAGCGCGCGGCCTTACAGGTCCACCATCCGACCTGGCACGAGCGCTTCGACGACGTGCCCGGGGGACCGCTGCTGCTGGTCGCCAACGAGTTCTTCGATGCGTTGCCGGTCCGCCAGTTCCATCGCACCGCGACGGGCTGGCGCGAGCGCATGGTCGGCCTCGACGAGCAGGGCGGGCTGCGACTGGCCCTGGCGCCGGGCAGCACGCCCTTCGCCTCGCTGCTGCCCGATGCCGGCGAAGGCGCCGAAGCCGAACTCAGCGAGGCTGGACGGTCGCTGGCGGGTGCGATCGGCGCGCGCATCGCCCGCGACGGCGGCTGGGCCCTCATCATCGACTACGGTCTCGAGAATGCAGGCCGGGCCGCCTCGCTGCAGGCGGTGCGCGGCCATCAGGGGGCGGGCATCCTCGACCGTCCGGGCGAGACCGACCTCAGCGCCCATGTCGACTTCGCAGCCCTCGCCGCCGCTTCCGGCGTCACGACTTATGGACCTGTGGGCCAGGGCGAGTTCCTGCGCCGGCTCGGTCTTCCCGAGCGAGCGCAGGCCCTGAAGCGCAATGCAAAGGCGGCGCAGGCCGATGCGATCGATGCGGCATCGGCCCGCTTGATCGCGCCCGACCAAATGGGCACCCTCTTCCGCGTGCTGGCCCTCGGCGACGGCAAGAACGCCCCGCCAGCCGGTTTTGTGGACATCCCCTCGGACGAAGCATGATTCAGGCCCAGACCCTCGCCGCCCTCGACGGGGTGCAGCACCGCTTCTTCACCCGCCGGGGCGGCGTCAGCACGGGTCTCTATTCCTCGCTGAACTGCGGCTACGGCTCGGGCGATTCGCCCGACAACGTGCGCGAGAACCGCCGCCGCGTGGCCGGACAGTTCGGCCTGGACGAGCCCGACCTGCAGACGGTCCACCAGACCCATTCGACCGACGTACTGACGGTCGCCGACGAACGCTGGAGCTCGCCGGGCGCACCCAAGGCCGACGGTCTGGTCACCGATCGGCCGGGCGTGGTCCTGGGCGTGATGGCGGCCGATTGCGCGCCGGTGCTGCTGGCCGACGGCGCTGCCTCGGTGATCGGGGCGGCGCATGCCGGCTGGAAGGGTGCGCTGGGCGGCATCGTCGACACGACGATCGCGGCCATGGAGAAGCTCGGTGCCCGGCGCGAACGCATCCGGGTCGTGGTCGGTCCCTGCATCGGGCCTCAGTCCTACGAGGTCGGACCGGAATTCCCCGCCCCCTTCCTGGCACAGGACGCGGCGAATGCCGCGTTCTTCCGGACCGCGACGCGCCCCGGCCATTTCATGTTCGACCTGCCGGGCTATCTCGTGCACCGGATCGCGCGCAACGGAGTCGCCGTCACCGCCACCGGCCACGACACGCTCACCGGGACCGACGACTTCTTCAGCTACCGCCGCAACACCCTGCAGGGCGTGCGCGACTACGGGCGCGGCCTTTCGGCGATCGCCCTCTCGGCCTGACGTGCCCTACTTCATCATATTGATGGTCTGCTGCCTGCTCGGGGTCGTCGCGACATGCGCCATGTTGTGATGCTGCTCTGCCTGCTCGCCCTCACGGCGTGCGGCGGATCGCCCAGACCCTTCGAGCACAATCCGTCCCAGGTTTCCTACGGACGCCAGATCCGGGACAAGGTCGAGGTCTCGATCAGTCCACCGCGCAACATGCCGCCGCAGATGGGCGAGCGGGTAGCCGCCGCCCTCGCGATCGAACTTCAGTCCTACGGGATCGTGGCCGCGGTTTCCCCCACCGAGGCACCGATCCAGGTCGACGGCGTGATGAGCACCCGCGACGCCGGCATGTCGATCGAGGTCCAGGTCGACTGGCGCATCCGCGGCAAGCCGCCCACCGACGAGCCGGCGACCGTGAAGACGCGGGCTCCGCCCGAGGACTATGCCGAACAGGCCGAGCGCCTGGTCTCCCGCATCGCGCAGCAGGCCGCGCCCCGGGTCGCGACCCTGATCGGCAAGCCGCCCAATTTCATCCCGCGCGCGCCCGGCCAGGTCGCCGCGGGCGTCACCATCCCCTACGAATTCCCGCCCGACCCCGCGGCCCTCCCGCCGCCCGAGGGGGCCGTGCCGACCTCGACGACCACCCCGACACCGATTGCCGCCAAGCCCGTCGAACCGCAGGTCAAGGTGCTGGTTGCCCCGGTCACCGGGGCGCCGTCCGATGGTAACCGCCAGCTGACGTCCGGCATGCGGCGTGCGCTGGGATCGAGCAAGCTCGTGATCGTCGACCAGGCAGAAGAAGGCGCCTTCACCGTGGTCGGCTCGGTGAACATGACGCCGATCGACGACCGCATGGCCAGGCTCGTCGTCAAATGGATCGTCAAGGACCCGGCCGGCAAGAACGTCGGCGACATCGAGCAATCCAATCCCGTACCGCTCGCTGCGGCAAAGGGGTCGTGGGCGGGATTCGGCGACATCGTCGCCTCCGCGGCATCCGAAGGCGTGCTCCAGCTGCTCGAGCAGGCGATCAACAGGCCACGCTGAACTCTGCGCAGCTTCTGAATCGGCTTGTCAGAGGGGGGTTCCCGGCTGCTACTGTCCCGTGGGGCGGCTCGATTCTTGCAAGTTCGTGCGAGGACAAGGAATAGCCGCGAGACAGGGAGCTAAGAAATCATGTTTTCATTCAGGAAGTCGGCGTTAGCCATCATGGCTGCGGCGGGCGTCAGCGGCGTCATGGCTGCGGCCCCGGTGCAGGCGCAGACGCTCAAGGTCGTGATGCATTCGGACGTGAAGATCCTCGATCCGATCTGGACCACGGCCTACATCCAGCGCAACCACGGCTACATGGTGTGGGACACGCTGTTCGCCATGGACGAGAAGTTCGACGTCAAGCCGCAGATGGTCGACAAGTATGAGAACTCTGCCGACAAGCTGACCTGGACCTTCACGCTGCGCGACGGTCTCGAATGGCATGACGGCAAGCCCGTGACCGCGGAGGACTGCGTCGCCTCGATCAAGCGCTGGGCCGCCCGCGATTCGATGGGTCAGAAGCTGATGGCGTCGGCCGAAGGGCTCGAGGTCGTCGACGCCAAGACCTTCAAGCTGAAGATGAAGGAGCCGTACGGCCTGGTGCTGCAGTCGCTCGGCAAGCCGTCGTCGAACGTGCCGTTCATGATGCCGAAGAAGACGGCCGAAACCGACCCGATGCAGCAGATCAAGCTCGAGGACGTGATCGGCTCCGGCCCGTTCATCTTCAAGGGCGACGAGTGGAAGCCCGGCGAGAAGATCGTCTACGTCAAGAACACCAAGTACAAGCCGCGCGCCGAGCCCGCCAACGGCCTCGCCGGCGGCAAGGTGGTCAAGGTCGACCGCGTCGAATGGATCGCCATGCCGGACATCCAGACGCAGGTGGCGGCGTTGCAGAGCGGCGAGATCGACATGATCGAATCGCCCGGCCACGACCTGCTGCCGCTGCTGGCCAAGGACAAGAACATCAAGCTGCTCAGCTTCAACCCGACCGGCAATCAGTACACCTTCCGCTTCAACAGCACGGCCAAGCCCTTCGACAACGCGAAGGTCCGCCACGCCGTCTTCGTGGCCTTCGCGCAGGAGGACTTCCTCAAGGCCACGATCGGCGACCCGCAGTGGTACAAGGTCTGCAAGGCGCCGTTCGTCTGCGGCACGCCGCTGGCGACCGACGCCGGCATGGCCGACGTGCTGAACGGCAACGCCGCCAAGGCCAAGCAACTCCTCACGGAAGCCGGCTATGACGGCACGCCGATCGTGTTGATGCATTCGACCGACCTGCAGGTCCTCACGAACCTCGCCCCGGTCGCCAAGGCCCAGATGGAGCGCGCCGGCTTCAAGGTCGACATGGTGTCGATGGACTGGCAGACGCTGGTCGCCCGCCGCGTCAAGAAGGAGCCGCCCAGTGCCGGTGGCTGGCACGCCTTCCTCACCTCGTGGGTGGCCGCCGACATCCTCAATCCGGTGATGGCCGGCTTCTTCAACGCCTCGTGCGACAAGGCCATGTTCGGCTGGCCGTGCGACGCGACGATCGAGAAGTATCGCGACCAGTTCGCCAAGGAGACGGACCCCGCGAAGCAGAAGCAGATCGTCGAGGACCTGCAGAAGTACTGGGTCGACCATCCGACGCACATCAACGTCGGCCAGTGGTACGCGCCGCTGGCCCGTCGCAACAACATCGACGGCAACCTGACGGCGCCGGTTCCGGTGTTCTGGAACGTCACCAAGAAGTAGCCCGATCCGCGCGCGGGGGTCTTCCCCGCGCGCCCATCGATGAAGGCGGGCGGTGCCTGCCTTCTTCGATGGGGAAGAAACCCGGAGGGGGCTGATGAAAAAAGTGATGAAGCGTACGCTCGCGGCAATGGTTGCCGGTGCGATCCTGTCGAGTGCGGGGCCGGTGCTGGCCCAGGGCAAGGTCGTCAAGTTCGTGCAGAACGGCAACCTGACGATCCTCGATCCGATCTGGACCACGGCCTACGTCACCCGCAACCATGGCTACTTCGTCTACGACACGCTGTTCGCACAGGACGAGAACAACGTCGTGAAGCCGCAGATGGTCGACAAGTACGAGGTGTCCGCCGACAAGACGGTGTGGACCTTCACCCTGCGCGACGGCCTCGAATGGCATGACGGCAAGCCGGTGACGTCCGAGGACTGCATCGCCTCGATCAAGCGCTGGGGCGCCCGCGACTCGATGGGCCAGAAGCTCATGGACTTCGTGAAGGAGTTCAAGGAGGTCAGTCCCAAGACCTTCCAGATGGTTCTGAAGGAGCCGTACGGTCTGGTGCTCGATTCGCTCGGCAAGCCGTCGTCGCAGGTTCCGTTCATGATGCCGAAGCGGGTCGCCGACACCGACCCCTTCAAGCAGATCGACAGCCAGATCGGTTCGGGCCCGTTCATCTACGTGAACGCCGAGTCCAAGCCCGGCGAGAAGCACGTCTATGCCAAGAACACCAAGTACAAGCCGCGCGCCGAGCCGGCGTCGGGCCTCGCCGGCGGCAAGGTGGTCAAGGTCGACCGCGTCGAGATCATCGAGATGCCCGATCCGCAGCAGCAGGTGAACGCCATCGCCGCGGGCGAGATCGACGTCATCGAGCAGCCGCCACACGACCTGATCCCGATCCTCAAGAAAGAAAAGGGCGTCACGCTCTACAACTGGAACCCGCTCGGCCACCAGTTCATCTTCCGCATGAACTGGCTGCAGCCGCCGTTCAACAATCCGAAGATCCGCGAGGCCGCGCTGCTGAGCATCCGCCAGGAGGACTATCTCAAGGCGACCGTCGGCGAGCCGGAGTTCTACAAGGTCTGCACGGCCGCCTTCATCTGCGGCACGCCCAACGCGGTCAATGCGCCGGGCGACCTGTTCGTGAAGCCGAACTTCGAGAAGTCGAAGGCGCTGCTGAAGGAAGCTGGCTACGACGGCACGCCGATCGTGCTGCTGCAGTCGACGACCCTGCCGGTTCTCACCAATACCGCCCCTGTGACAAAGGCGCTGCTCGAACAGGGTGGCTTCAAGGTCGACATGCAGTCCATGGACTGGCAAACCGTCGTCACGCGTCGAACCAACAAGGGTCCCGTGAGTCAGGGCGGATGGAACCTCTTCCACACATTCTCGGTGGCGGCGGACATCCTGAACCCGATCTCGACCTCCTACATGGTGGCGAACGGCGACAAGGCCTGGTTCGGCTGGCCGAACGATCCGGAGATGGAGAAGCTGCGCGACGCCTACGCCAAGGAAACCGATCCGGTGAAAAATAAAGAGCTCGCCGCCGCCGTTCAGGCCCGGGCCTTGCAGACGGCGCAGTATGGCTGGATCGGCCAATGGTACGGACCCGGCGCCATGCGCTCCAACATCTCGGGCTGGCTGAAGGCGCCGGTCCCGGTGATGTGGAACATCGAGAAGAAGTGACAGCGAGGCCGCCATCCGGCGGTCCCGTTGTCATCCTGGGCAGAGTGAAGGATCTCTCGCTCTGCCCGGGTGACACGTAGAGGGAAAATGATCGACTTTATCGCCCGTCGTCTCATAGCCATCATCCCCGTGCTCGCGGTGGTGGCTATCTTCGTCTTTCTCATGCTGCGATTGACACCGGGTGATCCCGCCGCGGTCATCGCCGGCGACAACGCCACGTCGGACCAGATTGCGGACATCCGCACCAAGCTCGGCCTCGACGAGCCGATCTGGACGCAGTTCGCCATCTGGATCGGCAATGTCCTGCAGGGCAATTTCGGCGAGAGCTTCTTCTTCAAGAAGACCGTCGCGGAGCTGATCGCCCAGCGCGTCGAGCCGACGCTTGCGCTGGCAATCTGCACCCTGGTGTTCGCCGTCAGCCTTTCGGTGCCGATCGGCGTCATGGCCGCCTATCGCCAGGGCTCGCTGCTCGACCGCGCGGTGATGGGTTTCTCGGTGCTGGGCTTCTCGGTGCCGGGTTTCGTGATCGGCTACTGTCTGATCTACGTCTTTGCGATCGAACTGGGCTGGCTGCCGGTGCAGGGCTATGTCCGTATCGGGGTCAATTTCTGGCAGTTCCTCGAGCGCATGGTGCTGCCGTCGCTCACCCTGTCGGTCGGCTTCATCGCCCTGATCTCGCGCATCACGCGTGCCTCGGTGCTCGAAGTGCTGAACGAGGACTACATCCGCACGGCCCGCGCCAAGGGACTGTCCAACAGGGTGGTGCTGATGCGCCATGCACTGCGCAATGCCGCCGTGCCGATCCTCACCGTGATCGGCCTCGGCATCGCCATCCTGATCGGCGGCGCGGTGGTGACGGAAAGCGTCTTCGGCCTGCCCGGTCTCGGCCGCCTCACGGTCGAAGCGGTGCTGAGCCGCGACTTCCCGACCATCCAGACCGTCATTCTTCTCTTCTCCGTCGTCTATGTCGTGGTCAACCTGCTCATCGACATCAGCTACACCCTGTTCGACCCGAGGATCCGGTATTGAGCGCGATCACTGAAGAAGTCGTCGATTCTGCCTCCATTGCGGCGGCGTCGACCAAGCGCAAGAGCCTCTGGCTCGTTGCCATCCGCAACCCGAACGTGATCATCGGCGGCGTCATCCTGCTCACCATGCTGGTGATCGCCATCCTGGCGCCGTTCCTCGGCACCGTGGATCCGCAGCGCATCGACCCGGCCGCCCGCAACAAGAAGCCGGGCACCGAGATCACCTATCGCCTCGACGACGGGACGACCGCCAAGCGCGTCGCCATCATGGGTACCGACAGCCTGGGTCGCGACGTCTACAGCCGCGTGCTCTACGGCGCGCGTGTGTCGCTGGCCGTCGGCGTCGCCGTGTCCATCATATCGGTCGTCATCGGCATGGTGATCGGCCTGGTGTCCGGCTACATCAGATGGGCCGACGGGATCATCATGCGCATCATGGATGGGTTGATGGCGATCCCGGGCATATTGCTCGCGATCGCCCTCGTCTCGATCTGGCGCGCCGGCCTGATCACCGTGGTGTTCGCCATCGTCGTGCCCGACGTCCCGCGCGTGGTGCGCCTGGTGCGTTCGATCGTGCTGACGGTGCGCGAGGAGCCCTACGTCGAAGGCGCGATCTCGGTCGGCACCCCGACCTGGATCCTGATGTTCCGCCACATCCTGCCCAACACCGTGGCGCCGCTGATCGTGCAGGGCACCTTCCTCGCCGCCGCCGCGATCCTCACGGAAGCCGCGCTGTCCTTCCTGGGCATCGGCATCCCGCCGGAAATCCCGAGCTGGGGCAACATCATGGCCGAGGGCCGCACGCTGTTCCGCGTGTTCCCGCACAACATCCTCTATCCCGGCATCTTCCTTGCCTTGACGGTGCTGGCCATCAACATCATGGGCGACGGTCTGCGCGACACGCTCGATCCCAAAATGAGCAAGAAAGTCTGATGTCGACTGAAGCAAAGCAACCCGTCCTCGAAGTCCGCAACCTGAGCGTCGCCCTGCCCAAGGGCGGCGACCGGGTCCATGCCGTCGAAAAGGTGAGCTTCACCGTCAATCCCGGCGAGATCGTCTGCCTCGTGGGCGAATCCGGTTCGGGCAAGTCGGTAATCGCCTTCACGGTGATGGGCCTGCTCGCCAAGGCGCTGAAGCCGACCTCCGGGGAAATCCTGCTGCAGGGCGAGAACATTCTGGCGGCCAGCGAGGACAGGCTGCGCGAGCTGCGCTGCACCCGCATGTCGATGATCTTCCAGGAGCCGATGACGGCGCTGAACCCCGTCATGACCTGCGGTGACCAGATCGACGAGGTGCTGAGCACGCACACCCAGCTCGATGCCGCAACGCGCAAGGCCAAGATTATCGCCATCCTGGCCCGCGTGAAGCTGCCCGAGCCGGAACGCATCTACGCCTCGTTCCCGCACCAGCTCTCCGGCGGCCAGCGCCAGCGCATCATGATCGCCATGGCGCTGGTTCTCGATCCCGTGCTGCTGATCGCCGACGAGCCGACCACCGCCCTCGACGTCACCACCCAGGCCGAGATCCTGAAGCTCGTTGCCGAGCTGCAGGCAGGCCAGGGTACCGGTGTGCTGTTTATCACCCACGATTTCGGCGTGGTGGCCGAGATCGCCCATCGCGTGGCCGTGCTGCGCTGGGGCGAGCTGGTGGAGATGGGGCCGACCGAGCAGATCCTGTCACGGCCCGTGCAAGGCTACACCAAGATGCTGATCTCCTCGGTGCCGTCGATCACGCCCGTCCATCGCGGCGTGCGGCGCGACGGCACCACCATCCTGCGTACCGAAAAGCTCGGCAAGACCTACACCGGCAACGCCTTCTTCCAGAAGGCGCGTGTCGTGAAGGCCGCCGTGGACGTCGACCTCGACATCCGACGGGGCGAGACCCTGGGCATCGTGGGCGAATCCGGATCGGGCAAGTCGACCGTCGCGCGCTGCATCGCGCGCCTGATCGACCCGACCGAGGGCAAGGTCTATATCGGCGACACCGAGATCGCGACCATGTCGGCGCGCAAGCTGCGGCCGCATCGCCGCCGCGTGCAGATCGTCTTCCAGGATCCCTACCGCTCGATGAATCCGCGCATCACCGTGGGCGACTTCATCATCGAGGGGCCGATGAACTTCGGCATCGGGCGCCAGGAGGCGATGGCCCGCGCGCGCAAGCTGATGGAGACGGTGCGGCTCGATCCCAACGCGCTCGACCGCTTTCCCCACCAGTTCTCGGGCGGTCAGCGCCAGCGCATCTGCATCGCCCGGGCGCTCGCCATGGAGCCCGAGCTGCTGATCGCCGACGAGGCCGTGTCGGCGCTCGACGTGTCGGTCCAGAAGCAGGTGCTGGAACTCCTCGACGAGATCCGCGTCCGTCTGAACCTCGCCGTGCTCTTCATCACCCACGATCTGCGCGTCGCCGCGCAGATCTGCGACTACGTCGCCGTGATGAGCAAGGGCCGCGTCGTCGAGTACGGATCGGCCGAGCAGGTCTTCGGCTCGCCCAAGGCCGACTACACCAAGGCCCTGTTCGCCGCCGCCCCTGGCCGCCACTGGGAATTCGGCAAGTTCGCCGCCTGAAAGCACTCCCATTTTCCTCCACGCTTAAGGGGCGGAGGAAAATGGGAGCCGCTACTTCTTCGCGAGGAGACCGGCCAGGCCGGTATAGGTCTCGGGCCGCAGCGTCCGGAGGTGCGTCTTCACGTCGGGTGCAACCTCGAGCCCGTCGATGAAGGTGGCGAAATCGGCCAGCGTCACCTGCCGGCCGCGGGTCAGCGCCTTCAGCTTCTCGTAGGGCATCTCGACGCCGGCGACGCGCAGCACGGTCTGGATCGCCTCGGCCAGCACTTCGGGATGCGCCTGCAGCGCCTCCGTGAGCGCCGCCTCGTTCACGCTCACCTTGCCGAAGCCGCGCAGCAGCGCACCGTAGCCGATCAGCGCATGGGCGAAGGCGGTGCCGAAGGTGCGGGCGACCGTCGAATCCGAAAGGTCGCGCTGCAGGCGCGAGATCGGCAGCTTGCGTGAAAGGTGCTCGAACAGCGCGTTCGCAACGCCGAAATTCCCCTCGGCATTCTCGAAGTCGATCGGGTTCACCTTGTGCGGCATCGCCGACGAGCCGATCTCGCCCTCCTTCGGCTTCTGCGTCACCCAGCCGTCGGAGATGTAGCGCCACATGTCCTGCGACAGGTCGATCAGGATGGTGTTGATGCGACGGAGCACATCGAACATCTCCGCGAACGTGTCGTGCGGCTCGATCTGGGTCGTGACCTCGTTGAGCACGAGGCGCACCGGATGCGCGCTGGCCGGACCCGGCCTGTTCAGCCGCTCGACGAAGGCATGCGCGAAGGCCAGCCAGTCGACCTGCGGCAGCGCCACCGTCTGGGCGTTGTAGTTGGCCGACGGGCCGCCCCACTTGACCAGGATCGGGTTGTGGCTGAGCGTCGCGACCTGGCGGGCGAGCCGTGTCGCGAAGACGTTCATCTCCTTGCCGAAGGTCGTCGGCGTGGCGCTCTGGCCGTGCGTGCGCGCCAGCATCGCGGTGTCGGCGTGCCGTCGGGCCAGCCCCTCGATCTCCGTCGCGACCTTCGCCAGCGACGGCAGCATGACCGACTCGACCGCACCGCGCAGGCAGAGAGCGTGGGCCGTGCTGTTCACGTCCTCCGACGTCAGTGCGAAATGCACCCACTCCGCCGCGTCGGTGAGGCTCGAATCCTTCAGCTTCAGCTTGATGAAGTATTCGACCGCCTTCACGTCGTGGTTGGTCGCGGGGATGCCCGCGTGGCCCTCGCGCTCGAACTTGCGGATGATCCGCGCATCCTCGACCGAGATGTCCGGCAGGGCCGCCAGCAGCGCCTTCTCGGCCGCCGTGAGCGGGCGAATGCCGACGCCCGGGGTCTCCGAGAGGGCGGCGAGGTATTCGCACTCCACGACCACGCGCATCTTCATGAGGGCGAATTCGCTGAAATAGCCGGCCAGGGCCTCGGAGGTCGAGCGGTAGCGGCCGTCGACGGAGCTGACGGCGGTGAGGGTATCGAGCTGCATGCCGGCCACATAGCACAGACCGCCGGCCGCCGCTTGCCGGACGCGGGATAGCAGGTTCAGACTGGCCTCATGGCTTCCGGCTTCCTCGAAGACGCTTCTTTCAATCAATCGCCCGCGTTCGGCGATCTCGACCTGTTCTCGGCCGACCGGCCCCTGGCCGAGGCGGCCGGGCGGGCCGGTCTCGATCTCGCTTCCCTGTCGGCCTGCGGCCGGGACTACGGCGCGGCGGCGACGCTCGATCTCGGCCGGCTGGCCAACGAGAACCCGCCCCGGCTGCGCACCATGGACGGCAAGGGCAACCGCCTCGACCTGGTCGAATTCCATCCCGCCTATCACGCGCTGATGCAGAAGAGCATCGGCCACGGCATCCATGCCTCGGCGCACGACGGCAGCGACCGGCCGGCGCCGATGGCGGCCCGCGCCGTCCGCCTCTATCTCGCGACCCAGGCCGAGAGCGGCCACATGTGCCCCATCACCATGACGCATGCCTGCGTGGGTGCGCTCCGCTCCGAGCCGGCGTTGCTCGCAAGGTGGCTGCCGAAGATCCAGACGCGGACCTACGATCCGCGGCCGCTGCCCTGGTGGGAGAAGAACGGCGTCACCCTGGGCATGGGCATGACCGAGCGGCAGGGCGGCACGGACGTGCGCGCCAACATCACGAGTGCGACGGCGCACGGCGATCATGTCGAGATCAGCGGCCACAAATGGTTCATGTCGGCACCGATGTGCGACGCGTTCCTCGTGCTCGCTCAGGCTGCCAAGGAATCCGGAGAGGGCGGCCTCACCTGCTACCTGATGCCGCGCTACCGGCCCGACGGTTCGCAGAACGCGATCCGCTTCCAGCGGCTGAAGGACAAGCTCGGCAACAAGTCGAATGCCTCCTCCGAGGTCGAGTTCCACGGCGCCTGGGCCGAGCGGGTCGGGCCCGAGGGTGCGGGCGTTCGCACCATCATCGAGATGGTGAACCTGACGCGCCTCGATTGCGCCATCGCCTCGGCCGGCCAGTCGCGCATCGCGCTCAGCCAGGCGATCCACCACATCCGCAACCGCTCGGTCTTCCAGCGCCGGCTGGCCGACCAGCCGGCGATGCGCGCGGTCGCCGCCGACATGGCGCTGGAGCTCGAGGCGCAGGTGGCGCTGGTGTTCCGCCTGATCCGCGCCGCCGAGCATGCCGCCCACGATCCGCGCGAAGCGGCCTATGCGCGCCTGCTGACGCCCGCGGTGAAGTTCCTCGTCTGCAAGAGCACGCCGCAGCTCGTCTACGAATCGCTCGAATGCCTGGGCGGCAACGGCTACACCGAGGACCTGCCGCTGGCGCGCTACTTCCGCGAATCGCCGCTCAACGCCATCTGGGAAGGGTCCGGCAACGTCATGGCGCTCGACGTGCTGCGCGCCGCCGGCCGCCATCCCGACGCCGCCATGGACACTCTCTCGCGCCTCGTGCGCACCGCCGACCAGGCCTTCAAGGCCGGCCCGATGGCGCAGGCGCTGGAGCAGACCCTGAAGTCCGGCGCCGCCGAACGCCGCGCGCGCTTCCTGTGCGAGGGCCTCGCCAAGATCGCCGCCGTGGCGGCGCTGGTCGAGGCCGGCTCACCCTTCGCCGCGCTCTATGCCGAAACGCGCCTCGGCGGCTTGCCCTTCGCGCAGTTCGGTTCGGCCGACCTCGGCGCCAGCGAGACTTCGCTGATGGACCGCGCGCTGGCGGCCTAGCGCTTCGCGGGAAGGCGCGCCTGCCAGGGCCGCAGCAACAGCATGCCGCCCATCACGATGCCATAGGCCGCGAGCCCGATCCCCATCGCCCAGAACAGCGCGTCGAGCCCCTGCCCCAGCTCGATCGCGAGCCAGCCGCCGCCGACGGTGACGACCAGCCGAACCAGCACGGCGGCGACCGGCACGCCCATGCGGCCGGCGCCCTGGCTGCCGAAATGCAGCGTCAGGCCGAGACCGTAGAGGATGTAGAACGGGGCGGCCCGCGTGAGGTATCCGACACAGGCGGCGATCGTCGCGGGATCGCTCGTGAACAAAAGCGATCATTGCTCCGGCAGGAGCGCGATCACACTACGATTTCGCGCGTATCCGCCAGACGCTTGAGATGACGCCCGCGATGGCCGTGAACGTTACATCCAGGCTTCGGGAGATGGCCAACATGGGAGGGCGCCTGAAGAATGGGGAGACAGCGGAGTAGGCCCAAGCGTAATATCTAATTGGCTATAGCGGGGTCCAGATGGCTGTATCTTCGGAGACTACCCAACCCGGCGGAATCGGCGCATTCGTCGGCGGCGCCGGCATCGGCACGCTGGGCGGGCTGATTGGCCTCGGCGGCGCCGAGTTTCGCCTGCCGTTGCTTATCGGCCTGTTCGGTTTCGGGGCGCTAGAGGCCGTAATCGTCAACAAGGCCATGAGCCTTATCGTCGTCGTCTCCGCGCTCCCGTTTCGCATGGGAACGGTGCCGGCCGCGACGATCCTCGACCACTGGACCATCGTCGCGAACCTCTTGGCCGGCAGTATATTCGGTGCCTGGGTCGGCGCGTCATGGGCGACCAAGCTCAAATCGGCGACACTGTTCAAGGTCCTTGCAGCGTTGCTGGTGGTGATTGCGATCGTGCTGGTGCTGGGGCACGGCTCGGAAGGTGGCGGCCATGCCGTGCTTGCCGGCGCGGCCCAGATGGTCACCGGGGTGGTCGCAGGTTTCGCCATTGGCGTCGTGGCGTCTCTGATGGGTGTGGCCGGCGGCGAGCTGCTGATACCGACGCTGATCCTGCTGTTCGGCGCCGACGTGAAGCTTGCGGGCAGCCTGTCGCTGGCGGTCAGTCTCCCGACAATGCTGGTCGGCTTCGCCCGCTACAGCCGGGATAGCACCTTCGCCGTGCTCGGCCGGAATCTGAGATTCGTGGTCGTGATGGCTGTGGGCTCGATCGCCGGCAGCTTCATAGGGGCGCACCTATTGGGCGTCGTGCCCAGCGCAATCTTGCTACCCGCCCTCGCCGTGATTCTGCTGATATCCGCCGTGAAAGTCTGGCGGCATCAGTAATCGAAACGTACCGCTACCCGACAACCTGGCCGCTTTGCCGGCCGCTGCCGCGCCGGTACACTGCGCCGCAGCGTTCCAGCCATTGTTCAGCGAGTAACTCGTCCCAATGAAAAAGATCTTCACCGCGTGCCTCGGCACGGAGACCAATACCTTTGCCTCGATCCCGACCGGGCTCGGCCTGTTCGAGGAGACCTGCCTGTTCCGCAAGGGCAGCTACGGCGACAAGGTGCCGATGTTCGGCGCGCCGCTCGACGTTTGGCGCAAGCGCTCCGAAGCCAAGGGCTGGCAGGTGGTCGAGAGCCTCTGCGCCTTCGCCCAGCCGGCGGGCAAGACGGTCAAGAAGGTCTACGAGGCGTTCCGCGACGAGATCATCGCGGACCTGAAGGCGGCGATGCCAGTCGACGCCGTGTTCCTGTCGATGCACGGCGCCATGGTGGCCGAGGGCTATGACGACTGCGAAAGCGACCTGCTCGCCCATGTGCGCAAGGTCGTCGGGCCGGACGTGCCGGTCGGCGTCGAGCTCGACCTCCACTGCAACATCGGCGAAGGCACGATGCGCGACGCCACGGCGCTGGTCCTGTTCAAGGAATATCCGCATGTCGACGTGTCGGACCGCGCCGACGACCTGTTCAACGTCATGGAAGGCGCCATCGAGGGCCGCACCAAGCCGGTGATGGCCACCTGGGACTGCCGCATGATCGGCGTGTTCCACACCACGCGCCAGCCGATGCGCGGCTTCGTCGACAAGCTGATGTCCATGGAAGGCAAGGACGGCGTGCTTTCGCTCTCGGTCGCCCACGGCTTCCCGTGGTCGGACATCCGGGAGATGAGCAGCCGGATCATCGCCATCACCGACGGCGACAAGTCGAAGGCCGAGAAGATCGCCAAGGAACTCGGCCAGGAGTTCTTCGCCATGCGCGAAGCCACCCAGCCGCCCTACGTGACGCTGGAGGCCGCCATGGCGCGGGTCAGCTCCCACAACCTGCCCAAGCCCATGGTGCTGGCCGACGTGTCGGACAATGCCGGCGGCGGCGCCGCCTCGGATTCGACCTTCGTCCTGAAGGCGCTGCTCGACGGCAAGGTGAAGGACGCGGCGATCGCCATGTTCTGGGACCCCGGCGCGGTGAAGCTCGCCTTCGAGGTCGGCGAGGGCGCCGAGTTGGACATCCGCCTCGGCGGCAAGCTCGGCCCCCAGTCCGGCGCCCCGATCGACGCGCGCGCCAAGGTGCTGAAGCTCGAGAAGGACGTGTTCATCCAGTTCGGCGGCGCCCGGAAAGGCACGAACCCGATCGGCGACGTGGCTGCCCTGCAGATCGAGGGCGTGACGGTGATCGTGAACTCCAAGCGGTCGCAGTGCCACAGCCTCGACTGCTTCACCAAACTCGGCGTCGATCCCTCGACCAAGAAGGTCGTCGTCGTGAAGTCGATGCAGCACTTCCATGCCGCCTACGCCCCGATCGCCAGCGAGGTGGTCTATGTCGCCGCCCCCGGTGCGCTGGTGCCGGACTGGTCGCTGCTGCCCTACACCAAGGCCGACAAGACGCAGTGGCCCTTCGTCGCCAACCCGCACGCCTGAGGCGGGCCGCGGCTGTCACGCCCGCCCCCACGACCTCGCAGGCCGGTCGCGCAACCAGGCGCACCGGCACCCTGAAAGCGGCGGCGAAAAGTCCCGTATTTCAGGGCGTTTACAGCGCTTCGACTCATTGGTATGTTCCGCCCCGTCGCGGCCGGGGATGGCCGTTTTGTCGTTTTGGATCAACGGCTTAACCATGTCCCGCCCCGGCGCGAGGGCAGCGATTCATGAAGATTCTCACCGGCAACAGCAATAAACCGCTGGCCGAAGCCATTTCCGCCAAACTGGCCTTGCCGCTGGTCAAGGCCAACATACGCCGTTTCTCCGACAATGAGATCTTCGTCGAGATCCTGGAGAATGTGCGCGGCGAGGACGTTTTCGTCATCCAGTCGACGAGCTTCCCGGCCAACGACCATCTGATGGAACTGCTGATCACCATCGATGCGCTGCGCCGCAGCTCGGCGCGCCGCATCACCGCGGTGATCCCCTATTACGGCTATGCCCGCCAGGACCGCAGGGTCGGCTCACGCACGCCGATCTCGGCCAAGCTGGTCGCCAACCTGATCACCCATGCCGGGGCCAATCGCGTGCTGACGCTCGACCTGCATGCCGGCCAGATCCAGGGCTTCTTCGACATCCCGCTCGACAATCTCTATGCCGGCCCGGTCTTCTCCAAGGACATCAAGGAGACGCTGAGCAACCGCAACCTGACCGTCGTGTCGCCCGACACCGGCGGCGTGGCCCGGGCTCGCGCCATCGCCAAGCGCATCGACGCCGACCTCGCCATCATCGACAAGCGCCGCGAGGCCGCCGGTATCAGCGAAGTCATGAACGTGATCGGCGACGTGAAGAGCCGCGATTGCATCCTGATCGACGACATCGTCGATTCGGGCGGCACGCTCTGCAATGCGGCGGTCGCTCTGATGGACCAGGGCGCCACGTCGGTCTCGGCCTACATCACCCACGGCGTGCTGTCGGGCGGCGCGGTCGCCCGCGTCGCGGCCTCGCCGATCGAGAAGATGGTGATCACCGATTCGATCATGCCCACCGAGGCGGTGCGGGTGTCGCCCAACATCAAGCCGCTCAGCATCGCGACGCTGATGGCCGAGGCGATGCGGCGCATCACCGACGAGGCATCCGTTTCGAGCCTGTTCGACTAGGAATTTCAAGAGATCCGGCGATGGGCACCCCTGGAGGCCACGCCGCGATAAGAGAGCAACCCAAGGAGAGTTAAGATGGCAGAGACGACCAAAGTCGTCGCGAAGATGCGAGATCGGGCCGGCAAAGGGGGCGCCCGTTCCAGCCGTCGCGAAGGACTGATTCCCGCCGTGATCTACGGCGACAAGCAGCCGCCCGTGATGATCGCCGTCGAACCGAAGACGATCGAGCGCGAGATTCACAAGGAAGGCTACTTCAATCACCGCATGAAGATCGCCGTCGATGGTACGGACTACGACGTCCTGCCGCGCGATGTGCAGGTCGATCCGGTGACGGACAAGCCTCTGCATCTCGACTTCCTGCGCATCGGCCCTGACTCGATCATCACCGTGCAGGTGCCCGTGCGCTTCCGCAACGAGCTGGCCTCGCCCGGCATCAAGCGCGGCGGCGTGCTGAACGTCGTGCTGCACGAGATCACGTTGCGCACCCGGGCCGATTCGATTCCGGAAATCTTCGAAGTCGACCTGACCGGCCTCGAGATCGGCCACTCGATCCACATGTCGGCGCTCAACATTCCCGAGAGCGCGCGCGTGGTGACCCGTGACAAGAACGCCACCGTGGCTTCGATCGCCGCCCCGACCGTGACGCGCGAAGCGGCCACGACGGATGCAGCCGCGGCTGACGGCGCCGCGCCGGCGGCGGGCGCCGCTCCGGCGGCGGG
>WOUR01000116.1 GCA_009772935.1 Rhodospirillaceae bacterium
GTGTCCGAGCCGTGGAGCGCCTCGGTCGAGTCGTGCGGCGACTGCGCGGACGCCGCGTCGTCAGCCTCGTCCTCATCGTCCGCCTCCTCGCCATCGTCGTCGATCACGATCGGCGTGCTGTCGTACTGCCCCGTTGGCAGCACGGGCGTGAGAGGCAGCACTGAGATCGTGCGCACCAGAGGGGCAGGCACGATCATGACTTGTCGCGGAGCATTGCGTCGAATGACGAGCAGGAAGCGTCGACGCGGAGCTGTCGTAGTCGGAGCAGCAGTGGACTCGGCGGCAGAGTCTGGGGCTGCCTCGCTTGCAGAGTCCGTCGGCGGCTCTGGCTCAGTGAGGCCAGCAGGCAGAGTCCCGAGGCTCTCATTGTCAGAGGCCGGGCCATCGTCAGAACTGCCGAGCGTCGCACTTTCGCTCTCCTCCGTCCAATGCCCGACGGCGTGATAGTTGTAGAGTGTGAAAGCCGTCGGCATTCTGCGAGCTTCTGCGTCCGACTCGACCTCTGTGTCGGCTGCTGCCAGCTCTGCCGCTTCTGCCGCTGCATTCACCGCCGCATCTGCTGCGTCAGCGTTGGCGAAGGCGAGAAGGCCCGCGTCCTCTCCGTCCTCGTCTGGCAGCATTGCGTTCGCCTCTGCGTCCGCAGCTGCGTCTGCCTCTGCCGCTGCCGTGGCGTCTACCGGGGCGTCTGGTGCTGCGACAGCAGGTGGTGCTGGAGTCGGAGCGGCGATAGCTGCAGCGACTGCCTGCTGTACCTCGAGTCGCTGCCTTATTGCGACTTCACGGCTCACGTCTGCCGTCTCTTGTGACGCCCACAGGCGCTTGCGACGAGCCGGCTCAGAGACAGGCATCACTGTGCGACGCGGCTCGCCGAACACAGTGGTTGCTGGCACCTCAGTCAACGCCGACTCCAGCGCGTGGTGACAGGCTGGACACAGAAGCGTAGACGCATAAATATATACCTGTTGCAACATGCATGGCAGTGCTGAATGACAATCTACAATAACATTGAAAAAGTGGCAAAGTGTAGAGTGAATAGTTTACATACTCGTGAGAGCCGACTGGAGGCGCTTGATGCAGTCGTGCGTCTCTTCCTCTGATGCGAGCACC
>WOUR01000117.1 GCA_009772935.1 Rhodospirillaceae bacterium
TCGGCCGTCATGGTCGTCTATGCCAATTCTCCGCAGGGCTTCTACTGGCTGAAGTCGAGCGGCATCACCGGGCCGAAGGATTTCCCCGGCCGTTCGATCGGCAATCCGCCGGGCGACGCCTCGCGCCTCATGTGGCCGGCCTTCGCGCGCAAGGTGGGGATCGACCCGGCCTCGGTGCGCTTCGTCAACGTCACCCCCCAAGCCAAGATCCAGGCGCTCAGGTCCAAGGCCATCGACGTCACCTCGGACTTCTACAACGAGCACGACCTGAAGGTGCGCGAGTTCGGCGCCGATCTCGGCTTCGCCGCCTGGCGCGAGATCGGGCTGAATCCCTACGGCAATTCGATCATCGCCAACGGCGACTACCTCGCGAAGAACGCCGGGACGGTGGCCAAGTTCGTCCGCGTGTCGCAACGCGCCTTCCAGGCCTGCGTCGCCGATATCGGCCCCGGCCTCAAGGCGCTGATGGCGGCTGTTTCCGGCCTCGACGAATCGAACCAGCGTGACCAGTGGAAGCGCATCCTCGAGCTGATGCGCGACCCGACCACCACCACCGTCGCGCTCGGGGCGCTCGATGCCGGCCGTCTCAAGGACGACTACGATCTGGTCAAGGCCTATTTCGAGAATGTCGGCGAGGTCGACCTGTCGAAGTTCGCGACCAACGCCTACCTCGACACGTCGATCAAGATGCCGGGCTGACCGTCATTCCGGCAGGCCGAATCTGCTGCGCCCGACCGGCGGGACGTGCCCGCCGGCGATGCGCTGGCCTCGCCGGGCACGGTGCAGGCCAAAATGCGCGCAGCGGCCGCCTCCTGGCCGCGAGCGGGGCATCCGGCAGGCATGCCGGCTCCAAGAAGCACGAGACAAAACCAAAAGCCCGGTCGGTGGACCGGGCTTCGTTATTGCGGGCTGGTGGAGCTAGGGGGATTCGAACCCCCGACCTCTGCAGTGCGATTGCAGCGCTCTCCCATCTGAGCTACAGCCCCGCCCGCGAGCGCGCTGTGAATCGGCACGCAATATTGACCCCCTGAGAGAGGGGATCGGCGTTCAATTTTGACCCCTTTGGCCCATGAGCTTCGCCGTTCATTTTGAGCGG
>WOUR01000004.1 GCA_009772935.1 Rhodospirillaceae bacterium
GGTCTATCTCCGCGCCGACGCCACCGTGCCCTACCGCTACGTCATGGAGACCCTCGCCGACGCCTCCAAGGGCGGCCTCTCCAAGATCGCCTTCGTCAGCGAGCCAACGCGATAGGCCTCAGCTCCGCGTTCCGGCGAAGCCCACCGTGGCGACGCCGGCGCCGACCAGCAGGCCGCCGCCCACCTTGTTGACGATGCCGATGGCGCGCGGATCGGAGGCCAGTCGCCGCGCCCGCGAGGCGACCAGCGCATAACCAAAGGCATTGGCGAAGGCCAGCACCAGGAACGTGGTCTCGAAGACCAGCATCTGCGTGAGGAAGTCCTCTTTGGGATCGAGGAACGCCGGCAGGAAGGCCACGAAGAAGGTGATGCTCTTCGGGTTCAGCGCCGTCACCAGCCAGGCGTGCCCCAGCATCTTCGCGGCCGAAACGGCGTCTGTCCGCGGCGCGGCGTCGAGGGTGCCGCCGGCACGCCAAAGCTTGATGCCGAGATAGACCAGATAGGCGGCGCCGACCCATTTCAGGACCGTGAACAGCGTCGCCGAGGTCGCCAGCAGTGCGCCCAAGCCCAGCATAGAGAGCGTCATGGCGGTGAAGTCGCCCAGAGCCACGCCGACTGCCATGGGCAGCGCGGTTCGCCAGCCCTGGCCCAGCGCATAGGAGACGACCAGCAGGACGGTCGGACCGGGGATCACCAGAAGAACGCTCGACGCCGCCGCAAAGGCGGCCCAAGTTTCGAAGGACATGAAAACCTCGTGGATTTCCACGATCAAGCCATGCCTCCACGGCGGCGTCAGCCGAAATTTGGCCTCTTTCCAACGTCAAGATTGCGGGCTATTGAATCTTGCTGGAGGCTGAATGACCCGTTCCAAGGCGCGAGGCTATCATCACGGCGACCTGCGCGAGGCGCTGGTGACGGCAGGCCGAAAGCTGGTTGAGGAAAAGGGCATCCGCGGCTTCACGTTGCGCGAATGCGCCCGCCGGGCCGAAGTCTCGCATGCGGCGCCTGCCCACCATTTCGCGTCGATGGACGATTTGCTGGTCGAACTCGTGCGCCGCGGCTTCGCCGAACTGACGGCTGCCATGACGACCGAAGCCGAACGCGCGGCGGACGAAGAGCCGGCGTCGCGTCTGGTGGGTCTTGGCGTGGGCTATATGGCCTTCGCAGCGGCCAATCCCACGCTGTTTCAACTCATGTTCAGCCGGGAAGCCAATCACATAGAGCCCAAGGAAGGCGATGAGGGCGCCGAGAGCGTCCGTCGCCTGCTGGCGGGCGTTCTCGACGACGTGATCGGCGACGCGGCGGACGAGGTGCGCCAGCAGGCCGCCGATCTAGCCTGGGCCACCATGCACGGGTTCATCACCCTCGTGCTCGAAGGAGAGATCGGGCGCCGTGATTCCTCCAGGGCGTTGAAGGCCCGCGGACTTGCCGCTCTGGCGGCGATGGCTGAAACGGTGACGCGCCTCGCCCGGCCCTGACCGGACCGGCGCTCAGAGAGGAATGCGAAACAGCAGCGCCTCAGTGCCGCCGTGCGCGGCGACCTTGGTGAAGCGCTCGACGAGGATACCGCCGTTGGCGGTGATGACCTTCTGCGAGGGCAGATTGTCGGGATCGGTCGTCAGGTCGACATGCGGTAGCCCGTGCCGCCGGATCTCCTTCAGGAGCATTCCCAGCGCCAGGGTCGCGTAGCCGCGCTGGCGTTTCCAGGGCGCGACGGCATAGCCGATGTGGCCGAGAACGTACGAGGGGAGCGCGGCCGTCCCCGGCTGCCAGCGAAAGCCGATCGAGCCGCAGAACTCTCCGTCCCACATCCAGCGCCGGTAGCCGGGCATTCGCGCCACTGTCGTGCCGTCGGGCAGGGTTATCGGGCCGGGCTTGGCTTCAGGATCGTCCAGCGAGGCCACGAACGCGGCCGGATCGGCCTCAATGCGCGCCAGTTCCTCGCGCGGCGCCTCGTTGACCCGCACATTGTCGGGCGACCACCCGCGGCGGAGCGCGTCGGCATAGCCGTCGAGGTGGGCGAGATCGGGCACGATGAGCTGCAACGGACTTTCCTTTTCGGACCATGGGTGCTGTAGCATGCCGGATCATGAGTTCCAGCCCCGTCCTCGTCCTCGACATCGATGGTGTCGTCTCGCTTGCCCAGCCCGGCTCGGCGCATCCCTGGTACGCGACCCTCAAGGAAGACTGGGGCCTCGACCACGACGAGGAACTGGCGCCGGAATTCTTCCTGAAGCCCGAGTTCATGGAAGTGCTGCGCGGCCGGCTCGACCTCTACGTCGCCCTTCATGAGTATTTCGAGACCAAGGGCCTGGCCGACCGGCTCGAGGAATTCGTTTCCTACTGGTTCGAGAAGGACGCCGATATCGATCGTGGCGTTCTCGCGCAGGCCGACGCCTGGCGCCGTCGAACGGGCGGGCGCGTCTACGCCGCGACCAACCAGGAGCATCATCGCATCGCCTACCTGCGCGACCATCTCGGCCTCGGCGCGCATTTCGATGAGATCGTCTATTCGGCCGCGCTTGGCGTCTGCAAGCCCGAGCGTGTGTTCTACACGAACGCGCAGGCCCGCATGGGAGTCACGGTTGCCCAGTCGATCCTGTTCGTCGACGACAAGACCAGCAACGTCGACGGCGCCCGCATGGCCGGCTGGCGCGCCATGCTTTATCGCGGCCCCGAGAGTCTCGAGCGGGCGCTGGCGGGCTGGGGTTAGGCGTCGCCGCAGCAGCGCGAGACGAGGAGCGTGCAGGCTAGCAGGTCTGCGCAGCCGCCGGCCGAGAGGTTGCGCGCGATGAAGACACGGTGCAGCGCTTCCGCCTTCTCGAACCAGCCGGGCTGGTGGCAACCGCCGTCTGCGAGGAAGTCCGCGGCCGACTGGCGGACGAACGAGCCGGCCTCGAGGCCGCCGCGATAGAGTACCGTCGTGTCGTCGATCGACGACATCAGGACGAACAGGGCCTGGATGCCGGCGGTCTGGGCGTCGAGACCGGCCTGCCGTGCCGCGCGGAAGGCGGGGAGGCCGGTTTCGAAGATGCCGGGAAAGGCGAGGGCAGCCTCGCGTCGCGCTCCATCGCGTCCCGTTCGGCGGCGGACCTCGGCACCATGGGTGGTCTCGCCGTCGCGGGCGGCATGGGCGTCCAGGGAGGCGCCCCAAGTGTCCTTCAACGACGCGCGGATCGCTGCCGGGGATAGTCCAACGGAGAGCGCCTGCGTGCGGGCAATGGCGGCGACGACAAGGCCAACCGAGAAGATCGCGCCTCGATGTGTATTGACGCCACCCGTTACCGTCAGCATCCCTCGCTCGGCCTCGATGCCGAGCGGCATAAGGGTCCGCTCGAACGAGCCGGCCACACGGCCTGCCGCAGCGAGGGACGCGAAGGGCTGCAGCAGCGAATTCGCCGACCGGCACATCAGGTCGAAATCCATGTCGGCATGGGCGCCGGAATCGATGGGGCTGACGAGGCCTGGCTTGGGATAGGCCTGCAACTCGTCACGCATCGCGGTCACGGCCGCCTCGGCCAGCGCCAGATCCTCGGAGGTCGTCATCCGAGCTGGGTGCGCGGCAAGAGCTTCAGGGTGTCGACGGATTTCAGCAGGACCTCGTTCCGGTCCTGCAGGAACTCGCGCCACTGGACCTCGCCGAGACCGGGGAACGAAAGCTCGCCATCGATGCGGAAGGCGAGGTCCTGCTCCTCGCGCGCGAGGAAGGCAGCCGCACGGCCGGCCGCGTCGAGGTCTGCGACGTCGATCACCACGTCGAGGTCGGACGCCTCGTGCACATGTCGCTCCCCGGTCAGAGCCTGCCACATCCAGCTTCCGTAGACGTGGATGTCCTGGCCGGCCTGGGCCGCGGCGGAAACCAGGCGGGAAAATGAATGACTCTCTGCCATCGCCGCAGGGCAGCCCGCGATCTCCGCGAGGCCCGGCGGCCGTGCGTGGCGAACGATGTGAGCCGGGTCGGTCACGGCCGCCACGCGGCGCGGCCGCAGCCCGGGATGGGCGGGATCGGTGGTGCAGAAACCCAGCCCGATCTCGTCGCCGTCATTCCGGCGGCGGGTCACGACGAAGGGACGACCGGCCGTGTGCCAGCTCGCCGCCCGGGTGCGATCGTCAGCGGTCCCTGCCCTCGGGGCCTGCGCCAGCCAGACCAGCGTGTGACGGCGGAGACCGGTCATCGCGCCGATTCGGCGAGGACCTTCTTTCGGATGTCGAGGGCGAGCTTGCGGCCGCCACGCTTCTTGCCGAGCTCCGCGCGATTGTCCTCTGTCGACGAGGCCGTGATGGCGGCGGCGAGCTTCGCCTGGATGTCGTCGCTGGCCGACCAGACTTCCTCGACTCCGCCCAGCAACGCAAACGGCGCGGCACCGAACTCCAGAGAGGGCATGGTCTTCGAAAGCTTCTCGAGCACGGGAGCGGGGATTTTCGTGACTGCCGACATCGCTGCGATCGGCATCAGCCCGACACTGGCCGAATCGAGCGCATAGATACGGTCGGCGAACATTCCGTAGCAGAGAAAGGCGCCGCCGACAGCCTGGCCGGTCGCGACGGTAATGAGTTTGTGTCCCTTGCGCCGTGCCAGTTCTAGGCAGGACAGGAGATGGCCGAAGTAGCTGGCGAGGCCCAGCATTTCGGCGACGCGGTTGGGCTCCTGGCCGGCGCTGTCGACCAGCATGACGATCGGCGTCTTCGGCTGCTTCTCGATGCACTCGATCACGTGGGCGGCGAGGCGTAGCGCGGCACCATTGTCGATATAGGTGCCGTCGCAGGTGCCGATGACGCAGACCTTCTTGCCGTCGACCGCGGCGTAGCCGGTCAGGACGGACTTTTCGATGTCGATTCCCTTGGCGGAGGCGCCGAACAGGCGGACCAGGACGGTGCGGGCGGACGGCTTCTTCGGTGTCGGCTTCTTCATGACCTACTTCCCACGTTTGGCGAGGGCTGCGAAGTCGGGGCCCGACGCCAGCGACGCCGCTTCGATGTTCCGCACGCCCATGCCTTTCCAGACGGTGTCGGGATCGGTGGCTGCGCCGAACCTCTTCAGCCGCTTCGCCAAATCCTTCTGGCGCGCCTTGAGGGCGGCGAGGCTGACGGCATTCGACTTGCCCAGGAACTTGGAGATGCCGTCCCGGACGGCGTCCGCCGTGTCGTGCACGAGGGCATCCGCATCGCCCAGCAGGTACTTGGTCTTGCCGCCGCTCGTCTTCCAGACCAGGGCGCGGTTGGCCGAATCGTAGGCCTTCTTGCCCATCCACTTCTCGATGACGATCGGGCCCGAGATGCCGAGGCGGCCATGCTCGGTCATCACGCGGAAGTCGCAGCAGGTGGACAGGATGCCGATACCGCCATAGGCGCCGATGTCGGTGGCGATGACCGCGATGGTGGGGACCTTCAAGGCGCGGCATTCGAAGATCGCACGCATCGTCTCGGCGATGGCGATCTCGCCCGACGAGCCTTCGTGTAGGCGCACGCCGCCGCTCTCGACGATCAGCACGCACGGCACCTTGTCGCGCGCGGCGGCCTTGAACAGGCCGGTGAGCTTGGCCCCGTGGATCTCGCCGACGGCGCCGCCGACGAACTGGCCGACCTGGGCCGCGAGATAGATCTTCTTGCCGCCGATCCGCGCGTGGCCGATCACCAGGCCATCGTCGAACGACACCGGAATGCCGAGTTGGGCGAGATAGGGGCTGGTGATCCGTTCCGGCGGCGGCAACAGCTCGGAGAACGAGCCCGCGTCGACGAGGGCAGCGATGCGCTGGCGCGCGGTCAGTTCGTGGAAAAGAATGGCGCCGGTCATTTGTCGCCCTTGGTGAGATGGTCGTAGGCTTGGCGCAGGCGCAGGTTGACGAGCACGGGCGGAGCGCCCTGGTCGTTGATCGTGACCTTCGTGCCGCCGGCCGGATAGTGATGGGCGAAGTCGGCGAGGGCCGCCAACCACGAAGCCTTGTAGCCGGGGATCGAGGTCTCGACGTGGCATTCCATTGCGTCGGCGGGCTTGCTGCCACGCTCCATCAGGACTTCCAGATTGCCGGAACCCACGACGCCCGCGAGCGCCCATGGCTTGGCCGTCTTCGCGCCGAGTGGCTTGGACGGGAAGGACTTGGTGAACTTTTCCATGCTGATCGGCCTACCAGTCGACGAATTGCGAGGGCGGGTCGTAGAGCCCGTTCGACCAGCGCACGAGGCCCTTGATGTCCTGCGTGGCCAGCAGGCTGCGGCTCGCCTCCGACGGGCGGACGCCGACATCCTCGGGCAGTTGGACGATTCCGCGGGCCCGCAGGTCCTCGGTTTCGCGCTTCTTGCGCTTCAGGCCGACCGGCGTGTAGCCGGCGACGGCACGGATGGCCGCCTGGCGTTCGGCGACGGAGCGACAGGCCGCGAGGTTCGCGATGCCTTCCTCGGTGACGACGTGCGTGACGTCATCGCCATAGATCATCACGGGCGTGACGCCGTGCAGGGCCTTGCGAATGCCCGGATCGGTGGCGTCGAGCTCTTCGACGAACGTCGGTACGCGGCCGGCCTGGAAGGTCTCGACCATCTGGACGACGAGCTTGCGGCCGGGCGGCGAACCGGGCCCCGGATTGGCTTCCGCGCCGGCCTTCAGCCATGCCTTCGTCGGATGGCGGCGGCCGGTCGGCTGGCAGCCCATGTTGGGCGCGCCGCCGAAGCCGGTGATGCGGTTCTTCGAGACGGTCGAGGAGTTGCCATTGATGTCGATCTGCAGCGACGCGCCGATGAACATGTCGATGGCATAGTGACCGGCCAGCTGGCCCATCGCGCGGTTGGAATGGAAGCTGCCGTCGCGCCCGGTGAAGAACACGTCGGAGCGCGCCGCCGTATACCGTTCCATGCCGACTTCGCCACCGACCGCGAAGACGCTCTCGACCCAGCCCGACTCGATAGCCGGGATCAGGGTTGGTAGCGGATTTACCATCCAGTATTTGCAGATCTTGCCCTTGAGGCCGAGGCGTTCGCCGTAGGTCGGCAGCAGCAGCTCGATGGCGGCTGTGTTGAACCCGACGCCGTGGTTCAGCGACTGCACTTCATATTTCTCGTAGATGCCGCGCAGGGCCACCATGGCCATCAGTACCTGGACGTCGGTGATGGCGGCGGGGTCGCGCGTGAACAGCGCCTGCAGGTGCATCGGGTAGGGCGCCTGGACGACGAGGTCGACCTGGTCGGCCGGAATGTCGATGCGCGGCAGCTTGTCGACGATCTCGTTGACCTGGGCGAACACGATGCCGTCGGAAAAGGCGGTCGGCTCGACGATTGCCGGCGTCTCCTCGGTGTTGGCGGCCAGGAAGAGGTTGCCCTTGCGATCGGCCTGGGCGGCGGCGATTAGCGCTACGCGCGGCGTCAGATCAATGTAATAGCGCGCATAGATCTCGTTGTAGGTGTGGATGGCCCCGACCGGGAACTTCTTTGCCTTCACGAGGTCGGCGATGGCAGTGCCCTGTGGTCCAGCGTAGCAGAAGTCGACCTGCTTGATCATGCCCTTCTTGAAGAGCTCGATGTGCGCCGGCAGCGTGATGCAGGACATCACGAGATGGATGTCGCGCAGATCCTTCTTGTCCAGCGTCGCGAGCTGGTTGGCGAGAAAGTCTGCCTGCTTCTGGTTGTCGCCTTCGAGGCAGAGGATGTCGCCCGGTTCGATGATGCGCCGAAGCACCTCAGGTACCTTGTCGACGCTCACGAACTTTCCGCGAGCCAGCTTGCCGACCCGAGCGATGCGCTCGGCCTTGTTCTGGCGGCGCTTCGCCGATTTTGCAGTGTTCATGTGGCCTTTTTCGTCTATCCGGTGGTGCCGGTCAATGTGCTAAAGCGAACCATGCTTATGTTTGAAATACCCTTTGGGACGACCGACTGGGAAAGCGTCGAGCGCACGGAGCATCCGGGCGAAACCGGCAGGGCGTTCTGGCGCACCCGGACCTTCAACAACATCCGAGTGCGGATCGTGGAGTACACGCCGGGCTACCTCGCGGATCATTGGTGCCAGAAGGGCCATATCCTGCTGGTGCTCGAGGGCGAGCTCTCGACCGAGCTGGCGGACGGCCGCACCGTCACGCTGAAGCAGGGCCAGAGCTATCAGGTCGCCGACAATACGCTCGGCCATCGGTCGCGGACGGAATTGGGCGCCAAACTCTTCATAGTGGACTGATATGACGGACATGATCGGATTTATCGGCGTCGGCACCATGGGCGAACCGATGTGCCGCAATCTCGCGCGCAAGAGCGGCATGACCGTGCTCGCCGCCGATCGTGACAAGGGGCCTCTGGAGAGGCTGGCAGCCGACGGCGTGAAGACGGCCTCGGTCGACGAGATCGCAAGAAGTTGCCGTACGATCTTCCTCTCCTTGCCGGGCGGCAAGGAAGTCGAGGAAGTCTGCCTGGGTGACGGCGGACTGGTCTCGAAGGCCAGGCTCGGGTGGACCGTGGTCGATCTCAGTACCGCGCCGCCGGTTCTGGCGCGGAGGCTCTATGAGGAGTTCCAGGGCAAGGCCTCTGCCTTCGCCGACGCCCCGGTCGCGCGCACGCGACAGGCCGCGATCGACGGCACGCTCTCGATCATGGTGGGCGCGACCGTGCCGACCTTCGAGCGTATCGCGCCGCTGCTGCGCCACATGGCGAGCGAGGTCACGCATTGCGGCGACGTCGGCGCGGGCCAGACGGTCAAGATCCTGAACAACATGATCCTGTTCCAGACCGTGGTGGCACTGGCAGAGGGCCTGTCGATCGCGCGGGCGAACGGCGTCGACGGCAAGGTCCTGTTCGAGACGCTCACCAAGGGCTCGGCGGATTCGTTCGCGCTGCGCAATCACGGCATGAAGGCGTTGCTGACGGGGGTCTTCCCGGAGCGCGCCTTCTCGACGAAGTACGCGCTTAAGGATCTGGGCTATGCCATCGACATGGCCGAGCAGGCCGGCGTGCCGGCGCTGGGCGCCGACGTGGCGCGCGAGGTGATGGAGCGCGCGGTGGAACTGGGACATGGCGAGGAATACTGGCCGGTGCTGCTCAAGGCCATCGCGGACGCAACCGGCAAGCCCAAGGCTTGACCTGAGGCGGCTTTCCTCGCGGCGGCCTACAGTCTGAACCGCAGGCTGGCGCGAGTCCCTTCGACTCCCGTGTCGTACTCGACCTTGGACTGGAGGTTGGCGGCCATCGCGGTCACGACGCGCGTTCCCAGCCCCGTGCCCTGCGCCGCTCCGGTGCCCTTCCATCCCACGCCATCGTCCTCGACGGCGAGCGAGACCGTGTCGTCGCCGATCCGTTGCAGGATCACCCGGATCTCGCCGCGCATGCCGGCCGGATAGGCGTATTTGTAGGCGTTGGTCAGCAGTTCCGTGACGATCACCCCGATCGAAACGGCCTTGTCCGTCGGCACGCGGATGTCGGCGTCGGCGTGCAGCGCCACCGTGTTCTTCTTCTCGACGGCGTCGATGGCGGCACTCAATTCGTCGATCAGGCTCATGAGATAGGAACCCAGTTCGACGATGCGCACGTCGGAAGAGGTGTAGAGGCGGCGGTGGATGCCGGCGACCGCCATGATGCGCGCTTGCATCTCCAGCAGGGCGCTGCGGGCCGCGTCGTCCTGGACGGCGTTGGCCTGGAGGCGGGCGAGCGAGGCGACCAGCGCCAGCGAGTTGGCGACGCGGTGGTTGACCTCGTGCAGCAGGAGCTCGGCGCGGTCGCGGGCCTCGCGGATGGTGCGCTGGGCTTCCTCCGCCTCGGCCTTGAGCCGCTGTTGCTGCAGGGAGGAGCGGATGGCTGAGCCCAGCAGCTCGCGGAAGTGGCCCTGCACATCCTTCCAGACATAGTCGGCGGCGCCGGCCTTGAGCGCGGCGACGGCGACGCGTGCGTCCTCCGAGCCCGTCACGTAGACCACCGGCACGTCGATGGTGACGCGCTGGATCTTGGCCAGCACGTCGAGGCCGGTCTCGTTGGTCAGATTGTGATCGAGGGCAATGGCATCGAACTTCTCGGCAGCCAGGAGCGCAAGCCCTTCGTCACCGGAGGCGACATGCCTGATGCCGATGCCGTGCGGCGCGAGCGCGCGCTCCACAAGCCTGCCGATACCCGCATCGTCGTCGATGTAGAGGACCCTGACCTGATCCATTTTCAATCGGTGGCCGGGACCTGCATCACGGATAGAAAGAGGCCGAGCTGCTGGATCGCGTTGGCGAAGCTTTCGTAGTTCACCGGCTTGGTGATGTAGACGTTGGCGCCGAGATCGTAGCAGCGCTTGATCTCGCGCTGGTCGTCCGTGGTCGTGAGCACGATGACCGGCGAGCGCTTGAGATGCGTGTTCGACTTGACCTTCGCCAGGATGTCCACGCCGGTCATGTCGGGCAGGTTGAGGTCCAGCAGGATGAGCAGCGAGCGTGCGCTGTTCTCCTCACCGGTCCCGTCGGCGCCGAGCAGATAGGCGAGCGCCGAGGTGCCATCCTTGAAGGCGAGGATCTCGTTATTGACGCCGGCGCGGCGGATGTTCCGCTCGATGAGCCTGGCATGTCCTTCATCGTCTTCCACCATGACGATGGAAACGGGCTTCGCGTTCATTCGCAGCCTCTACCGTGTCGTTGAGTTTTCGTTGAGCCGGAGCCGTCGCGGCAAATCTATCCGAAACGTCGTACCGCGACCAAGTTCGGACTGCACCGTAATGTCGCCGCCCAAGCGACGGACGAGGGCGCGGACATGGGCGAGCCCGATGCCTTCGCCGGGGCGGTCCTGGGCACCCGCCCGCCGGAACAGTTCGAAGATGCGCTCGTGGTCCTGTTCGGCAATGCCGCGGCCGTTGTCGGTGATGTCAATGTGCACGCGCCGAGTCGTTTCGCCGGTGGTGATGACGATGCGCCCCGGCCGGTCGCGCGCCAGATACTTGACAGCATTGTCCACGACGTTGCCGACGACCTGCTCCATGGCCAGGCGGTCGCTGACGAGAGCGGGGGCGGACGAGGGCACTGCGATCTCTGCGCCGACTTCGTCCGTTTGATGCCGAACGCTGGCGGCGGCGCTCCTGAACAGAGACACGAGATCGACGGGTTCGGGCCGCAATTCCCGCCGCCCTTCGCGGGAAAGCTTGAGGATGGCGTTGATCAGCCCGTCCATCTTGCCCGTCGACGCCCGTATGAAGCGCAGTGCCTCGGGAATGTCCTCTTCGGTCGCCACCCGCGCCCTGTCTACCATCGTCGTGTCGCCAGCGACGTAAGGGCCGACCGCCTTCATGGCGGCTTCCAGTTCGCTGGTGAAGCCCATGATGTTCACCAGCGGCGATCGCAGGTCGTGACTCACGATGTAGGCGAAGCGCTGGATCTCGTCATTGGCCCGCGTCAGGGCCTCGGTGCGTTCGGCCACCCGTTCCTCGAGCCCGACATTCAGGGCCTGTAGTTCGGACCGGGCCGCCACCAACTCGCGCGTGTACTGAAGCACCGTCCAGGAAGCTCCGGCGGCGAACAACACGGTCAGGAGACTGCCGGCCGCGGTCACCCAAGTCAGGATCTCGGCGCCCTCGGTGACGGCCTGAAGGCGCGCGGCGACCCTTCCTTCGGCATTCGAGATCAGTTGGGCGAGCCTAGTCCGGGCGTTTTCCATCAGTAGGCGCCCGCGATCCGACAAGACGGTCTGGATCGCCGCGTCCCGCTGGCCCGCCTTGGCCTGTTCGATGGTTTCCGTCAGCTCCGCCATCTTGGCGTCGATCACGCCGGAAAGCTCATTGACCGCGGCCAGCTGCGCGGCGTCCCTGGCGACGAGTTCCCGCAGGCTGGCCATGTCTCTGCGCAGGCGGGGCTGGGCGCGCTCGAAGGGAGCGAGATAGCGCGTCTCGCCGGTCAGCAGGTAGCCGCGCTGACCCGTCTCGGCGTCGATGGTGGCCGCGAGGAGATTGGTCGTAAGGGCGCGTATGTCGCGCTCCAGGACGGCCTCTTCTGCATGCTGGGCCGTCCGCACGGACAGCCAGGCCGAGACGGCGACGATGGACAGCAGCACGATTACGCCGGCGGCGAGAAAGGTGATCGTGCGGCGGGCGACCGATGAACCGATCAGAGGCATGGGAACAGTGGGACTCGCAGGGACAGAGCGGACACCTGCGGGCCTTCAGGTATCGATGAGGATAGTACGGAAAGGAGTTGCCCGTCCATGTGCAACGTTCAACTCTGGTCGATGTCGCCTTCGCTCAGGAGGCCAGCGCGAAGGGCAGCTTCCAGCGGCGTGTCGAGTCTGAAGAGGCGCTGGGTGGCGAAGCCGGAGTAGCGATCCGTCGGTTCGGCCTGCGCCAGTGCCGCGACGGCGTCTGCGTCGGTCTGGACTTCGAAACCGCACAGAATTTCCGGGAAGCCGCCCGCCCGCGAAACCGTCAGGGCAAAGGCCCCGTCGGACGCCATCCCGCCGATGAAGCGATGGAGCAGGTCACGCAAGCCGCGCAGCCGTCGACTCCCGATCTCGTCCGCACCCACGTCGACCGCCACCGCGGCCACCAGATGCCCTTGCGGAAAATTCTTGAGAAAGGCCGGCCACGAGAGAGTGCGCATGCCGCACATAACGCACGTGTCTCGCAATCGCTGCCTCATATGCGTAATACTGTGCCGCCGGACGGAAATGTTTTCGGGGAGACTTGGCATGGCGCGTATCGCGGTTGGCGGCTTTCAGCATGAGACGAACACCTTTGCGCCGCAGCAGGCGACGTGGGAGGAGTTCGTGCGCGCCGATGCCTGGCCGCCGCTGCTGCGCGGGCCGGAGATGATTGCCGGCGTCGAGGGCTTCAACATCCCGATCGCCGGCGCGGTCAGGAAGTTGACGGAGCTCGGCCACGAGATCGTGCCGCTTGCCTGGGCGGCCGCCGCGCCGGCGTCCTACGTGACCGAGGACGCCTATGAGAAGATGTGGGCGCTGTTCGACGAGGACCTGAAGAAGCACGGACCGTTCGACGCGGTCTATCTCGACCTGCACGGCGCCATGGTCGCCGAGAACACCGAGGACGGCGAGGGCGAGCTGCTGCGCCGCATCCGCGGCATCGTGGGCGACACGCTGCCGATCGTGGCCAGCCTCGACTATCACGCCAACCTGACGCCCGAGATGGCGGAGTTGGCCACGGCGCTGGTCGGCTATCGCACCTATCCGCATATCGACATGGCGGTAACCGGCAGCCGCGCAATCGAGCTCCTGGACAAGCTGCTGCGCGAGAAGCGGCCGGTCTATCGCGCCTACCGCCAGCTCGACTTCCTGATTCCGCTGGTGTGGCAGTGCACCTTCATCGAGCCGGCCAAGGGCATTTTCGACCTGGTGGGCGAGCTCGAGGCGGGCGAGAAGAGCCACAATCAGGGGATTGTCAGCGTGACGCACACGCCGGGCTTCCCGCCGGCCGACATCGCCCAGTGCGGCCCGGCGCTGGTCGTCTACGGCCACGACAAGGAGGCTGTGGAGGCTGCCGCCGACAAGCTCGCCGCCACGGTGAAGGCCCAGGAGAAGGCGTTTGACGGCGAACTGCTCGATCCCGACCAGGCCGCCCTTCGCGCCATCGAACTGTCGAAGCACGCCACCAAGCCGATCGTGCTGGCCGACGTGCAGGACAATCCCGGCGCCGGCGGCACATCGGACACGATCGGCCTGCTGGCGGCCCTGATGCGTCACAAGGCCAAGGGCGCGGTGATCGGCATGATCGTCGATGAGGGCGCGGCCAAGGAAGCCGTCGAGACGGGCGAGGGCAACGTCATGCGCCGCGGCATCGGCGCGGTCGTGGGCTATGGCGGTGAGAAGCCGGTCGAGGCCGACTGGCGCGTGGTCAAGCTGAGCGACGGCGTCTTCACCGGCACCGGCCCGTTCTATGGCGGCGCGAAGTTCCAGATCGGGCCGATGGCGCTGCTGACAGACGAGGCCTCGGGCGTCTCGGCGGTCATCGCCTGCAAGCGGGTGCAGGCGGCCGACCAGGAGATGTTTCGCGCGGTCGGCGTCGAGCCGTCGAGGGTGCCGATCCTGGGCCTGAAATCGACGGTCCATTTCCGCGCCGACTTCCAGCCGATCGCCGAGACGATCCTGGTCGTGCAGTCGACCGGTGCGCACATCACCGATCCGCTGGACATGCCCTACAAGCAGCTGCGCAAGGGCATCAGGCTGAAGCCGATGGGCCCCGTGCACCAAGGCTGAAGGCTCGGGCCGGCTATTGCTGGGAGACGACCTCCACCAGGTGATTGGGCTTCCAGCCCGGGACCACTTCCATGCGGCGTTGCCACCAGCGCGGCAATCCCGCGGGGTTGGTCTTGCGCTGGAGATAGAAGCCCTGCAGCGGGCTGACGAATTCCCATATGCGTCGCAGTTCCTTGACCGGCGTGTCGTGGACGTCGACGCGCAGATCGACGAGCGGCACGGGCTCGGGACCGTGGACGAGAAGCGCGGCCGACGTTAGTCCTTCCGGCTGCCCGTTCGAGCGCGCCCCGGCCTCCAGGGCGCGCACCAGGCGCTCCGCCAGTGGCAGATCACCGCCCTGGGTGGCGCTGAATTCCCTCCACGTGTCGTCTAGGCAGGTCTCGGTGAGAACGTTGCCGGCGACGGCGAACCCTTCGCCGAGCCGGTGGCCGCAATGGGCCGGTGCATTCGCCCCGGTGAAGCCCGCAACGCCGCCGAACATGTCGACCAGCGTCACTTGGCGGCTCTGCCAGTAGGGGTCCTTGGCGGCGAGTTCCGCCAGCGCGCCTTCGGCAGAAGCGCCCGCTGCAAGCAGCTGGCCAGCCAAGGCCCGGTGAATGGGGGAGGCAACCACCTGGTAGGCCACGGCAGCCCGTCCGCCGACTACCAGCGGCACGGCACTCCCGACCATGGGCGAATAGGTGGCGACACCCACGCCGTACTGGCCGGTGCGCGGGCAGCAGGCAACGATCGAGTAGGTCATGTCCTTTTTTCCTTTCCGGAACGTCAGGGCTTGAGGGTGGCCTTCGCGCGCTCCCAGTCGCGCTGGAACGTGGCGCGCAGCGATTCGGCGTCGGGTGGGCCGAGCAACAGGCCCATGGCCTCGATGCGACGGCGCACCTCGGGCTCGCCGAGGATTGCCGACACTTCAGTGTTGAGGCGAGCGATCACGTCAGGCGGCGTCGCGGCCGGGGCGAAAAGCGCGTTGATGGCCAGCGCGTCGATGGGCACACCCGCTTCAAGCAAGGTCGGCACCTCGGGGAAGTCGGGAACGCGTTGCGCCATCGCCGTCGCCAGGACGCGGAGTTTGCCGTCACGCACCAGCGGCATCTGCACGGCCGCCGAGCCGACGTTGACCTGGATGACGCCCGCGAGGAGATCGAGGTTGAGCGGCGGCAATCCCCGATAGATGAGATGCTCCATCCGGCTGCCCGCGGCTTTCTCAAGGGCGAGACAGGCCTGATGATCGCCGCCGCCCTCGCCGAGGATACCGCAGTTCAGCCTGCCGGGATTGGCGCGCAGGTAGGCGAGGAATTCAGGCATGTTGGTCGCCGGCACGGACGGATGAACCACGAGCACGCTGGGAAGGCCCGCGACGAAGGCGACGGCGGCGAGATCCTTCGTCGGATCGAAGCGCAAGTCTTTCATGTTGGCGGCGACCGGCAGGATGGCGCTGCTGTTCATCAGAAGGGTGCGGCCGTCGGGCTTGGCGCCGGCGACCAGCTGGGCGGCAATGACACCGCCCGCACCAGCTCGATTGTCGGCGATGACCGAGACGCCGAGGCGCGCGGAAAGCCTTTCCGCCACGATGCGGGCGAGAGTGTCCGTGACGCCGCCGGCTGCGTAGGGGACCACGATGGTGATGGAGCCACCGGGCCAGCCCGACTGGGCCTGCGACGGCGACGCGCTCAGGGCCAGAGCCAGCAGGAAGACACAGACGCGGCCGATGCCGTTCATCGTAAAGCTCCCGGAAGTGGAGCCTCCTCAGTACAGGGCGCGGCGCCTCCGGACGTTGGCAAAGCGGATAAGGCAGGTTGCGCAGGATTCGCAGGCTGACCCGTCGCTCAGTCGGTGATGAGGAAGCTCCCGGCGGAAACCAGGACGGCGATCTCCTCGCCGAGCGCGTCCGCCAGGTGCCGAGCGGCGCGCGACGGTTTTCGCCCACCAGAGAGGCCCAGCATCAGCGTCCGGACGATCGGGGGATTGTCCACCGGCGCGGCTGAAAGCTTGCCGCTTTCGAGATCGGCCCGCACCGCGTGCAGAGAGACGAAGACATGGGCCAATCCGTTCGCGGCAAGCGTTCGTAGCGCCTGGAGTGCGCCGACCTCGAAGCGCACGTCGAGAGCGAGCCCGCGCTCCTTCGCGAGCGCCTCCAGATGCTGACGGAAGGACTCGCCGGTGTCCGGCAGGGCCAGAGACACGTCTGCCAGGTGTGAAAAAGGCAGCGGCCGATCCAGCCGGTAATTGCGGGAGCGTTCTCCGGCGAGAAGGAGGCGTTCAGAGAACAGCGGCTTCAGGGACGGACGGTGCGTCGATTGCCTGTCGAAGAACAACGCAACGTCGAGATCACCGGCTTGCAGCATGCGCTGCAACTGTGTCGATACGCCGCCGACGAGGCGAATGTTCACCGCGGGATGACGGGGCATGAACCCGGTTGCCAGACGCGCGCTCAGGGTATCCAGCAGAAGCCAGGGAATGCCGACGGCGACCTTGCCGGCGATCGCCTCATGCGAAGACAGCATCTCCGATTTGAGCTGATCGAGTGCGGCGAGGATGGGTTGTGCGCGCTCGATCAGATGGCGTCCGGCCTCGGTCGGTGTCAGACCGCGACCGTGGCGTCGGAACAGAGGTGTACGAAACTCCGCTTCGAGGAGGCGGATCTGACGGCTGAGGGCAGTCTCGACGATGCGCAGTCGATCCGCGGCCTTCTTCAGGCTGCCGACTTCGGCCACCACGAGCAGGGTTCGCAACTGGCGCAAGTCCATCGGCTCACCAACAATCCTGTGCTCTTGCAGCATGCGTAGCACGGGCTGGGCGAAAGCTCGTCCACTATGCGCGAAACGCCGGTCGGAGCGTCCAGACCATCGGCAAGGTGGTGAGCGCGACGCAGGAAACCGCGACGAGCGCCGTGGTGAGGCCGACCACATCGCCGAACAGGCCGAACAGCAACGGGCCCGTCGCACCGGCGACGGAGCCGCCGGTGTAGAAGACCGCGAAGGCCTTGGTGCGCCTCTCGGGGCTCACGAATTCGGGAATCGTGCCGTAGAGGACGGACGAGGTGCCGTTCAGCACCAATCCGACGATCGGCAGCAACAGCAATGCAAAGTCGATCGAGAGCGGCAGGGCCGCAAGGATGAGCAGGGTTGTGGCCGCTTCGGTCAGCAGCACCGACGGTACCACCCCCAGCTTCTGGCCGACCCAGCCCATCACCAGCTTGCCGGCAGCGCCGCCCGCGAACATCAGCGATAGGCCGAGGCCAATGGTCGGCAGGTCGGCGCCCTTGTCGCGCAGCAAGAACGGCAGGAAAATGAGGAAGCCGGTCCGCACCAGATCGTCGGCGATATGGATCGAGAAGAGCAGCCAGTAAGCCCAGGGCCGGTCCTGTCCGGCCACGGCCTTCGACGGTCCGGCCGTACCGTGGGTCACGATCGGTTTCAGGGAGGCCAGGATGATGCCGGTGCCGAGGACGGCGAGGGCGGCCATGACGACCAGAGCCTGCTGCCACCCGAGCGAGGCGGCGATCAAGGCGAAGAGCGCCGGCAGCAGAACCTTGCCGACGTCGCCGCTGAAATTGTAGGTGCCGAGCGCCGTACGGGAACGCGAGCCGTGATAGGCGGCGGCGACGAGGCTGGAGCCGATCGGATGCTGCGTGCTGGCGCCCAGCCCCGCGAGGAGGAGGCCGGCAATTACGCCGTACAAGGAGCCGCTCAGTCCCGCGAGGCAGTAGCCGGCGGCGATCAACATCGTTCCGATGGCCAGGATACGGACACCGCCGAATCGTTCGGCCAGGTGGCCCGACGGGATCTGGCCCGTGGCCATGGCGCCGGAATAGCAGGTCTTCAGTGCGCCGATGGCGCCGTAACTCAATCCGAACTGCGACTGCAGCAGCGGATAGAGGACGTTGAGCAGGTCGGTGAAGCCGTCGTGCAGGGCATGCGCACCGCCGCAGACCGTCAGAGTGCGGCGGGCGCTGGAGGGGCCTGAGACGGTGATTGTCATCTCACCGTCACATTACTAGCGACCCGGTATCCGGTCGAACCAAAAGGCGGTCTGCTGCTGGAAATCCCGCTCGGCAAAGGCCGTATCCGCGATCATCGTCGGCTTGCCGTTGCGCGCGTATCGCACGCTCACCAGTCGCTTGAAGGCCGTATCGGCGGAATGCAGGGTCAGCACGTCGCCCTGGCGGCGCTGGAAGACGAACTCGTGATACTTGCGGATGTTCACCAGGTTCACGACGTAGCGGCCATCCGGGCCGTCGTCGGCCAGCTGACGCACCGGAATGTCACGGCCCTGGTTGGTGATGCCCATGAGCGCAAACGCCTCGGGCGCCGTCATGTTGTCCCGCCCGGTCCTTTGGATCAGCGCGACCAGACGGTCGCCGCGGGGCGAGAGCGTGTGCCTGGCTGTCGGGCCTGTGGCGCAGGCAACTAGCGGCAGGAGAGAGACCGAAAGCAGGAAGCCGCGACGAGTCGGTGCGAGGATGCTCAAGCCTTTTCCTTCTCCATGTCGATCTCTATGGGGGCGATCTCCACCATCACGCCGCCGCGTACCGCGCGGAAGAAGCAGTTGTGGCGGCCGGTGTGGCAGGCGACGCCGGTCTGGTCGACCAGCGCCAGCAGCGTGTCGCCGTCGCAGTCGATACGCAACTCCACCAGGGTCTGGATGTGGCCGGACGTGTCGCCCTTGCGCCACGGGCCCTTGCGCGAGCGCGACCAGTAGCATGCGCGGCCCGTGCGCATCGTCTCGGCCACGGCGTCTCGATCCATCCAGGCCATCATGAGGACTTCGCCGGTGTCATACTGCTGGGCGATCGCCGGCACGAGGCCCTGCGCATCGAACTTGATGACGGCGAGGGCGGCGTCTATTTCGGCCTGTTGATAGGTCGTTGGGGACATCAATGTGCTCATGGGGCGAGCCTTGGCCTCCGGAAGGAACGGCGCGTATAATCGCCGCCTCCTCGGTTGGCAAATCGGAGTCCCGTGAAGAAACCGGCCAAAGCGGCGCCCACCGGGCATGCCCACGATCATGAGCACTGTGTCGAGGACGCCATCGCCGCGGCCGAGAAATTGTGCGCCGCCAAGGACCTCCGTTTCACGCCGCTGCGCCGCCGGGTGCTGGAACTCGTCTGGTCGAGCCACAAGCCGGTCGGCGCCTATGCGTTGCTGGACAGCCTGCGCAACGAGGATCTCGGGTCGGCACCGCCCACGGTCTACCGCGCGCTCGACTTCCTGATCGAGAACGGCCTGATCCACCGCATCGAGCGCATGAACGCGTTCGTCGGCTGCAGCCATCCGGGTGAGGCCCATCGCGGCTTCTTCCTGATCTGCAGCGAGTGCGGCAATGCGGAGGAGATCGAGGGCGACGGCCTGGCCGACGCCATCACTACCAGCGCCACCCGCCGCGGCTTCACCGCGCGCGACATGACCCTGGAAGTGACCGGTATCTGCGGGGAGTGCCGGGGCGGCTGATTGCCTCGGCACGAATAAAGCCTCGATGCGCATCCCAGTTCTAAAAGCGGGATCGTCTCTCGAGGTGCGCAGATCAGAAGTGCCACGCCCCTCGCAGCCCCAGGCCTTGGCTGAGGAACGACTCGCCTCCCGCCAGTTTGTACTCCATTCTCATTTCCAGCCCCTTGTCCTGGTAGAGCTGTAACCCGGCTTCCACCATGCCGAGCACCGGCGGGCTTACGAATACGGCAGGGGCGCCCCCGGCCACCGCCAGCGGCCCGGTGAAGCTGAACGTCATTGTGAGATTGTTGTCGGGGAGTATCGCGGCGCCCCCGACCAGATAGGCGCGGAGAATCGTCTCGCGGCCCAGCAGCACGCCCATCGGCACGCGGCCGCCCAACTCGATCGCCGGCGCGATGGCGAAGCTCGTCTTGGTGACGCCATAAACCGCAATACCAGTCGAACTCGGGCCGTATTCCTGCAATCCGCCTGTACTCGCGCGATAAACGTCGAGGTCGATCCGTGGCCTTATGTACCAGCCATCGAATGCGGCATCATAGGCCGCCCTCAGTCTCAACCCGCCGCGAAACACGGCGAGGTCGCTCTGCATTGTGCCGGCCCCGGGCGCGGGCCGTGACATGTGAATGGCGCTGGTGGTGGCCATCACCGCGCCGGCCAGAAGCCACGGACCCTCGACGTGCTTCAGCGCAATGCTGGCGCTAAAATTCTGCCCGAGGCTCGCCGCCCCACCCTGTTGCATCCAGGTAGAGCCGCCGCCGAGTGAGCCGCCGAGAAACCAGCCCGACGCAATCTCCCGCTGCCCGCCGAGGCTGAAACCCGCACCTTCAGTCGTGACGCCAAACTCCGTGGTGCGCTGTCCCGTGGCCCTGGCCCAAGCGCAGCTGTCCTCCCCAAGTCGCGTGCCGCCGCCCTCGAAGATGGGACAGCTCAGCGCGGCTGAAAGCGGAGAGCTCATGCCTCCCAAGACGGAAGCCGTGTTGTTGATTTCCGTGCTGACCGACGCGAGCATCGTGCTGAGCTCGCTGGTGGCGGACATGATCTCGCTCTGGACGAGGCGGGCCTCGGCCGTGCTGAGCAGCAGCGCCGACTGCAGCGCTTCAACGCGGGCGAGCGTAACCTGCACGAGGAACTCCGAGACGGAGCTCAGGGTAGTGAGGATGTTGCCAACCTTCCTCGCCGGGTCGGCCGACTGACTCCATGCTGCCATGGGTGGGCAAAAAAATGCCACGGCTAAGCCGATACCCACGGCGGCAGTCCTTCTTCTCACTTCAGCTCCGCCTGAATTGAAGTCGATCCCAGACTATACGTCCCGTCCCCGATCAGGCTTACTCAGGCGTTGTGCGCCCGGTTGAGGCGCTCGAAGCCCTCGGCCAGGTCGGTCTTCAGGTCCTCGACATCTTCCAGGCCGATATGGACGCGCAGCAGCTGCTTGCCCTCGGGCCACGGCACGGCGGTGCGGTACTGGTCGGGATGGGCCGGGATCATCAGGCTCTCGTAGCCGCCCCAGCTCGCGCCCATGCCGAAGATGTCCATGCCGTCGAGCATGGCCGCCACCGCGGGGCGCTTGATGCCGTCGCGCAGCGTGAACGAGAACAGGCCCGACGAGCCCTGGAACTGCTTCTTCCAATTCTCGTGGCCGGGGCAGTCGGGCAGGGCGGGGTGCAGCACCTTGTCGACCTCGGGGCGGGTCTTCAGCCAGTTGGCGATCTCGAGGCCGCTCTTTTCGTGATGGCGCAGGCGCACGCCCATGGTGCGCAGGCCGCGCAGCGCGAGGTAGCAATCGTCGGGCGCGGCGTGGAAGCCGAAGGACTGGCAGGCGGTCTTCGCCGTCTCGAACATCTCGCGCGTAGCGCAGGAGATGATGCCCATCATCGCATCCGAATGGCCGACGATGTACTTGGTGCCGGCGTGGATGGAGATGTCGCAGCCATGGTCGAACGGCTTGAAGTAGAGCGGCGTCGCCCAGGTATTGTCGATCATCACCGTCGCGCCGGCCTTCTTGGCGACGGCGGCCATGCCGTCGACGTCCTGGACCTCGAAGGTCTGCGAGCCCGGCGCCTCGAGATAGAGGACCTTGGTGTTCGGCCGCATCAGCTTGGCGATGCCCTCGGCGCCGATCATCGGGTCGAAGTAGGTGGTCTCGACGCCGAAGCCCTTGAGCGTGGTGTTGGCGAAGCGGCGGGCCGGGCCATAGGCATTGTCGGTCACCAGCATGTGGTCGCCGGTCTTGAGGAAGCCCACGATCGCGCCGGTGACGGCGGCCAGGCCCGACTGCACGGCGATCGAACGGTGCGCGCCCTCGATGGCGGCGACGGCGTCTTCCAGCGCCTTCTGCGTCGGCGTGCCGTTGCGGCCGTAGCCGAAGCCCTCGAACGGAATGCGGTTCTCGAACTTGTCCATGGTCGGCGAGAGGATCGTCGACGCGTGGTAGACGGGCGGGTTTACGATGCCGAAATTGTTGTCCGGGTCGCGGCCCGAGACGGCCAAAACGGTGTCGGGGCGGGTATAAGTTTTCTTAGAGGTCATGAATCAACTATGGCACAGGCTTCGCGCCGGCGGCCAGCCTTAGACCTTCGGCAGCATCGTGATTGCCGGTTACTCGGGCGCGAAGGATTGAAGCCGGGGTTCACCAAGAATGTCGGCGTGGCCGCCAACCCTGGGCTCCCACAAGGTCACGTCGGCACTCACCTTTCCGTCCTTGGCGAACACGATGATCTCACACCATCGATAGTCGCCGAAAGGCATGAGAACCCGGTCGTCCGGATAGAGCGACGCACCGCGAAAGGGTCCCAGCCGATCTCGCCCGACCGCCTCACGTGCCCTGGGATCGGCAATGAGGGTCCGACGCTCAGCTCCGGGGCGATTGATCGACAGAATCCGCATCGCGCTGAAGAAGACGTTCACACCATCTGCGCTGCGCTCCACGCGATCGATCGTGCACAAGTTGGCGGCAACGCCTGGGCCGCTTGTTGAAACGAGTGCGGTCAGACCAGCGAGAATCCGGCCGCCGATGCGCATGCGGAACTAGGGACCGGTGACGATCGGCGTATCGGCGCGGCCACCCCATTCGGTCCATGAGCCGTCGTAGACTGCGGCTTCGGGCGCGCCCGTGAGATAGAGGCCGAGCGCCACGACACAGGCAGTGACCCCCGAACCGCAGCTCGCCGTCACCTTCTTCGAGGGATCGATGCCGGAGGCGGCGATGCGGGCGGCGAGCTTGTCGGCCGGCAGCATCGTGCCGGTCGCGGGATCGAGCAGCTCGTTGTACGGCAGGTTGAAGGCGCCCGGCATGTGGCCGCCGCGCAGGCCGACCCGCGGCTCCGGCGCCTCGCCGCGGAAGCGGGCGGCGGCACGGGCATCGACGATCTGCTCGCGCTTGCTTTCGATGAGGCCCAGTACGTCGTCCACTGAGCGGACCAGTGCATTGTTCAGGCGCGACGTGAAGTGGCGTTCGCGCGGCGGCGTCGGATCGTCTGTGACCGGCCGGCCCTCGCTCATCCATTTCGGCAGGCCGCCGTTCAGGACCGACACGTCCTTGTAGCCCATGGCGCGGAACATCCACCATACGCGGCAGGCGCCCGTCATCGGCGTGGTGTCGTAGATCACGATCTTGTTGCCGTCCCCCAGGCCCAGCTTGCGGACGCGGGCGGAAAACTTCTCCGGCGGCGGCAGCATGTGCGGCAGCGGGCTGGTCGTGTCGGCGATCTCGTCGATGTCGAAGAACACGGCGCCGGGAATATGCTGATTCACGAACTCGGCCTTGGGGTCGCGCTTCTGGGCCGGCAGGTAGAACGAGCCGTCGACCACGCGCACGTCGGGCGCATCGAGTCGGGCGGCGAGCCAGTCGGTGCTGACGAGGGCGTCGGGCCTTGCGTAGTCCATTGTAATTTCTCCTAAGCCAGCGCGATGATGAAGCGCCGGTTCATCTTTCCCTTGTTCTCGATCTTGATGCATTCGACGCGGCCGATCTCGCCGCTGCGGGCGACGTGCGTGCCGCCGCAGGCCTGCAGATCGATGCCTTCGATCGACAGGAGGCGGACGCGGCCGGCGCCCATCGGCGGCCGCACGCTCATCGTCTTCACGAGTTCAGGGCGGGACGTCAGCTCCTCGTCGGTGACCCATTGCTGCGTCACGGGACGGTCGAGCGCGATCAGCTTGTTGACCTCCTCGGTCACCCATTCCTTGGTCGGGATTTCACCCTCGAGGTTGAAATCGAGGCGGCTCTTGTCGACGCCGACCTGGCCGCCGGTGACGTTGCCCTTGATGACGGCCGACATCACGTGCAGCGCAGTGTGCATGCGCATGTGCAGGTGGCGACGCTCCCAGTCCAGCATCGTGTGGACCTTCGTTCCGACTTCGGGCCTCGGCGCATCGGGCACCAGCACATGCAGCACTTCGCCGCCATCGGCCTTCACCGAGTCCACGATCCGGGCCTCGCCGCCGTCCCAGCGCAAGAGTCCGGTGTCGCCGGGTTGGCCGCCGCCGGTGGGATAGAAGATCGAGCGGTCCAGCCGGACGCCGCGCTCCTCGACGGCGGTCACGGTGGCGTCGGTTTCCTTGATGTAGGCGTCCTGCCTGAAGAGTTCTTCGACCATGACCGGGATTTAGGCTTTCGCCAGACGCGCCGCAACTTCCGCGCCTGTTGGCATGGCAGGTGCAGCGCCAAGATATTCGACGGAGCAGGAGGCGGCGACGCAGGCGAAGCGTGCGGCCTCCGCCGGCGTCAGGCCAGCGGCGAGACGCGAGGCGAGGGCGCCCACGAAGCAGTCGCCCGCGCCCGTCGTATCGACGACCGTCGTCTGGAAGGCGGGAATGGTATCGACACCCGTTGCCGTCACGACGACCGCGCCGCGCGCGCCGAGGGTGGCGATGACGGCCCGCGCACCGCGTTCACGCAGGGCATTGCAGGCAGCGACGACGCTGTCCGTGGAGCTGGAAGAGTCGAGACTGGCACCGGTCACCTGCGACAGCTCGATTTCGTTCAGTACGGCGACGTCCACCGATTGCAGCAGTTCCGGCGGATGTTCCGTGTACGGCGCGAGGTTGAGGACGGTGCGGGCGCCCGCCGCGTGCGCACGCGCGAGAATCTCCCGGGTCGCGGCGAGCGGGGTCTCGAATTGCGTCACCCACACTTCGTCGGGGCGGGGCTCGTCGTGAAGCATCGAAGCCGCGAAATGCATGTTGGCGCCCGAGGCGACAGTGATCGAATTGTCGCCTTCCGCCACCTGGATCAGCGCCACCCCGGTCGCGGGACCGTCGAGTTCAGTGACGCCCGTGCTGTCCACGTCGTTGTCGGCCAGAAAGCCGCGCAGGCTGTTGGCGAAGGCGTCGTTGCCGACCGCGCCGACCATCGCGGTGGGCGTGCCGAGGCGGGCCGAGGCGATCGCCTGGTTGAGGCCCTTGCCGCCCGGCAGGAACGAAACCTCGGCCCCCAGGATCGTCTCGCCGGGCGCGGGCCGTCGCGCGCTCTGCACGACGACATCCATGTTCAGGCTGCCGCAGACGACGACCCGGCTCATCGCGGCGAGCTCATTTCATCCAGCGGGGCAGCGGCAGGTTCTTCTCGCGCAGGAACGCCGGATTGAAGAGCTTGGACTGGTAGCGACTGCCGCCGTCACACAGGATGGTGACGATGGTCTTGCCCGGTCCCAGTTCGCGGGCGAGCCGCATGGCTCCCACGATGTTGATTGCGGTCGAGCCGCCCAGCACGAGCCCTTCGTGCTCGATCAGGTCGAACAGGACAGGCAGGGCCTCCTCGTCGGTGATCTGGTAGGCCATGTCGATCGGTGTGCCGTCGAGATTCGCGGTGACGCGGCCCTGGCCGATGCCCTCCGTGACCGAGTTTCCCTCGGCCTTGAGTTCGCCCTTGGCGAACCAGTTGAACAGCGCCGAGCCCATGGGATCGCTGAGGGCGATCTTGACGTTCGGATTTCGCTCCTTCAGGGCCCGTGCCACGCCGGCCAGGGTGCCGCCGCTGCCGACCGAGCAGGTGAAGCCGTCGACCTTGCCGTCGGTCTGGTCCCAGATTTCCGGCCCGGTCGTGCGGTAGTGGCCGTCCCGGTTGGCGGTGTTGTCGAACTGGTTGGCCCAGATTGCCCCGTTAGGCTCCGAGGCCGCCAGTTCCTCGGCGAGGATGCCGGAGAAGCGGACATAGTTATTGGGGTTGGAATAGGGCGCCGCCGGGACGAGGCGCAGGTCGGCGCCGCACAGGCGCAGCATGTCCTTCTTCTCCTGGCTCTGTGTCTCCGGCATCACGATGACCGAACGGTAGCCGCGCGCATTGGCGACCAGCGCAATGCCGATTCCGGTATTGCCGGCGGTGCCTTCGACGATCACACCGCCCGGCCGCAGTTTGCCGCGCTTCTCGGCGTCCTCGATGATCGCAAGCGCGGCGCGGTCTTTCACCGAGCCGCCCGGATTGAGGAACTCGGCCTTGCCGTAGATGCCGCAGCCCGTCGCCTCGGAGGCGGCACGTAGCTTGATCAGCGGCGTGTTGCCGATGCTATCGATGAAACCCGACCGGACGTTCATGACCTACTCGCTCTGCTTGACCCTGCGCCGCCCCCGGCGGGACCGTAGATGGGGAGCAGGGGGGATCGCAACCTGACCATACCGGTTGGCGACATGATTGGCCCGGAATTCGCATGAATTCAGGCGGGCTCGTGCGCCCCGCAGGGCCCAGACTGGAAGGTCCCATGACCGCGCATGCTGCTGTCCATTCGAACTGGGCGAGCCTGGTTCATCCGAACGGCGATCCGATCCGTCTCAATCACCAGGGTTTCGTCGCCATCGACCGCGACCGGGACGCGACCTATGACCCGATCTATCGGCCCCAGGCGCTCTATAACCGGGTGATCAATGGCTTCCACGCGAACAACGAGGCCTTCCTCCTGCAGGAAGTCGCGACCAACCTGCCGATCTACAGGCCCGACGCCGGGCCGACCGACTTCCATCTCCACCTTCCACCGGGCGGCTTCCAACTGGTGCTGGTCACCTCGGGGCTCTTCACCTTCGATTACGATGGATTGATGCACTATGTCGGACCCGGCGCGCTGATCCTGCAGAGCGCGATCGTGCACCGGCAGAGTTCCTACAGCTGGTCGGGACTTTCGACGGACGCGAACCTGAAGACCCCGCAGACCGTCGTGCCCGATCCGCTCTCCATGGGCTACTCGGGCAAGTTCATCGAGGCGTTCATCACCGAGCCGACGACCTTCCCCAATCCGACGGTGGTGCACTCGGAAGACATCGACGAGGCCGAGACGCCACGTCTGGCCTGGAGCCATCCATTCCACGACCGGCCGAGCGGCGCCGGCTTCTGGTACCAGGATCCCCTGTCGCTCGATGCGCTCTACAGACCGCTGGCGGCCGGGACGGTGAAGTCGTCCATGCCCGTCCATGTTCGCGACCTGGGCATTGAGGCGCCGAGCGGCCACCTCGTCACCGGGCACATCATCGCCACCGATCCTCGCGGACAGTCGCTGCTGCCGAAAAGTACGGCCTCCGCGGCAAGTCTCGCCGAGCGGGAGAAGGGGGCGGTTGTGGTCTATCGCGTTATTCGCGGGACCGCCGAATTCAAGGATGCGGCCGGCAAGGGGTTCGAACTCGGAACAGGCGATTCGGTCACCGTGGGCAAGAGTTCGGCGACGCTCGTCGCGGTGGAAGAGAATACGCAGCTCCTCCGGCTCGGGCTCCTGAAGAACATGGACAATCTCTGCCGCTGGACGTCGGCGCAGCGCGACGAGATCGACGGCCTGGCCGGCCAGATCATCACGCGCAAGGACGCTCGTCCGCAGCGTACGCAAGGCGAGCCGGTCGGATACCTCTACGAGTGAGCCTGCGGGCGATCAGCCCCAGCGGCTGCGCAGCTCGTCGCGATGGAGCGCCAGCCATTGCAGGGCGATCACGGCCGCCGCATTGTCGATCTCGTCACGCGCGAGGAGCGCGCGAGCCTCGGCGAATGGCACGACCTGTACGAGGATGTCCTCGTTCTCCGACTCAAGGCCGTGAATGCCACCGACACCGGAAGCGTCGATACAGCCGAGGAAGATGTCGCAGATTTCCGAACAGGCGCCCGGACTGAGCACGAGGCTGTAGAGGGGAACGAGATCCAGGATTTGTACCGCCGCTTCCTCCACCGCCTCGCGCCGCGCCACATCCTCGGGCGATTCGCCCTCCTCGATAATTCCGGCCACGATCTCCCAACCCCAGGGATGACGGCCGGCCGCGAAGGTGCCGGCGCGGAACTGTCGGATCAGGACCACCTCGTCGCGGACCGGATCGTAGGGCAGCACGGCGGCGGCCTGGCCACGCTCGAACACCTCGCGACTGAATTCTCCGCTTTGACCGCCCTGATAGAGGCTGTGGCGAAAAAGGTAGCGGGCCATGCGGAAGTAGCCTTGGAAGACCACGGTACGCTCAATGAGCTCGACCCGTTCGCCGGGCAGCGCGATCGAGGGCATGATTTGCACTCCGCAAGCGAAAAGGGGCCGCTCTCTTTCGAGAACGGCCCCAAATTGGCTCCGGAGGTAGGAATCGAACCTACGGCCGGGCGATTAACAGTCGCCTGCTCTACCGCTGAGCTACTCCGGAATGGAATTCGTCGCGACGGCGGTAACGGTGCCGCGAAGGCGCGGTCTTGTGACAGAGCGTGTCCGCTCATGCAAGACCTGTCGCTTGTGCATTCGTGGAGGCCCGGGCCGGAGTCGAACCGGCCTGGAAGGATTTGCAGTCCTCTGCATAGCCGCTTTGCTACCGGGCCGCACGAAAGCGCGCGGTGCTATACTCATGCCGAGACGGACCGGTCAAGCCGGCCGCGACGGAGAGACCTTTGACGCTGTCGTCTGCCGCCGCCTATATAACACCGCTACATCTAGGGGGCAGCCTATGACGAATTTCGCGCTCGCGCGACGCAACATGGTGGAAGGGCAGCTCCGGCCCAACCGGGTCAATGATGCCGGCCTGCTGGCCGCTCTCGGGGAGCTGCCGCGGGAGCGTTTCCTGCCTGAAGGCCTGCGCTCGGTCGCCTATGCCGACGATGACGTGCCACTGGGCAATGGTCGCTTCATGATGGAGCCGATGGTGTTGGCTCGCCTGATCCAGGTCCTGCAGCCTCAGGCCGAGGACAAGGCGATGGTCGTGGCTGCCGGACGGGGCTATGGCGCGGCGATCCTGGCGCGGCTGGTCAGGTCGGTGGTCGCCGTCGAGGCCGACGCCGGCTTGGCCGAAGGTGCCCGGCAGGTGCTGCGCGACCTCGGGGTCACGGGCGTTCAGCAGGTGGTGGCCGCGGCGGAGCAGGGTGCCGCGGCATCTGCCCCCTATGACATCATCCTGATCGAGGGCGCGGTGTGCGAAGTGCCCAATGCCATTGCCGCCCAGCTCGCCGAGGGTGGGCGGCTGGCCACGGTGATTGCCGATCCGAGCGGCGCCTTGGGCGTCGCCCATCTCTTCGTGAAGCAGGGCGGCGTCATGTCGGGAAGGCCGCTCTTCGACGCCGGTACGCCGCCGCTGCCGGGGTTCGCCCGCCCTGAGCGATTCACCTTCTGAGCCGGTCGGGCCTTTCCCATGCCGAGGGCTACCAATAGTGTTCCGCCTGATGCTAGGGTGCCGTCCAAAGATGAGGGTAGAACAATGCGTATCCGGCCCGGTTTGAGGCATGCCCGCACCGCGGCCGCGTGCATCCTGGCGGTCGGGCTCGGGGGCGCTTCCAGCGCGCGGTCGCAGAGCCTGATCGAGGCCCTGGCGACGACGTACAACAGCAACCCCGACCTGCTGGCGAGCCGGGCGATCCTGCGCCAGACCGACGAAACGCTGTCGCAGGCGGTCGCAAACTGGCGCCCACGCGTCACCCTGAACGTCGAATACAACAAGGTCGAGCAGGACTCCTACTCGGTGCGCTCGACGCCGACCTTCTATGCGCTGAACGGCAAGTTCACGACCCTGCAGATGGTCCAGCCGGTCTTCCGTGGCGGCAAGACTATTGCCGAGACAAAGCAGGCGCAGTCGAACATTCAGGCCCAGCGGGCTCAGCTCGCCGAGACGGAGCAGAACGTGCTTCTGTCGGCGGTGACGTCCTATGCCGACCTCATCCAGAACATCGGAATCGCCGATGCCCGCCGCAACAACGTGCGGGTGCTGGTTCAGCAGCTCGACGCCACCCGCGAGCGCTTCCGGGTCGGCGAACTGACCATCACCGACGTGGCGCAGTCCGAGGCCCGCCTCGAACTGGCCAAAGCCGACCTGGTCCAGGCCGAGACCAATGTCCGCATCTCAGAGGCCGCCTTCCAGCGCACGATCGGCAAGAAGCCGGGAAAGCTGGGCGAGATTCCGCTGATCGGCGGCCTTCCGTCGTCGGAGGAGGAGGCGATCGGGCTGGCGATGGATGCGGGCCCGCGCGCCGTCACCGCTGCTCACCGCATTACGGCGGCCAATTACGGGGTGAACTCGGCGGTTGGTGACCTGCTGCCGCAGGTCAATCTGGTTGGCGCGCTGCAACAGCAGTACGACCTGCAGGTCCCGACCGACAGGTATTACAACTACGCCGTCCGCCTCCAGGCCACGATCCCGATCTTCCAGAACGGCAGCGAATGGTCTCGTATCCGGTCTGCACGCGAGCTGGTCGGGCAGCGCCGCAACGAACTCGACAGCGCCCGTCGCACCGTGGCGGAGAACGTGATCCGCGCTTGGCGCCAGCTGGATTCGTCGCGCTCGCGGGTCACGTCGTTCGAATCGCAGGTCCGCGCCAACGAAGTCGCATTGAACGGCGTGCGGCAGGAAGCGCTGGTCGGCTCACGCACCACGCTGGACGTACTGAACGCCGAGCAGGAACTGCTCAATTCGCAGGTCAACCTGATCCAGGCACGCCACGACGTGCAGGTCGCCTACTATGGCGTGCTGGCCGGTATCGGACGCCTGACGGCCCGCACGCTGGCGCTGCCGGTCGAATATTACGACGAGGAGCGCTATTACAAGGACGTCGGCTCCCGCTGGATCGGTTGGGGCAGCAGCGGCGAATCGGGGACAGGCAACATTCCGCCCTCGACCTCGCCGGCCGGCGTCGCCGGTGCCGCCCCGATGGGGAGCAGCGGGAAATGAGCGACGGCAAGGGGCTCCCGAACAAGGACCCGTCGATGGACGACATTCTCGCGTCCATCCGCAAGATCATCTCGGACGACGAGGCCCGGGCGCAGGTTGGAAGCCTGCGGAATGCAACTGCTGGCCCTGGAGAGCGTCCGCCCGTGATACCGCCCGTACTGCCGTCTGCGCCCGGGGCGCGCGACGACGTGCTCCTGCTCACAGAGATCGTGGAAGAACCCAGGTCGATGCCAAACGAACAACCCGCTGCCTTGCCGCAGATCGATCCCGTGAACGCAGCCGAGGTGCCGCAACCCTCGACGGAGCCCGCCATCCGCGAGACGCCAGCCGCCAGGACGAGCTCCGGCGAAGCGCTGGTCGGCGCTGGCGTGGCGGGCGCCACCAGTTCGGCCTTCGCCCGGCTCAATCAGGCCGTGCAGGATAGCGTGCCTCCACCGGCGGCGACCGATCCGGGCCCCAGGGTTGGCGGCTCCGCCCAGACCATCGAGGACCTGGTCAAGGAAATGCTGCGTCCGATGCTCAAGGAGTGGCTGGATACCAATCTGCCGCCGATGGTCGAGCGCTACGTCGAACGCGAGATTGCCCGGCTCACCCGCCGCTGACCCCAGGCGCCACCCTCATTCATCGCCACGGTGTCGCAACCGTGGCGTTTTTCGTTTAAGGCCAGAAGATGCTCGACAAGACCTACGACCCCAAGGAAATCGAGGCCCGGCGCTACCCAGAATGGGAGCAGGCGGGGGCTTTCCGCGCCCATCCCGAGTCGCCGAAGCAGCCCTATTGCATCGTCATCCCGCCGCCCAACGTCACGGGCAGCCTGCACATGGGCCATGCGCTCGACAACACCCTGCAGGACGTGCTGATTCGGTGGCGCCGTATGAAGGGCGACGACGTGCTGTGGCAGCCGGGCACCGATCATGCGGGCATCGCCACGCAGATGGTGGTCGTGCGGAACCTCGAGCAGGAGGGAATCGGCCTTGCGGTCGAAGGGGCGACCAGGACGGATGCCAACAAGAAGCTGCTGAACCGCGAGGAGTTCCTCGCCAAGGTCTGGGAGTGGAAGGCGTATTCGGGCGGCACGATCACGAGCCAGCTCCGCCGGCTCGGCGCCTCCTGTGACTGGAGTCGTGAGCGCTTCACCATGGACGAGGGCCTGTCGAAGGCCGTGCTCAAGGTGTTCGTCGAACTCTACCAGCAGGGCCTGATCTACAAGGACCTGCGGCTGGTCAACTGGGACCCCAAGATGCTGACCGCGATCTCCGACCTTGAGGTCGAGTCGCGCGAGGTGAAGGGCCATCTCTGGTACTTCAAGTATCCGATCGACGGCAGTCCCGACGAGTTCATCGTGGTCGCCACGACGCGACCCGAGACGATGCTGGGCGATACCGGCATCGCCGTGCACCCCGACGACCCGAAGTGGAAGCACTTGATCGGCAAGCATGCGGTGCTGCCGCTGGTCGGCCGCCGGATCGCCATCGTGGGCGACGAATACTCGGATCCGGAGAAGGGGTCTGGCGCCGTCAAGATCACGCCGGCGCACGATTTCAACGATTTCGAGGTCGGCCGCCGACACAATCTTGAAGCCATCAACATCTTCGACAAGTTCGCGCGGGTCAACGACAAGGCGCCGGAGAAGTATCGCGGCCTCGACCGCTTCGAGGCGCGCAAGGTCGTCGTGGCGGAAATGGAGGCGCTGGGTCTCGTCGAGAAGATCGAGCCGCATACGCATGCGGTGCCTTACGGCGATCGCGGCGGCGTGCCGGTCGAGCCCTACCTCACCGAGCAGTGGTACGCCGATGCCAGGAAGCTCGCGGAGGCGCCGCTGGCGGCGGCGCGCGACGGCCGCGTGAAGTTCGTGCCCGAGCGCGGCCGCGAAGATTTCTTCCGCTGGATGGAGAACATCGAGCCGTGGTGCGTGTCGCGCCAGCTATGGTGGGGCCACCAGATCCCGGCCTGGTACGGACCGGACAAAAAGGTGTTCGTGGCGCTCTCCGAGGATGAGGCGAAGCAAGAGGCGCGGGCGTATTACGGCAAGGACGTCGCACTGGAACGCGATCCCGACGTGCTCGACACCTGGTTCAGCTCGGCCCTGTGGCCGTTCTCGACGCTCGGCTGGCCCGACCGGACGCCGGAACTGGCCAAGTACTATCCGACCAGCACACTCGTCACGGGCTGGGACATCCTGTTCTTCTGGGTCGCCCGCATGATGATGATGGGCATGCACTTCATGGAGGAGGTGCCGTTCCGCACCGTCTACCTGCACGGGCTGGTGACGGACGAGAAGGGCCAGAAGATGTCCAAGTCCAAGGGGAACGTGATCGACCCCCTGGAACTGATCGACAAGTACGGCGCCGACGCGCTGCGCTTCACCATGACGTCGTTGGCCGCCTCCCAGGCCGGCCGGCTGCGGCTTGCGCCGGCGCGCGTCGAGGGCGCGCGCAACTTCGCGACCAAGCTGTGGAACGCCACGCGCTTTGCCGAGATGAACGGCGCGGCGCTGCCGAAAGGTTTCGACCCGGCATCGGCTAGGCTCACGGTCAACAAATGGATGCTGGGCGAACTCGCCCGCGCCAACCAGGCGATCGACAGGGCGCTGACCGACTTCCGCCTCAACGAAGCGGCCAACACGCTCTATGAATTCGTCTGGGGCGTGGTCTGCGACTGGTACGTCGAACTCACCAAGCCGATCCTGCAGGGCACAGATGGTCCCGAGAAGGACGAGACGCGCGCCGTCACGGCGTTCGTGCTGCGCGAAACAGTGAAGCTGATGCACCCGGTGATGCCCTTCATCACCGAGGAGCTGTGGGACAAGCTCGGCCACCGAGCCGCGCATGGACCGCTGATCGGCCAGCCCTGGCCTGCACCGACGGCCATCGATGCGGCGGCCGATGCGGAGATGGGCTGGCTGGTGAAGCTGATCCAGGACATCCGTTCGGCACGGGCTGAACTGAACGTGCCGGCCGGCGCAAAGCTCAAGCTGCTGGTGATCGGCGGCAACGAGACGACGGGCGCACGGCTGGAGACGCATCGGGCCGCCATCGAGCGGCTGGCGCGCATCGAGGGAGTCGAGGCGGCCGCCTCGGCGCCCAAGGCGTCGCTGCAGATCGTCATCGGCGAGGCGACCTATGCCTTGCCGGTTGGCGATGTGATCGACCTCAAGGCCGAGGGCGCGCGTCTCCAGAAGGAGATCAGGAAACTCGCCGACGAAGTCGGCAAGATCGACGCCAAGCTGGCCAACGCCGCCTTCGTCGCCCGTGCGCCGGAGGAAGTGGTCGAGGAGCAGCGCGAGCGCCGGGCGCAAGCCCAGCAGACCGGTGCACGGTTGAGCGCGGCGCTGGAGAGGTTGGGTGCCTGACGGGCATGGTTGGCTCGCAGAGCGATTGCCGGCTGAGGTGAAGGGGTGATCTCCAGTATCCACCGTGCGACTATGGATATTCAGATTGGAGGCAAGGAATGACCTATACTCTCGAGCAGTTGAGCGCCGACATTCGCCACGCCCTCAAGGCCGATTCTGGGATCGCGGGTAAGCAGGAAGTCTGCAAGCTCGTGTCGAAGGTGCTGCTCGACGAGGCGTTCGTCGCAAAGCACCTGACCGCAGATCAGTGCCGTCCGCGCAAGGTCCTCTATGAAGATCCGGAGCTGGGTTTCTGTATCTGCGGGCATGTGTACGAGACGGCCGCGCACGGTGCGCCCCACGATCACGGCCCCAGCTGGGCAATCTACGGCCTGGCGACTGGCGACACCGAGATGACGGACTGGCGGATCGTGAAGAAGGGCGAGGGCGACGAGCCGTCCCTGGTCGAACCAACGAAGACCTACGTGCTGAAGCCCGGCGATAGCCACTTCTACGATGTCGGCGTTGTCCATTCGCCCAAGCGCGACGGCCTCACGAGGCTGGTCCGCATCGAGGGCTCCAATCTCGACCGCATCAAGCGCTCGAACATCAAGGCGGCGTGACGCTGAAGGTCCCTCGCGAGCGAGGGACCTTTCGCTTTCAGCGCTTGATCTGCATTCCCAGGTACTTTTTCAGCCCGGCACCGTAGGGCGGGCGCAGCATGCGCAACGGCCCCAGATCCCACTTGATCTGGTGGTAGATCGACTTGCGGTGGCTGAATTCGCGAAATCCGTCGTGGCCGTGATAGGCGCCCATGCCGGCCGGGCCGACGCCGCCGAACGGCAGTTCCTCCTGGGCGACGTGCATGACGACGTCGTTCACCGTGACGCCGCCTGACGTCGTGCCGTCGAGCACCCGGTCGCGCTCCGCCGCGTCGCTGCCGAAATAATAGAGGCCGAGCGGCCGGTCGTGGGCGTTGATGTAGTCGATGGCTTCCTGCACGTCGCGATAGGCCTTCACGGGCAGTAGGGGGCCAAAAATCTCCTCCTGCATGACCTTCATTTCGTCAGTCGGATTGAGGATGAGGGTCGGCGCGACGCGGCGATGCGGCTGTTGGCGCAGATCCTCGGCGCCGGGATTGATCTCGACGATCTCCGCGCCCTTGGTCCGGGCATCGTCGAGATAGCCCATCAGCCGCGCATAGTGACGGTCCGTGACGATCGCGGTGTAGTCGGGGCTCTCGCGGATGCTGGGGAACATCTGGCCGACCGAGCTCTTCGCCGCGGCGACGAAGTCGGGGAGGCGGTCGGCCGGCGCCAGCACATAGTCGGGCGCCAGGCAGATCTGGCCTGCATTGAGCGTCTTGCCGTTCATGATCCGCGCCGCTGCGACGGACATGTCCGCCGAGCGCCCGATCACGACCGGACTCTTGCCGCCCAGCTCAAGCGTCACCGGCACAAGGTTCTCGGCAGCCGCCCGCATCACGTGGCGGCCGATCGACGTCGCGCCGGTGAAGACCAGATGGTCGAACGGCAGGGAAGAGAAAGCCCGCCCGACTTCCGGGCCGCCGGTCACGACCGCAATCTCGCTTTCGTCGAAGGCGCTGGCGAACATCTGCTTCAGCAACTCTGACGTGGCCGGCGTCGTCTCGGACGGCTTGATCATGGCCCGGTTGCCGGCCGCCAGGACTCCGGCCAGCGGCGCGAAGGTCAGGTTGACCGGGAAATTCCAGGGGCTGATCACGCCGACCACGCCCTTGGGCTGGTGCCGGATCTCGGCCCGGGCCCCCAGGAAGCCCAGGATGCGCGGCGTCGTGCGGCGCCGCTCCGTCTTCATCCAGCTCCTGAGATGGTCGCGCGCGTGCTTGAGAGGGCCGATCGAACTGGCGACGTCCGCAAAGGCGGTCACGGTGGGGGAGCGCGCGCCGAAATCGGCGGTAAGGGCCGCTTCGATGTCCCGCCGGCGGTCGACAAGGAGACCGATGCAGCGATTCAGACGGTCGATGCGCAACTCGGCGGGCGGCGTACCATCCTTGATCTGTGCCTCGCGCTGGCGGAGCAGGATCTCGATCAGTCTGGAGCCCGACATGTTCGTCACGATGCCTTTCTCAGGTTCGGCACATAGGGCTTGCTGGCGAAATGTTCCTGCCCGTCGCCGCGGGCGAAGCGCAGGCCGGCATGACGAATCGCGTCGTCGTCGACCGGTTCGAGCGGCACGTAATAGCGGTCGTCGGCCTTCGTGAAGGTGTCGTTGTCGGCCCTGTTGTAGCAGATCAGCAGGGTCCACCGACGGTTGGGCGAGCGGTTGGCGTCGGAGCGGTGAATCGCGTTGCAATGGAAGATCAGCGCGTCGCCGGCCTCCAGCTCGCAGTACTCGATCGGGCATTTCTCGAGGATGTGCGGCATCCGTGCCGGATCGACCTCGTTCTGGGTCGGCGACAGCGGCGTGTGATCGATGCGGCCGAGCTTGTGCGAGCCAGTGGCGATCTGCAGGCAGCCGTTGCCGCGGTTGGTGCGGTCGAGCCCGATCATGACCGAGAGCATGTCCGGACGCAGGCACCCATTATAGTACCAGTAGCCGTAATCCTGGTGCCACTCCCAGGCGCCGCCGACCTCCGGCTCCTTGGCCGTGAGCTTCGATTGGTAGTGATAGACCGGCCCGCCCAGCAGGGCCGCCGACGTGTCGACCATGCGCCGTACGCGGGCGGCGAGCCCGTAGACGCTGTCGCCGGCCCGGTTCCAGAGTGCGATTCGGGTCGAGCGGCCCTCGCCGTCGCGACGGTCGAGGATACTCTCGCGCACGGCCGGATCTTCCTCCATGGCGCGGGTCAGCAGCCTCACCTCGTCCGGCGCGAACAGGCCGCGCGCATAGGTGAAGCCCTTGTCGTTGAATTCGGCGGTCTGCGCCGCGTTCAGGACGTTCGGCATCGCTTCCTCGCCTCAGAGGGGCCGGAAGACGTTGCGGCCGCCCGTTTCGGAGACCGACACCTTACGCCCGAGCTGCTCGCGCGTCAGCATGTCGGCGACCAGGGCGGGATCGTCCGGGGTCATGGCGACGAAGCGGTCGCCGGTGCTGTCGAGGCGGCCCAGGATATAGCCGCGCTCGGGAGCGTCCTTGCCGTAGGTGACGCAGTAGGTCTCGATCGTGCCGGTGCCCGTGGGCTTGGTTTCAACCCTGCGCTTGGGAAGGGCATCGAGTTCGGCCTGGAATATCTTCGGATCCTCGCGCTTCCACGCGCCTTTCGTGGGCTCGGTCGAGTAGAGGCCGGCCGAATGCTTGGTGAGATAGTTGCCGTTGGCCGTCACCATGCCGAAGGAGCCGGGCCTAGCCCGCACCACGTTCATCATCTCGGCGATCGAATGGGTGACGTAGTTGTTCCCGGGCCCGCCGAAGAACGGCAGCCCGCCGGTCACGCTGATCGGGCGCGGATCGTCCACGGCGATGCCGATCTCGGTCATCGCGACTTCGACCGCCGAGGGGAAGCAACTGTAGAGGTCGAAGGCGTCGATGTCGGAGACCTTCTTGCCCGCCATGTCGAGAGCGATGCGCGCGCAGCCTCGGATCGCGGGCGAGGAGTCGAGCTTGTCACGCTCGGACACGACCCAGGTGTCGGTACCGTCGGCGCAGCCGTGCAGGAACACCCAGCGCTCCTGTGGGATGCCCCATTCGCGGGCCTTCTCGACCGAGGTGACCAGGACGGCGGCCGCTTGGTCGATGATGGCATTGGCGTTCATCAGCCGCGGATAGGGGAAGCAGATCCAGCGATTGTCTGGGGAGATGGTCGACAGGGCCTCCGCGCTGTAGCCCTCGCGGCGCGTCGCGAGCGGGTTGTCCTTGGCGACCGCGGCGAGGCGCTCGAACAGCCGGCCCATCGCCTTCATATGGCTGTCGACGTCGCGCTTCAGCCCGCCCCGAATGGCGTTCTCCAGCAGCGGATAGAAATGAATGGCCGCGCGCAGGTCGTGGCGCGCCTCTTCCTCGCTGAAGCCGAAGCGGGAATCGCCGATGCGCGTCGGCTCGCCGCCGCCCGGATCCTCGTTCCAGTCGATCTTCATGTTGGCGCGACGGGCGTTCTGCGTGCTGCGCAGCAACTCCGCACCACAGATCAGCGCCAGCTCGGTCTCGCCCCGGGCGATCTGTTCGGCAAACTTGTTCACCAGGTACTGGGGCATGTTGCCGCCCGAGTGGGTGTAGAGCAGCTGCTTCGGATCGGCATGCAGGCGGTTGGCGACGCTCTGCGGTGGATTGCTCGAGCGGCCGTAGGGCGACGCGAAACGCGGGCTGATGTCGCTGAAGAACTCCATTACGGCGATCGCGTCCACCAGGTGGCCGAGCGCGTGGCCGCCGATCCCGGCCTTCGTGTCCTCAAGCGCGAGATTCGAGGCCTCAGCGCAGAAGGCGACGCGCGAGCGCTCGCTCGAGGGCTTTCCGACCGTATCGGTGATCTGGCCGGCGCCGACCAGGATGGGAGTACGCGGGTCGATCATTTGACGAGGGCCTCGATTTCGGAGGGAGTCAGGCCAGCCTGGGCCAGGACGGCCTTGGTGTTTTCGCCCAGTGCGGCGACCTTGGGGCCGCTCTGCAGCGGGGAGCCGGAGAAACGGAAGGGCGGTGCGGGCGATTTGTAGCTGCCGCCGCCATCCTCGATGGTGCACAGCGAGCCGCGATGCTCGACCTGCGGGTCCTGAAGCGCCTCGGTGACCGTGACGTAGGGCGAGCAGGGGACGCCCTGCTTCTCGAGCGCTGCCACGACTTCCTTGACGCTCATCTTCTTCGACCATTCCTCGAGTTCGTCGACCAGCACGCCCCAGTTCATGCGGCGGTCCTGATACTTCTCGAAGCGTGGATCGGTCAGCCAGTCGCGACGACCGGCGGCCGTCGCCATGTCCTGGAAGGTCTTCTCGCTGGCCGTCGCCAGCATCACGTAGCCGTCGGCGGCCTCGATCGGGCCGTACATCGGCCGCGACGGCATCTCGAAGTCGAACTGGGCACGGTTGACCTCGCCCAGTAGCATGCCCACCAGCGTCTCGAACATCGACACGTCGACCATCTGGCCCTTGCCGGTGGCATGGCGCTGGTGGACGGCCGCCAGGATCGCGCCCATTGCATAGGCGCCGCTGGCATAGTCGGCGACGAAGATTCCGCAATTGTCCGGCCTCTGGCGGCCCTGCTGGTAGAAGAGATGCGCCATGTCGTAGCCGGTCGAAGCGTGGATGACCGGCGCGTAGGCGGGACGTCCGGCGCCGGGCCCGGTCTGTCCGTACCCCGAGATGGCGCAATAGATCAGCCGCGGATTGACCTTGGACAGCTCGGCATAGTCTAGGCCCAGTCGCTTCATGACGCCTGGGCGGTAGTTCTCGACCAGGATGTCGACTGTGGCGGCCAGCTTCTTGATGGCGGCGACCGCTTCCGCTTTCTTGAGATCGAGAACGATCGATTTCTTGCCGGCATTGAGCTGGCCGAACATGGTGCTGAAGCCGTCGCGCTGCACCGGGCGCGAGCGCATCAGGTCGCCTTCGGGCGATTCGACCTTCACCACGTCGGCGCCCATGTCGGCGAGCAGGCGGCTGCAGTGCGGGCCGGCGATGGTGGTCGAGAAATCCAGGATGCGCAGGCCGTCGAGCGGCCTTGTCATGTCCGTCATGGGGTCACCGGGTTGCAAGGATGAGAACGACCCCGCCGACCACCAGGATGCTGCCTATCCACTCGCCGAGGGACGGCCTCTCCTTGAGGATGAGGCGGGAGGAGATGAAGGTGAAGACCAGCTCGATCTGGCCGACCGCGCGGACCAGCGCGGCATTCTCGAGAGTCATGGCGAGCGCCCAGCCGGCCGAGCCGAGCACGCTGAAGATGCCCACCCAAATCGAGGAGCGCCAGTTGAACCAGACCTTCGAGAGCTGTGGCCGGTCGCGCCGCGACAGGTAGATCGCCATCAGCACGACCTGGATGGTGTTCATGCAGGCGAGCACGGTGATGCCCCGCACCAGGAAGTCGCCTTCGGGCAGCAGCTTCGAAGCCTCGCGGATCGTGCCGGCGGCGATGGCGAAGATGGCGCCCGAGAGAATCCCGTAGAGCGCGCCCTTGTGCGTGAGGTCGGCCAGCACGCCGCGCACGTCGGAGAACTTTCCCCGTACGCTCAGGATCGCAACGCCGCCCAGGCAGACCAGGATACCGGCCCACGCGCCGAGCTTCAGCGGCTCGCCGGCGATGAAGGTCGCGAACAAGGCCACGAACACGGTCTCGGTCTTGGAATAGACCGTGCCGACCGCGAAATTGCGCAGGGAGAAGGCGTGGATCATCAGCGAGGTGGCGACGATCTGGGCCACGCCCGCGATGGTCACCAGCAGCAGAAAATGCAGCGAGATCGACGGCACGTGCCGGCCGGTCACGAAGACCAGGAAGGCCAGCATGCCCAGTGCCAGCGGGGCGCCGTAGAGGTAGCGCACGAAGTTGGCACCATCGACGCTCAGGATGCCGCGGATCTTCTGCTGCATCGTCGTGCGAATGTTCTGGCACAGAGCGGCAGCGACGGTGATCGGTATCCAGAGCGGCACGGCGTTTGTCTCCCTGGCCGGGAGTGTATGGGCTCATTCGCCTCGCGTCTGCGGCTTAGATTTTCGCGATGCGACGAGGTTTAGCCGCCAACGTCCGAACCGACGGCGTCCGCGACCGAAGCGAACCCGTCGCGAGCCAGCAAGGCTGCCAGCTCGTCCTTGATGCGTCGGATAAGCGGCGGCCCCTCGTAAACCATCGCCGAATACAGCTGCACGAGCGTGGCGCCTGCGCGGATCTTGGCATAGGCGTCAGCCCCCGAACCGACCCCGCCACAACCGATCAGCGGGAACTGCCGCTCGACGCGAAGTGCGGTCTTGCGTAGCACCTCGGTCGACAGCGCCGTGAGCGGGGCCCCCGACAGGCCGCCTGTCTCGCCGCGCCGCTCGGACCGAAGCGAGGGCGGGCGGGAAAGGGTGGTATTGCCGATGATGATGCCATCGAGCCGGAGGTCGCGGCAGACGAAGACGATATCGTCGAGGTCGTCGTCCGTCGCATCCGGCGCGATCTTGACCACCAGCGGCACCGGCTTGGCGGCAATCGCGTCCTGCACGCGCTTCAGCAGGCCTGCGAGCTCCGTCCGGCCCTGCAGGTTGCGCAGGCCGGGCGTATTGGGCGAGGAGACGTTGCAGACGAGGTAATCGGCATAGGGTGCCAGCGCCACGCAGCCCGTCACGTAGTCGGCGGCGCGGTCGGTACTGTCCTTGTTGGCGCCGATATTGACGCCGACGAAGCCGCGGCGCGCCCGCGCGGCCAGCCGGGCTCGGGCGGCGTCCAGCCCGTGTCCTGGAAAGCCCATGCGGTTGATGACGCCGCGATCCTTCGGCAGCCGGAACAGACGGGGGCGCGGATTGCCCTCCTGCGGCCGCGGCGTGACGCTGCCGATCTCCACCAGGCCGAAGCCCTGGGCCAGCATGGCGTCGGCGACCTCGGCGTTCTTGTCGAAACCGGCGGCCAGGCCGATCGGGTTGGGCAGCGAACGACCCCATACCTTCGTTGCCAGGGAGGCGGCATCGGCGCGCCGGTCACCCGGCAAAAGGCCGATCTTCAGCGCACGGATGGCGAGGCCATGCGCGGCCTCCGCGTCGAGACGGGAGAGGGCGAGATCGAGGAGGGGATACCAGACGGCCATTGCCGTCTGGTTAGCAGAAGTTCCCTGTGGAGCGCTTGGGGCGCCCAGGTCCGCTAATTGCGGCTAAAGCCGCCGCCTTGGTTGGGCTTCAGGGATGGCGAGTCGGAGAAGACGACCATGAACAGCTCGCGAAACAGCTCGCCGATCCGCGGATCCGTCGGGCCGTTCGCGGGCGTCCAGGCGGTCGTCTCAGACATCGTCATGTCGTTGCGGCAATAGATGGCATAAACGTTGAAGACACCGGGCTTGCCGGGCTTGAACCGCACCGTGCCTTTGCAGACCGAGTCGCTGTTGAGATCGTTCGCCGGGTCGAAGACCAGCATCAGGCGGTAGTTGGGGCGGGGCGGCTCCGGGGGCGTCTCGTAAGTGAAGGTGAGCCGGGGCATCGGCTTCGCCGCCTGCATCATCGGCAGGAGGTCACGCGCCACCACCGCCGGGTCGGTCCCGGGGAAAGGGTTGCCGTGGAGCACGACCTGGAAGTTCTTGCCGTCGGTGGCGGCGAAGAATTCGCGATAGTCGTACTGCACCGCGTAGTAGGTGCCGCCGATGGTGGCCGCGTAGGCCGCGGCCGGAAGAGCAGCGACCGCCAGCAGCGCGGCCACGATCTTGGTCCTGAGACGCATGGGGCAAACTCCTCCGCGGAATATCCATCCAGTATATGCCCGGGACACGGCTCCGGGGATGTCACATTTCTGCGCGCGACTCGTCATCCCGCGGCGCCCGACCTCAGACGTCGAGATCGCGGGCGAACTTGGCGTTCTCCTGGATGAAGGCGTAGCGCTTCTCCGGCTTGCGGCCCATCAGGTCCTCGACCAGGGTGCGGGTCCGCATGTCCTCGACGCGAGAGTCCGGCTCGTTGCCGGTGATCAATGGTACGTCGACCTTCAGGAGGACGCGCTTGGCCGGATCCATCGTGGTTTCCCGCAGATGGACGGACTGCATCTCGCCCAGGCCCTTGAAGCGGGTGATGTCGGCCTTGCCGTTGAATACCGTCCGGACCAGCTCGTCCTTCTGGGCATCGTCCTGGGCATATTCGGTGCGGCCGCCTTTGCTGATGCGAAAGAGCGGCGGCTGCGCCAGGAACAGATGGCCGTTCTCGATCAGCTTGGGCATCTCGCGATAGAAGAACGTCATCAACAGCGAGGCGATGTGTGCGCCGTCGACGTCGGCGTCGGTCATGATGATGACGCGCTCGTAGCGCAGGCGGTCGTCGTTGTAATGGGCGCCGGCGCCGCAGCCCAGCGCCTGGATGAGATCCTGAATCTCCTGGTTCTCGCGCATCTTCTCGGAGCTGGCGCTGGCCACGTTCAGGATCTTGCCGCGCAACGGCAGGATCGCCTGGGTCTCGCGGTTGCGCGCGGCCTTGGCCGAGCCGCCGGCCGAATCGCCCTCGACCAGGAAGATCTCGGTGCCGGTCGAGGAGGAACTCGAGCAGTCGGCGAGCTTGCCGGGCAGGCGAAGCTTGCGCGTCGCGGTCTTGCGCTGCTGCTCGCGGTCCTGCCGGCGCCGCAGCCGCTCCTCGGCCTTGGCGACGACATGCTCCAGCAGGACGTTGCCGGCTTCCTTGTCGCCGATCAGCCAGTGCTCGAAATTGTCGCCAACGATGGTCTCGACGATCTTGGTCGCCTCGACGCTGACCAGCTTTTCCTTGGTCTGCCCCTGGAATTGCGGCTGCTCGATGAAGACCGACACGAGGGCGGCGGAGCCGTCGATCACGTCGTCGGCGGTGATGACCGAGCCCTTGCGGTTGCCGGTCAGCTCGGCATAGCGCTTGAGGCCGCGCACCAGGGCACTGCGGAAGCCGGATTCGTGCGTGCCGCCCTCGGCGGTCGGCACGGTGTTGCAGTAGGAGCGGACGAACCCTTCCTCGTCGTTCGGCCACCACACGGCCCACTCGACCTTGCCGTTGCTCTCGCTCCTGGCCTCGCCGGCGAAGGGCTGCGGCACGACGGTCGGCCGCTGGCCGATCTCGGAGGTGATGTAGTCCTTCAGGCCGTTGGGGAAGTGGAACGTCTCTTCCTCGGGAAGCCCGCTGTTCTTGAGCAGGGACTTGTCGCACTTCCAGCGGATCTCGACGCCGCGGAACAGGTAGGCCTTGGAGCGTACCATGCGGTAGAGGCGCTCGGGCACGAACTGCTGCTTGCCGAAGATCTCGGGATCGGGATGGAAGGTGACGATCGTGCCGCGTCGGTTGGGCGCGGGACCGGCCGGCTTCAGCTTCGAGACCGGGAGGCCGCGCGAGAAGCTCTGCGTCCAGGCCTGGCGGTCGCGGGCGACCTCCACGACGAGGTCGTCCGACAGGGCGTTCACGACGGAGGCGCCGACGCCATGCAGGCCGCCCGAGGTGGCGTAAACCTTGCTGTTGAACTTGCCGCCCGCGTGCAGGGTGGTGAGGATCACCTCCAGCGCCGACTTGTTCTTGAACTTGGGGTGCGGATCGACCGGCATGCCGCGGCCGTTGTCGCGCACCGCGACATAGTTCCCTGGCAGCATCTCGAGCCAGATCGTGTCGGCATGGCCGGCGACGGCCTCGTCCATCGAATTGTCGAGGATCTCGGCCACCAGATGGTGCATGGCCCGTTCATCGGTGCCGCCGATATACATGCCGGGGCGCTTGCGGACGGGCTCCAGACCCTCCAGCACCTCGATGTCACTTGCCGTGTAGGAATTTTCCTTCGGCCCCGCGGCACGCTTGCCGCCGCCAGACCGATCGAACAGATCGCCGTTTCGTGCCATGCCTGCTTCTTGTCTTTCCACGGCCGCGCGAGGGGATCGCTGGGTGGCCGGTTCGGCATGGGTATGGTAGCAAAACCGTGTGAAAGCAACCATATCCGGTGAGGAATTGATGTCCGAAAGTCGCCGTGATCCGATCGTAAGGACCGTCCCGCAGCCCGCCGACATGAACGGAAACGGCGACATTTTCGGCGGCTGGGTGCTGAGCCAGATGGACATCGCGGGCGGCTCGCTCGCGGCCCGGGTGGCGAAGGGGCGGGTGGCCACGGTGGCGATCACGGCCATGACCTTCGTCCAGCCGATCAAGGTGGGAGACATGGTGTCGATCTATGGGGAAGTCGTGAAAGTCGGCCGGACGTCGATTACCATCGGGCTCGAGACCGTGGTCCAGCGCCGCCACGAAGAAACCGACCTGCGCGTCACCCACGGGACCTTCGTGTTCGTGGCGATCGACGAGGAGGGCAAGCCGCGGCCCGTGCCGCACCAGGAGCACGCGTGAGCCGGCTGCTCGCCCCGGTCCTGGCCGCGCTGGCGCTGTTCGTGCCGCCGGCCGTCCTCGCCCATCCGCACATCGTCGTGCAGCAGGTCGTGCGCATGGTCGCCAAGGACGGAAAATATACCCATGTCGAGATCGAATGGCGGTTCGATCCGTATTCGAGCGAAGTCGAGATCCCTCTGATCGACGAGGACAAGAACGGCAAATTCTCGACCCGGGAGACCAAGCTGCTCGAAGGCGAGATGATGCCCGAGCTGGGCAAGTACGGGTACCTCAGCTGGATCAACACCGGGGGTAAGGATTTCCGGCCGCGCAAGGCGCCACAGTTCTCCGCCCGCGTCGACGATCCGGCGAGCTTCATTCCGCCGGAATGGGACCGCAACACCGGTGACAGTGCCGGCATGCCGATGCCCACCAACAAGCGCGCCGACGCGCCGGGGGCGCCGCGCAAGCAGGGGCCGCGCAATCTCGTCTACGTCATGCGCTTTGGGCTGCCGCAGCCCTCCAAGTTCGTGTCGATCGCGACCTACGATCCCGAGGATTTCATTCGCATCGAGGTCGATAAGGCTTCGGTCCCGGCCGGCTGCACACTGGGCAAGCATCCCACACACAAGGCCGAATTCGTTCGCGGCTATCCCTTCTTCGCCGACGTGGTGACATGCCAACTTCCGTAAAAGCCTCCGCTCTGCGCTCACCCTTCCTGTGGGTGGGACTGCTCCTGCTGGTCGCGCTCGCCGGCGCACTGGTATTCAGTGACAGCGTGGCCGAACTTGCACGCTACTCCGCCGAGTATCAGCGTCGTATCAACCATGTCCTGTCGACCTCGCTGCGCGACGTGCAGTCGGGGACGGGCTCCCTGGCCCTGTGGACCCTCGTCACCGTGTGTTTCGGCTACGGCGTCGTGCACACGCTGGGGCCGGGCCACGGCAAGGCCGTCGTGGTGGCCTACTTCCTCGACAGCAGCCGGCCGCGCGCCTGGATCGAGGGCATCTTCGCCGGTGGTTGGATCGCCTTCACCCACACGCTGGCCGCCCTGCTGCTGGCCGGCGCCCTGAAACTCTCCTCGACCGTCGGCCTGCTGGGCGCGATGCGCGAGGTGCGCAACGTCGAGATCGTCTCCTACACGTTGATCCTGCTGGTGGGGTTCTGGCGCCTGTGGGCCGGCATCACCGGCCGCCTGCACGAGCATCCACACGGGGATCAGGGGCACGATCATCACCATCACGGGCATGATCACGGGCACGACCATCATCACCATGACCACGAGCCGCCGCAACGCACGATCGCCGGCTGGCTGCTGCTGACGGCGGCCGGCATTGCACCCTGCGCCGGTGCATTGATCATCATCCTCCTGTCGATCGCACTCGATGTCCTGTGGGCGGGCGTGGTCGGCGTCATCGCCATCGCACTGGGCATGGCGATCACCTTGGCGGCCATCGGCATGGCCTCGATGGTGGCGCACCGGCTGATCATCGCCGAGGGCCGCTCGCAGGAGATCGGGCGATTCACGGCCATCGGCGCCTCGCTGATCGTGATCGCAACGGGCGGCACGCTGCTGCTGGGTTCGCTCGAACGCTTCCTGCGCTGAGGCCCGGAATGGCCGAGATCCAGGCGCCCAGCCGGTCGTCACGGCCACTGCTGGGCGTGCTCTTCATGTGCACGGCCTGCACCCTGTTCCCGATCATGAACGGGCTGGTGAAATTGCTGGCCGCCACTTACGACCCGCAGGAGATCGTCTGGTTCCGGATCATCCTGCATCTGGTCCTGGTGGCCGCGGTGTTCATGCCGCGCATGGGGCTTGGGCTGCTGCGCACGCGGCGCATCGGCACGCAGTTCGTCAGCTCAGTGATGATGATGCTGTCGACACTGTTCTTCTTCTCGGCGGTGAAATCGATCCCCGTCGCCGAGGCGATCGCCGTCACCTTCGTGGCGCCGCTCGCCGTCGTACTGCTCGCCTGGCCGCTGCTCGGCGAGCGCATCACCTTCTTCAGGATGGCCGCCGTCGTGGTTGGCTTCGTCGGCGTGTTGATCGTGATCCGGCCGGGCAGCGCGGTGTTCCAGTGGCAGTCGCTGCTGCTGCTGGGCAGCGCCACCTGCTACGCGATGTACCAGATCCTGATCCGGCGGCTGGCGGGTATCGATGCGCCGGCCACGTCGATCTTCTACAGCGTGCTGCTGGGCGCGGTCATCATGTCGGCCTGGCTGCCATTCCATTGGAAGACGCCGACCGGCTGGGTCGACTGGGTGCTTCTCTGTTCACTGGGGGCGTTGGGTGCCCTGGGCCATTATTGCGTCGCAAAGGCCATGACCTATGCCTCGGCGAATTTCGTGGCGCCGTTCAACTACACGCAGATGATCGGCTCGGTCATCGTGGGCTACCTGATGTTCGCCGAGGTGCCGGATTTCTACACCTGGCTCGGCACGGCCGTGGTTGTCGGAGCGGGCTTGATGGTCGGCTGGCAGGGACGCAAGCCGCAGAAAACCTGAGGGGGAGAGACCATGCCGTATCTTGTTGCCGCCGACCTGCCGGTCGAGCCGGCCGGTCTTCGCCTCCGTACCCTCCTCGAACGCCCGCAGATCCTTCGCATGCCGGGTGCTCACAACGGCATTGCGGCCCTGCAGGCGGCCGAGGCAGGGTTCGAGGCGCTCTATCTGTCGGGCGCAGCCATGTCGTCCTCGATGGGCCTGCCCGATCTCGGCGTCATCACGGTCGACGAGGTGTGCTTCTTCATTCGCCAGGTCGCGCGCGCCTCGGGCCTGCCGGTCCTGGTCGATGGCGATACGGGCTATGGCGAGGCGCTGAACGTCATGCACATGGTGCGGGCCTTCGAGGAGGCGGGCGCCGCCGCCGTTCATCTCGAAGACCAGCTTCTTCCGAAGAAATGCGGCCACCTGAACGACAAGAAGCTCGCCCCGCCGCACGACATGGCGGCGAAGGTCGCGGCCGCTGCCAAGGCTCGGCGCAACCTCTACATCATCGCCCGCACCGATGCGGCGGCGAGCGAAGGGATCGACGGTGCGGTCGCCCGGGCACGGCTCTACCTCGAAGCCGGTGCCGACGCGATCTTTCCCGAGGCGCTGACGACGGCCGAGATGTTCCGCGCCTTCGCCAAGGCGATGCCCGGCGTGAAGCTCCTGGCCAACATGACCGAGTTCGGCCGCACGCCGTTCTTCACCGCGTCCGAATTCGAGGCGATGGGCTACCGGATGGTGATCTGGCCGGTCTCGGCCCTGCGCGCCGCCAACAAGGCGCAGGAAGGCGTGTATGCCGCCATCCAGCGCGACGGCGGCACCCAGAACGTGATCGACCGCATGCAGACCCGCCAGGAACTCTACGACACGATCCGCTATCACGAATACGAAGCGCTCGACGCATCGCTCGTGAAGACGGTCGTGCCGCAGGGCATGCCGCAGAGGGACTGAACTGGAGTGGCGCGCCGCCCGTTACAGACCCAGCGCCGACAGATCCGGCGTGCGCTTGTGGAAGTCGGTCGCGTCCTGCAGTGCCTTGCCGATCCTGAGCACCGTGCCCTCTGCGTAGGGTTTGCCGAGCAGCTGGATGCCGATTGGCAGGCCGTTGGAGAAGCCGTTCGGCAGCGACAGGCCGCAGAGGCCGAGATAGTTGCCGGGACGCGTCATCAACGAGATGGCGGGCGAGGTCTCATCGACCTCGGTGACAGGAATGGCACCTGAAGCAAGCGTCGGCGTCAGAAGCGCGTCGTAGGGGGCCATCCAGGCGTTGAACGCGGCGCGGCGCTCGGCCATGCGGCGCAGTTCCTCGGCATAGAGGGCCGGGGCGAAGGTCTTGGCGGCCATCGCGCGACCACGCACGCCCGCGCCGATCGGTTGATTCATGTCCTCGATCCAGCCGCGATGCAGCGACCACAATTCAGAAGCGGAGATCGAGCCCGCGCCGACGCCGAGATTGAAATACCACTCGGGGATCTTCACCGGCTCGACGATGGCGCCCAGTTCTTCCAGTTTCTTCGCTGAAGCCTGCCAGGCCGCGATCACGTCGGGATCGCACGCGGGCAGGGCGGAGGCATCGGGCAGGGCGATGCGCAGGCCCTTGATAGAGCCGACCTTGGTCGAAGCGGTGAAATCCTCGAGCGGCTGGCCCAAGGTCGTGGGATCGCGCGGATCGGGACCTGCCAGTGCGTTGAGCATCAGCGCGCAATCCTCGACCGAACGCGTCATCGGGCCGATCGAGTCCAGCGTCCAGGATAGCAGCATCGTGCCGTGCAGGCCGATGCGACCGAACGTGACCTTGAGGCCGACGAGTCCGTTGAAGGCGCAGGGGATACGGACCGAGCCGCCGGTATCACTGCCGATGCCCGCGGGCGTGAGGCGGGCTGCAACGGCGACGCCAGTGCCGCTCGAGGAGCCGCCGGGCGTGCGATGGGTCTCGAGATCCCAGGGATTCCACGGGGTGCCCATCAGCGGATTGGTGCCCCAGCCGCCAAAGGCGAACTCCACCATGTGCAGCTTGCCGAGCGGGATCATCCCGGCGGCGGTCAGGCGCTCCACCGTGTTCGAGGTCTCTGTGGCGACGCGCTTCTCCCACATCTTGGAGCCGCCGGTGCCGATGCGACCCGCGATATCGCACAGGTCCTTGTAGGCGACGGGCAGGCCATGCAGCGGCGGCAGGGGGAACCCCGAGGCGCGCGCCGTGTCGGCGCCGTCGGCGATCGCGCGAGCCTCCTTCGCATAGACTTCGGTGAAGGCGTGCAGCTTGCCGTCGGCTTTCTCGATACGCGCCAGCAACGTGTCGACGATCTCCCGAGAGGAGAAGCGCTTTGCCGCAAGCCCGGCCGCGAGTTCGGTCAGGGTGAGTTCATGCAGAGACATCAGTAGGTAGCCCGTCCACCAGAGAGATCGAAAGTGGCGCCCGTCGCGAAGGTACAGTGGGAAGAGGCGAGCCAGGCGACCATCTCGGCCACTTCCTCGACCTCGCCGAAGCGGTTCATCGGGATCTTGGACAGCATGTAGTTGATGTGTTGCTCGGTCATCTGGCTGAACAGTTCCGTCTTCACCACCGCCGGCGCGACGCAGTTCACCAGCACGCCAGTCGTAGCAAGTTCCTTGCCGAGCGACTTGGTGAGGCCGATGACACCGGCCTTCGAGGCGGAGTAGGCCGAGGCATTGGGATTGCCCTCCTTGCCGGCCACCGAGGCGATGTTGACGATTCGACCCCAGCCCCGCTGCACCATGCCGTCGACCACGGCGCGGTTGCACAGGAAGACGCCGGTCAGATTGATTTCGATGACCTGCCGCCAGGCATCGACGGGATATTTGGCCACGGTCGTGTTGGGCCCGGTGATGCCCGCACTGGCGACCAGGATGTCGGGCGGCGCCAGCCGATTCTCGGTCTCAGCCAACGCCCGGGCGACGTCCGCCTCGCTTGTCACGTCGACGGCGATTGCGACGGCGCCCTTCAGCGCGGCGGCGGACTGCTTCGCGCGCTCGGGATCACGATCCCACAAGGCGACCCGGCCGCCGCCCCCGGTGATCTTGGCCGCACAGGCGAGGCCAATGCCTCGCGCGCCGCCGGTTACGATCGCGGTCCGGTCCCGGAACGGCTCAGCCTCCATGTCTTCCTCCCAAATCCTTGAATTATCTTGCAATTCCCAGCATATCGGCGCGCCGGGGCATCCGCTACACTGGCTGCTTCAATGCCTCGAGTTTTCGTGGGAGTTTCATGCCTTCGCCCATTCCGGCGTCCATCGACGCCACCGTCGAGCTGCTGAAGGGCGGCGACTACATCGCCGACCGCAGCCTCGCCACGGTCCTCTATCTCGCCCTCAAGCTGGGCCGTCCTCTGTTCTGCGAAGGCGAGGCGGGCGTCGGCAAGACCGAGATCGCCAAGGTCCTGTCGGAGACCCTGAAGCGGCCGCTGATCCGCCTGCAATGCTACGAAGGCCTTGATGTCGCCTCGGCGGTCTATGAGTGGAACTACGCCCGCCAGATGATCGAAATCCGCCTCGCCGAGGCGCAGGGTGTGCACAATCGCGGCGAACTCGCGGCCGACATTTTTGACGAGAAGTTCCTGATCCGCCGCCCGCTGCTCGAAGCGCTGCAGCCGCATGTCGAGGGCGCGCCGATCCTGCTGATCGACGAGCTCGACCGCACCGACGAGCCGTTCGAGGCCTACCTGCTCGAAGTCCTGTCGGACTTCCAGGTGACGATCCCGGAACTCGGCACGATCAAGGCGGCGGAACGGCCGATCGTCATCATCACCTCGAACCGCACACGCGAGATCCACGACGCGCTGAAGCGGCGCTGCTTCTATCACTGGGTCGACTATCCGGACCTCAAGCGCGAACTGGAGATCCTGAAGGTCAAGGCGCCGGGCGCCAGCGAGCGGCTGTCGCGGCAGGTCGTGGGCTTCGTGCAGGAGCTGCGCAAGCTCGACCTGTTCAAGGCGCCAGGCGTTGCCGAGACGATCGACTGGTCGACGGCACTGTCCGAACTCGACGTCCTCGACCTCGATCCGCGCACGATCAACGACACGCTGGGCGTGCTCCTCAAGTACCAGGACGACATCCAGCGCCTCCAGGGCTCGGAAGCGGCCGAGATCCTGCGCAAGGTGAAGTCCGACATCGCCGCCCAGCCCCTGGGTTGAGCCTACGATGGACACGCTGCCCGATCCGCCGGCCGGGCTTCCGGGGCGCGAGCCGCGCGACGGCAAGCTTGCGAGCAACATCGTGCATTTCGCGCGGACGTTGCGCACGGCGGGGCTGCGCGTCGGACCGGGGCAGATCCTGCGCGCCATCGAGGCGGTGGAGGCGGCAGGTCTGCGTAATCGCGACGATTTCTACTGGACGCTCCATTCGGTCTTCGTGAACCGCCGCGACCAACGCGAGATCTTCGACCAGGCGTTCCACGTCTACTGGCGCAATCCGCGCCTGCTCGAGAAGATGATGGACATGCTGCTGCCGCAGATCGGCGTGCCGGCCGAGCAGGACAAGGGCAAGCAGCTCAGCCGGCGCCTGCAGGAGGCGCTGCAGCCCGGGCAGGGCGAAGCGCCGGAGCAGTCCGAGGAGCCACCGGAGGTCGAGGTCGAGGCGACCTTCACCGTGTCGGATCGCGAGGTGCTGCAGACGCGCGACTTTGAACAGATGTCGCAGGCGGAGATCGACGAAGCGCTGCGCGCCATCTCCCGCCTGCGCCTGCCGGTGCCGGAACGGCGGACGCGGCGCTACCAGCCGGCGCGGCGCGGACCGCGGATCGATTTCCGGGCGTCGCTGCGCCGCGCGATGCGGCCGGAAGGATTGACCGAACTGGCCCGGCGCGAGCCGCGTCGCCGGCCGCCGCCGCTGGTCATCCTGTGCGACATCTCCGGTTCGATGGCCCGCTATACGCGGATGTTCCTGCATTTCATGCACGCCATCACCAACGACCGCGACCGGGTCTACTGCTTCACCTTCGGCACGCGCCTGTCGAACGTGACGCGCGCGTTGCGCAACCGCGACGTCGACATCGCCTTGCAGAAGGCCTCGGCGCAGGTCGAGGACTGGTCGGGTGGTACGCGCATCGGCCAGGCGCTGCACGAATTCAACAACAAATGGTCGCGCCGCGTGCTGGGACAGGGCGCGGTCGTTCTCCTCATAACCGACGGGCTGGATCGCGAGGGCGCGTCCGGTTTGGATGAGGAAATGGAACGCTTGCATAAATCCTGCTCGCGCATGATCTGGCTCAACCCGCTCTTGCGGTACGGTGGCTATGAGCCCAAATCTCAGGGCAACAAGGCCATGCTGCCGCATGTCGACGAATTCAGGCCCGTCCACAATCTGGAGAGCCTGTCCGGCCTGATCGCCGCGCTGGGCGCCCGCACCGTCGGAGCCGACAAGCGGCTCGCGGGATGGCAGACCGACCTTCGCAAGGAGTAGACCATGAGCGATGCGCTGGAAGTTCTCGATCAGGTCGGCAGGTGGAAGGCCGACGGCAAGGGCGTCGCGGTCGCCACCGTGATCGTCACCTGGGGATCCTCGCCGCGTCCCGTGGGCAGCCAGCTCGGCGTCGACGATGCCGGGAACATGGTGGGCTCGGTCTCCGGCGGCTGCATCGAGGGCGCGGTCGTCAAGGAAGCGCTGGACGCTATCAAGGACGGCAAGCCGCGGCTGCTCGATTTCGGCGTGACCGATGAGCAGGCCTGGGATGTCGGTCTTGCCTGCGGCGGCAAGGTCCAGGTCTTCGTCGAGAAGGTGAACTGATCCGATGAAAGCCGAAACCCTCGCCGCCCTGCAGGACGCGCGCACCAGGCGCCGCGCTGTCACGCTCGCCACGCGCCTCAGCGATGCCGCCGAAGCGCTGGTCTATCGCGACGACGCCAGAGGCGAGCTGGCCGGCGACGCCGAGATCATCGCGGCCGCGCGCCGCGCCATGGAGACCGGCAAGAGCGAGACGGTGGATATCGCCGGCGCCAAGATCTTCCTCAACGTCTACGTGCCGCCGCCGCGGCTGGTGATCGTCGGTGCCGTGCATATCGCGCAGTCGCTGGCGCCGATGGCCGCCATGCTGGAATTCGACGTCACCGTGGTCGATCCCCGCGGCGCCTGGGCGACGACCCAGCGCTTTCCCGGCGTGAAGGTGATCCAGGACTGGGCCGACGAGGCCTTCCAGGCGATGGGCCTCGACGGCTCGACCGCCGTCGTCACCCTGACGCATGATCCCAAGCTCGACGATCCGGCGCTCGAATCGGCACTCAAGTCCGACGTGTTCTACATCGGCGCACTGGGCAGCCGGCGTACCCATGCCAAGCGCAAGGAGCGTCTGGCGGAGGTCGGCATCACCGACGAGATGTTCGCCCGCGTCCATGGCCCGGTCGGCCTCAACATCGGCGCCAAGTCGCCGGCCGAGATCGCCGTGTCGATCCTGGGCCAGATCATCGAGGTCCGCGCGCGCCGCCTGGAAGCCATGTCTGCGCCGAAGGTCGCCGCAGCGTGAGATTCGGCGAGACCCCGGTCGACGAGGCTGCCGGCGCCATCCTGGCGCATAGCCGGCGCGCCGACGGGATCAACTTTTCGAAGGGCCGCGTCCTCTCGGATGAGGATGTCGCGCGCCTGAAGGAAGCCGGTGTTTCGACCGTCGTCGCTGCGCGCCTCGGCGCCGACGACATGCACGAGGACGAGGCAGCGGCAACGGTCGCCCGGGCGCTGGCGGGCGAGGGAATCGAGGTCACGGCGGCCTTTACCGGGCGCTGCAATCATTTCGCCCGAGAAGCCGGGCTCGCCGTGCTCGACCAGGAGCGGATCGACGCGCTGAACGAGCTGGACGAATCGGTGACCGTGGCGACGTTGCCGCCCTTCGCGCGGGTCGAGCCGCGGCAGATGGTGGCGACGGTGAAGATCATTCCGTACGGCGCGCCGCGCACGGCCGTCGCGCGCGCGGTCGACGTCGCCAAGACTGCCAATCGTCCCATGATCTCGGTGGCGCCCTTCCAGGCGATGCGCGCCGGCCTCGTGCAGACGAAGTTGCCGGGCACTCGGGACAAGGTCTTAGACAAGGCGGTCGGCACGACCACCAAGCGTCTTACATCACTCGGCAGCACTCTGAACGGAGAGCGCCGCGTCGCGCACGATGCCAAGGCGATAGCCAATGCGCTAGCCGAGCTGAAATCAGAAGGCTGCGACCTTTTCCTGATCGCCGGAGCCTCGGCGATCGTCGACCGCCACGATGTGGTGCCGGCCGGCATCGAGGCAGCGGGTGGAAAGCTGATTCATTTCGGTATGCCGGTCGATCCCGGCAACCTGCTCCTTACGGCCGAACTCGACGGCAAGCCGGTGCTCGGTCTGCCGGGCTGCGCCAAGTCACCCAAGTACAACGGCTTCGACATGGTGCTGGAGCGGCTCGCCGCGCGCCTGCCGGTCGGCCGCGCGGAGATCGTGCGCATGGGATCGGGCGGGCTGCTGGCGGAGATCCCGAGCCGTCCGCAGCCACGCGACGATACTGAGGTGGAAGAGGCCGGCCCGCAGCAGGCGCCACGCGTCGCGGTGCTGGTGCTGGCGGCCGGCCGATCCACGCGCATGGGCGGTCCGAACAAGCTTCTGGCCGAGGCAGACGGCGCGCCGCTGGTGGTGCATGCAGTAAAGGCCGCGCTGGCTTCGCAGGCCGTCGAGGTCGTCGTCGTGCTGGGCCACATGGCCGGCGAGATCCGCCCCGTCATCGAGAAGGCGATTCCACCGAAGGCGCGCGTGCGCTTCGTCACCAATCCGGATTTCGCCGACGGGCTCAGCACCTCGGTACGCACCGGCATTGCGGCACTCGGCGCTAACGTCGATGCCGCCATCGTCCAGCTGGGCGACATGCCCGGAGTCGGCGCGCAGCTGCTCGACCGGCTGATGGCCGCCTTCAGCCCCGTCGAAGGGCGCTCGATCTGCGTGCCGACGGTGGGCGGCAAGCGCGGCAACCCCGTCCTGTGGGCGCGGCGCTTCTTCCCCGAGATGGCGAAGCTGTCCGGCGACAGCGGCGCCAAGCACCTGATCGGCGAGCATGCCGATCTCGTCTGCGAAGTCGAGATGACGGGTGAGGCCGCGATCACCGACATCGACACGCCCGAAGCGCTGGCGGCGTGGCGGGCGCGTTCCAGCGATGAGAAAGCCAGATGAGCTTCGACGTCGCCGCCATCCGCGGCCAGTTCCCGATCCTCTCCGAGATCATCGACGGTCTGCCCGTCCATTATCTCGACAATGGCGCCTCGGCTCAGACGCCGCTCGCCGTAATGGACGCGGTGCGCCACTACGAGACGACCGGCCGCGCCAACGTGCTGCGCGGCGTCCATCGCCTGGCCGAACGGGCCACCGAGTCCTACGAGAATGCCCGCGCCCAGGTCGCGACCTTCCTCGGCGTACCGACCATGGAGGTCGTCTTCACCGGTGGCTGCACGGCGGCGATCAATCTCGTCGCCTTCTCCTACGGTTCGCTGCTGAAGCCCGGCGACCGCATCCTGCTGTCGGAACTCGAGCATCATTCCAATATCGTGCCCTGGCAGCTGCTGCGCTCCCGCGCGGGTATAGAGCTCGACATGCTGCCGGTGACGACAGACGGCCGCATCGATCTCTCGGCTTTGCCGCGCCTGCTGACACCGAAGACGAAGCTCGTGTCGCTCGCGCACGTCTCGAACGTCACCGGCGCGCTGCTCGACGTGCGGACCGTCGTCGAGTCGGCCAAGGCGGTGGGCGCAAAGGTGATGCTCGACGGCGCTCAGCGCGCGCCACACGGACCGCTCGACCTGCCGTCGCTCGGCATCGATTTCTACGCCGTCGCCGGCCACAAGGCCTATGGGCCCAATGGCATCGGCGCGCTGTGGGGTCGGCCGGAGCTGATGGAGGCCATGCCGCCATTCATGGGCGGCGGTTCGATGATCGGCCGTGTGACCCTGGCGGAAACGACTTGGGCGCCGTCGCCGCGCCGCTTCGAGGCGGGGACGCCCCCGATCGGTCCGGCGATCGGTCTCGGCGCCGCCTGCGCCTGGATGGAGACGCTCGACTGGGCGGGGGCCCACGATCACGAAATGGCGCTCGTGCAGCGCCTGATGGATGGCTTGCAAGAAATCGATGGCACGCAGCTCTTCGGGCCGGCGAGCCTGCAGAACCGCTATCCCGTCGTGTCGTTCATGCTGGACGGCGTTCATCCGCACGACGTGGCGCAGACCCTCGATTCATTCGGTGTCGCCGTGCGCGCCGGCCATCACTGCGCGCAGCCGCTGATGGACCGATTCGATCTCGACGGCACGACGCGCGTCTCGATGGCACCCTACAACGACAACGGCGACATCGACGCCCTGCTGGCCGGCGTCGCCCACGCGGCGAAGACGTTGCGATGAGCGACCAGCTCTATCAGGAGCGCATTGTCGCTCTCGCGAAGGCGAAGAGCGGCGCGGGCAAGCTCGAGAACCCGACGAGGACGGTGCGGCGTGACAACCCACTGTGCGGCGATCGCGTGATCCTCGATGTGCGTCTGGACGACGAGGGACGCATCGCCGAGATCGGCCATCAGGTGCGCGGCTGCCTCCTCTGTCAGGCCTCGGCCTCGGCGCTCTCCGCTGTCGCTGTCGGCCGTGACGCCGCAGGTATCGCCGAACTGCGCCACGACGCCGAGCGCGCCCTCGGCCGTGAGCCGGGCGAGACGCATGAACCGTTCGACGCCTTCGCCCCCGTGGCCGCCCACAAGGCCCGCCAGGACTGTGTGCTGCTCCCGCTCGAAGCGTTGAAGGATGCGCTTTCCTAGGGACGGGATGCGCCCGTAGTTTGGTCGCGCCGCCGCCGCGCTCGTGTCACAGTCGCTGATCACGTTGCGTGGGCATCGACCGGGAGAGAGCATGCGCCTTTTGATGAACGTCGCGGCCCTGCTGGGCCTTCTCGTGTTCCCGACCTTCGCCTTCGCCCAGGACCTAGCGCTGAAGAGGGTCATGCTCTCGTCCGGTGGCTTGGGATATTTCGAGTACGAGGCGAATGTCGACGGCGACGCGACCCTGAAGCTTACCGTCTCGCTGGGGCAGGTAGACGACGTGCTGAAGAGCCTCGTAGTCTATGACGACAAGGGCGGGGTGGGCGGACTAAGCCTGCCGGGGCGCGAGCCGCTGGCACAGGCCTTCAAGGATCTTCCGTTCGACGAGAATTCTCTGGGGTCGCCGGCCGAGCTGTTGCAGGCCCTCAAGGGCGCCCAAGTTACAGTGGGGGGCAGCCGCTCGATATCCGGCCGCATCGTCTCGGTCGAGGAGGACAGCGTTGCGCTGCCTGACAACAAGGGCATGGTGAAGCGCACGCGGGTCACGCTCTACACCGATCGCGGCCTGCAGCAGTTCATCCTGGAGGATGCGGAGAACCTGCAGTTCGCCGACGCCGGCCTGCGCGACAAGGTCGGCCAGGCGCTGGTCGCCATCCAGGGCAATCGCGCCAAGGATGCGCGCATCATCGATCTCACGATGCGGGGGCAGGGCCGGCGCACTGTCCGGGTCGCCTACATCGTCGAGGCTCCGGTCTGGAAGGCTTCGTATCGCCTGACCCTCGGTGCCGATCCGGCAGTTGCGCGCTCTGGCCTGCAGGGCTGGGCGGTCGTCGAGAACTTGAGCGGTCAGGACTGGAAGGACGTCGATCTGACCTTGGTCTCGGGACGGCCGGTCGCCTTCCATCAGGCGCTCTACAACGCTTATTACGTGACGCGGCCCGAAGTGCCCGTCGAAATCGCCGGTCGCCTGATGCCCGGCATCGATCGCGGCGGCGTCACGGCGGACCAGCAGCGCGCCAAATCCTCGCCGCCGATGCCGGCGCCTGCGCCCAGTCGCGCGCAACAGGAGCGCTTCGGCGCTTCGCCGCAGATCGCAATGGCGCCGCCACCTCCACCGGCCGCGCCGATGGCTGCGGCCGCTGACCAATTCGAGGCGAGCGATGCCGCCACGCAGGTGATATTCAGGTTTCCGCGCGCCGTCAGCGTCGAGAACGGTCGGACACTGTCGATCCCGATCGTCGACCGCCAGGTACCGGCGGCCCGGCTCGCGCTCTATCAGGCCGAGACCGCTGCGCGTAACCCGCTGGCTGCGATCCGCCTGACCAACGACGGCGACTCCGGATTGCCTCCGGGCATCATCACGCTCTACGAGCGCGACAAGGGTGGCTACGTCTCCTACGTCGGCGACGCTCGGCTCTCGGCCTTCCCGGTCGGCGAGACGCGCCTGCTGGCCTATGCGCTCGACGAGAAGATATTGATCGAGCGCGACGTGGCGCAGACCGACAGGGTGGCCTCGGGCGCCATCGCCAATGGCGCGCTGCGCCTGTCGCGGGTCGTCCGCCAGACGACGGTCTATCGCGTGCGCGGCCCGGTAAAGGAGCCGCGCCAGCTCGTCGTCGTGCAGCGCCGCCTGCCAGGGTGGACGCTGACCAAGCCGGAGGCGAAGGACGTGGAGTTGAGCGAAGGCAACTATCGCATCCCGTTTCGGCTGCCCGGCGGCGACCAGACCCAGACCTTCGAGGTCGTACAGGAGCAGACGCAGCAGCAGGAAATCCGGCTGGTCGAAAGCGCGGCCGAGCAGATCCGCGTCTACGCCCAGGCCCGCGAGTTCGACGCCAAGACACGCGACGCGCTGAGCAGGGTGCTGCAGCTCCAGCAAGCGGCGACGGACGCCCAGCGCAAGGTCCAGCAGGTCGATGCTGAACGTCAGACTATCGCGCAGGAACAGGCGCGCCTTCGCGACAACCTCGCGCGGGTGCCGGCCAACAGCGACCTGCAGCGCCGCTACCTCGCCACGCTCGACAAGCAAGAAACCGACCTGGAGGCTCTCGCCAGCCGCCGCGCCGACGCCGAGAAGTCAGCCGAAGCGGCGCGCGAGGCTCTGAGGGCATATGTGGTTCAGTTGGGCTGATCAGCCGGCCCGCAAGGTCCGCACCGCGTCGTCTCGACGGAAGAGATAGAGGAGGGCGCGCAGGGCCTTGCCGCGCTCGGTTTGCAGGTCGGGATCGCGCGCTATCACCAGCCGGGCGTCGTCGCGCGCGGCTTCCAGCAGTTCGTTGTGGACGGCGAGATCGGCCAGCCGCATCTCCGGCAGGCCGCTCTGACGTGTGCCTAGAAGCTCGCCGGCGCCGCGCAGTTTCAGGTCTTCCTCGGCGATGCGGAAGCCGTCTTCGGTTTCGCGCATGATCGCGAGGCGCGCCTTCGCGGTCTCGCCAAGCGGCATTGCGTAGAGCAGCAGGCAAGTGGATTTCGCGCTGCCGCGTCCGACGCGGCCGCGCAGCTGGTGAAGCTGCGCCAAGCCGAAGCGCTCGGCATGCTCGATCACCATGACCGTCGCGGCCGGCACGTCGACGCCGACCTCGATCACGGTCGTGGCGACGAGAATCGACAGGCGTCCGTCGGCGAAGGCCGCCATCGTGGCCTCGCGCTCGGCGCTCTTCAGGCGACCATGCAGCAGGCCCACCTTGCCGGGGAAGCGGTCGCTCAGGAGGCGGAACCGCTCGGTGACGTTGGCGAGGTCGATCTCCTCGGATTCCTCGATCAGCGGGCAGACCCAGTAGACGCGGGCGCCGGCCGCGATCTGCCGGCCGATCCCTTGTGCGACCTCGCCGATCCGCTCGAGCGGAATGGTGCGGGTGTCGATCGGCTGCCGCCCCCTGGGTTTCTCAGTGAGTTTCGACACATCGAGGTCGCCATAGGCCGCGAGCATCAAGGTGCGCGGAATGGGCGTCGCCGTCATGACGAGAAGGTCGACGGCATGCCCTTTCGACGACAGCGCCATGCGTTGATGCACGCCGAAACGGTGCTGCTCGTCCACGACTGCGAGCGCGAGATCGGCGAACTCGACATCCTCCTGCACCAGTGCGTGGGTGCCGACCACGAGTTGGATCGTGCCGTCGGCCAGGCCCTGCAAGGTCTGCTTTTTCTGACGTTGGCCATCACGACCGGTCAGCAGCGCGATCGTCACGCCGGCCGCTTCCGCGAGCGGCGCGATGGTCGCGAAATGTTGGCGCGCCAGCAGCTCGGTCGGCGCCATCATCGCAGCCTGCGCGCCGGCCTCGACGCAGATCAGCATGGCGAGCAGAGCCACCAGGGTCTTGCCGCTGCCGACATCGCCCTGCAGCAGCCGCACCATGCGTTCCTCTTTGCCGAGATCGTCGGCGACCTCGGCGATGGCCTGGGTCTGGCTGGCGGTTAGTTCGAAGCCAAGCGACGCAAGGGCGGCCTGGCGCAGGCGGCCATCGCCCTTCGTCGCGTGACCGGCCAGGGTGCGGTTGTGATGGCGCACCAGCGCGATGGCGAGCTGGCTGGCCAGCAATTCGTCGAAGGCCAGGCGCGCGCGGGCAGGGTGCGACGGAGAGAGATCGCCCGGTTCCTCGGGCGCGTGGACGTGAGCGATGGCACTCTTCCAGTCACTCCAGCCCTGCTTCTTGTGAAAGGCGGCGTCCTGCCATTCGGGGAGAGCAGGCGAGCGCTCGACGGCCGCCGCAATGGCCTTCTGCACCGGCCTCTGGGTGAGACCGGCAGTCAGGCCATACAGAGGCTCGACCCGCAGGATCCTTTCACGCTCCGCCAGTGGCACGACATGATCGGGGTGCGTCATCTGCACCTCGCCCTGGTAGATCTCGACCTTGCCGCTCACCACGCGGGTCTCGCCCGGCGGCAGCAGCTTCTTGAGATAGTCCTCGCGACCGTTGAAGTAGGTCAGGCAGAGCCGGCCGCTCTCGTCGCTGCACCAGATCTTGTAGGGCTGGCGCGGACTGTGCGGGACGATGTGCTCGTCGACGTTGACGGTCAGGGTCGCGACCTCGCCGCCGCGCGCCTGGGCGACGTCGGGTGCGTTCCGGCGGTCTATCACGCCGGCGGGCAGGTGCCAGAGCAGGTCGACAACCAACGGGCCGGCCAGTTTCTCCACGAGTGTCCCGAGTCGCGGACCGATTCCTGGCAGCGACGTGACCTGGGCAAAGAGGGGCGTGAGGGCTTGCGGGCGCATGGTTGGTTTGATCAGGGGCTGCGTGACTTCGCCATCGCCGCCGCCTATATGCTACGCCCCTTTTTGTTCCGGGCCTGGGGAAAACATGAGCGCCGACACGGATCTGGAGACGCGCCGGAAGCGGTTGCTGTACCGCAGCACCTATCGCGGCAACAAGGAGAACGACATCCTCCTTGGCCAGTTCGCGCGCGCACATCTCGGGGAGTTCGGCGCCGCCGAACTCGACGAGTATGAGAGACTGCTCGCGGTCGGCGACAACGACATCTACGACTGGGTGTCGGGCAAGGTGACCGTTCCGGCCGACCAGGATACGGCGGTCGTGCGCAAGCTGCTGGCGTTCCGCGTGAGGTTCTAGTGGCCTTGCCGTTCGCCAGCGCGCTGGCTGCAATCCCCCGCAAGGCCGTCAAATGGACCATCGCCGGCCTGCCCGAAGGGGCCGACGCCTTGGTGCTGGCCGAACTGGCGCGCGCGACCGGCGGGGCGGACATTCTGCACGTGGCGCGCGACGGCCAGCGGCTGGAGCGACTTCAGGACAGTCTGCGCTTCTTCAGCCCCGACCGAGAGGTGCTGGTCTTCCCGGCCTGGGATTGTCTGCCCTACGACCGCATGTCGCCGCATCCCGACATCGTAGCCGAGCGGCTGGAGACGCTGAGCCGGCTGGCGGCCCAGAAGGTGCCCGGCGCTCCGGCGCGGATCATCCTCGCTTCCGTGGGCGCCGCGCTGCAGCGCGTGCCGCCCAAGAGCCTCTACACCGAGGCGGCAACGATCCTGCGCAAAGGCCAGACGGTCGACGTGGCCTGGCTGACCAAGTTCCTGGGCGAGAACGGCTATGGCCGGGCCGAGACGGTGATGGAGCCGGGAGAGTTCGCCGTGCGCGGCGGCCTGTTCGACCTCTTCCCGCCAGGCACCAAGGAGCCGCTGCGGCTCGACCTGTTCGGCGACACGCTGGAGGCCATCCGCTCCTTCGATCCAATGAGCCAGCGCTCGACCGGTACCCGCGACGAAGTCGTGCTGCTGCCGGTCAGTGAAGTGCTGCTGACGCCCCAGAGCATCGAGCGGTTCCGCAGCGGCTATCGCGAGCTGTTCGGCAACGTCTCCGGTGAGAACCTGCTCTACGAAGCGGTTTCGGCCGGCCAGCGCCATGTCGGTGTCGAACACTGGATGCCGCTGTTCCACGACCACATGGAGACGCTCCTCGACTACTGCCCCGGCGCGATCATCACCGCCGACCATGAAGCGGCGGAAGCCTTCTCCGCGCGCTACGAGCTGATCGCCGACTACTACGACGCCCGCCAGAAGACCGGTGCTAAGGGCGGGATGACCGGCGGCGCGGATTACAAGCCGCTGCCGCCCGACCGGCTCTATCTGAAACCCTCGGAATGGGAGCGGCTGCTCGACGGCCGCACTGTCGCTCAGTTCTCGACCTTCGATTCGGCGCCCGGGGCGGTCAACACGATCGACCTCGGCGGCCGCCGCCACGAGGGCTTCGCGCAGGCGCGCACCGCGCAGGGCGTGAACCTGTTCGACAAGGTGGCCCAGCATGTGAAGGCCGCCAACGACGCCGGCCGCCGCATCATCGTCGCGGGCTACACCGACGGCTCGACGAGCCGCCTGCAGCACCTGTTGCAGGAGCACGGCGCCACCACGCCGGTGCTCGCTGCCGACTTCGCCATGGTGCAGGGACTGCCCGCCGGTGTCGTGGCCGTCGTGATCTGGCCGCTGGAGCACGGTTTCGTGCTCGACGGGCTGGAGGTAATCGGTGAGGAGGACATTCTCGGCGACCGCCTGTCGCGGCCGGCCAAGAAGCGGCGCCCGTCGGAGCGCTTCATTGCCGAGGCCTCGGCGCTCAGCGACGGCGACCTCGTGGTGCATCGCGAGCATGGCGTCGGGCGCTACGAGGGCCTGGTGACGCTCGAGATCCATCACGCGCGCCACGACTGCCTGCGGCTGACCTATGAAGGCGGCGACAAGCTGTTCGTCCCGGTCGAGAACATCGACGTGCTGAGCCGCTACGGTGCGGGCGAGGAGGGCGCCGTGCTCGACCGCCTGGGCGGGGTGGCCTGGCAGTCGCGCAAGGCGAAGCTGAAGCAGCGCATAGCGGACATGGCCGATCGGCTGATCCAGATTGCCGCCGAGCGGGCGGTCCGGCGCGGAGAGACGCTCAGTCCGCCCGACGGCCTCTACGAGGAGTTCTGCGCCCGCTTCCCCTATGCCGAAACTGACGACCAGCTCCAGGCGATCTCGGACGTCATGGACGATCTGTCCTCGGGCAAGCCGATGGACCGGCTGGTCTGTGGTGATGTCGGCTTCGGCAAGACCGAGGTGGCGCTGCGCGCTGCCTTCATCGCCGCCATGTCGGGCAAGCAGGTGGCCGTGATCGGCCCGACGACTCTGCTGGCCCGCCAGCATCACCGCACCTTCGTCGAGCGCTTCCAGGGCATGCCGCTGAACATCGGCCGCCTGTCTCGCCTCGTGCCACCGAAGGAAGCCAAGGCCACCAAGGCGGGGCTGAAGGACGGGACCATCAACATCATCTGCGGCACGCATGCGCTGCTGGCCAAGGGCATAGAGTTCAAGGATCTCGGCCTGCTGATCGTCGACGAGGAGCAGCATTTCGGCGTCGCCCACAAAGAACGGCTGAAGGAGCTGCGCGCCGACGTCCACGTGTTGACGCTCACCGCGACGCCGATCCCGCGCACCCTGCAGCTCGCGTTGACCGGCGTGCGTGACATGAGCCTGATCGCCACGCCGCCAGTCGATCGCCTCGCGGTGCGCACCTTCATCACGCCGTTCGATGGCGTCACCATCCGCGAGGCGCTGCTGCGCGAGCAGTATCGCGGCGGGCAGACCTTCTACGTCTGCCCCAGGGTCGAGGACCTGGCGTCGGTCGCCGAGGAAATCCGCGAGCTGGTGCCTGAGATCCGCCTCGGCATGGCGCACGGCAAGCTGGCGCCGACCACCATCGAGAACACGATGCAGGATTTCGTCGAGGGCAAGTTCGACGTACTGCTCTCGACCAATATCGTGGAAAGCGGCCTCGACATCCGCAACGCCAACACGATGATCATCCATCGCGCCGACATGTTCGGCCTGGCGCAACTCTACCAACTGCGCGGCCGGGTCGGTCGCGGCAAGACGCGCGCCTATGCCTATCTGACCGTGCCGCCGGGCAAGGCACTGAACGAGGCCGCCGCCAAGCGGCTCGAGGTGATGCAGACGCTCGACACGCTGGGCGCCGGATTCCAACTCGCCAGCCACGATCTCGACATTCGTGGCGCCGGCAATCTGCTGGGAGACGAACAGTCGGGCCATATCCGCGAGGTCGGTATCGAGCTCTACCAGCAGCTCCTGGAGGAGGCGGTCGCGGCGGCCCGGGGGCGTTCGCAGGAAGCGGAAAAGTCGGAGTGGTCGCCGCAGATCAATCTCGGCATCCCGGTGCTGATCCCCGAGGAATATGTGTCCGACCTCACGGTCCGCATGGGCCTCTACCGGCGGCTGGGCGGGCTCACCAGCCAGAGCGAGATCGATTCCTTCGCCGCCGAGTTGGTCGACCGGTTCGGCCGCATGCCGGTCGAGGCGGAATTCCTGCTGAGTACCGTCGGGCTGAAGCTGCTCTGTCGTGCCGCCCAGGTTGAGAAGATCGACGCCGGCGAGAAGGCCGTCGTCTTCAGCTTCCACGACAACAAGTTCCCGAGGCCGGATCGCCTGGTCGCCTGGATCCAGAAGAATGCACCGCTGGTGAAACTCAGGCCCGACCACCGCGTGATCGTACAGCGGGTCTGGACGGACGAACGCCAGCGGCTTTCGGGCGTGACGTCGATCGTTTCCTCTTTGTCGAGGCTCGCTGCTTAGACGGGGGCTTCCTCGACTTAGGCTTCATCAGTGCCTTTGCCGCCCGTCGGGCGCAGCGGAGCAGCCAGTCGCTGAGCCGCGTGTCGCCCGAGGCGCGGGCCAGGGTGACCGCGCCGACCGCGAGGATCGCGACGGCGGTCGCATCAGCATCGAGCGCGCGTTTCCTTTCGCGCGCCAGCTCGGCGATCACCCCGTGGAGCACGTTGGCATAGGCGAGCCTCGCCGCCAGAGGCGCCCGCGCGACGTCCCCGGCGAGGGCGGCGAGGGCGCAACCCTGCCCGGTGGCGCCCAGGTTCTCCCGATCGAGATAGGCATCCAGCACCGCGGCGGACTTCCCAGCGCGCAGCTTGGGCAGCAGTCCGTGTCCCATCCGGACGATCTCGGCGAACAGGGCGTCCTTCGAGGTGAAATGCGCATAGAACGCACCGCGTGTCAGCCCGGCCGCCAGCATGATGTCGTCGATGTTGGTGCCGGCATGGCCGCGCAGCCGGAACAATCGCGCGGCATGCTCGACGATCTCGGCTCTTACGGCAGCCTTTCGGGTGGCGCTGATGGTCATGATATGTCGATCATCATATCATATGATAATCAACATATGAATGGCTAGGAGCTGGGGGCGAGCCACTCCAGTGGCGCGATCATGTCCTGCGCTCAAACAGGACGCGCCACTGGAGTGGCGCGCCGCCAGCATAGATCAGACGGTCGACTGCGCCGCACTGGTGGCGGCGTCGCGTTCGGCGAGGTTGAAGACCTCGACGAAGGCGGGTGGCGGCTGGGCGCCGGAGACGGCGTATTTGCGGTTCACGATGAAGCAGGGCACGCCGTTGATGCCCAAGCGCCGCGCATAGACGTCTGAGGCGACGACCTCCTGGCGACCTTCGTCGCCCGAGAGGAAGTGGCGCGCGCGGTCTTCCTCGATACCGGCGCGGACTGCGACCTCGATCAGCGTGTCGAGGTCGCCAATGTCGAGCCCTTCCTCGAAATAGGCCTTGAACAGCTCGCCCACGACCTCGTCCTGCCGCTCGCTCCTGGCGCTCCAGTGGACCAGCCGGTGCGACAGCACCGTGTTGGGCGTGCGCTTGATGCGCGAGAACTGGAAGTCGATGCCGGCCTCGCGACCGCTCTCGGCGATCGCCTGATAAATCTGGCGTGGCCGATCGCCGCCGCCGAACTTGGCGCGGACATAGTCGTCGCGCGTCATGCCCTCGGCCGGCATGTCGGGATTGAGCTGGAACGGGCGCCACGCGACCGCGACGTCGGTGCGGCCGCTCTGCTCCAGCGCGCGTTCGAAGCGGCGCTTGCCAATGTAGCACCAGGGACAGATCGTATCGGAGACGATGTCGACGTAGATCATCGCGCGAGCTTATGCCTTTCCAGCCAGTGCAGGAAGAGGCCGGCACCCGCCGAGACCGCCAGGGCGAGCGTCGTCAGCCAGGCGGCGCTGGCCCAGCCGTCCCAGGCCACGAGTGCACCGGTGATCGGCGGCCCAAGGAGCCCGCCGATGTTGGAGCCCTGCATCAGGAGGCCGGTCGAGGCCCCGGCCAGTTCGCGGCGCGGCGCATGGATGGGTATCGCCGTGAAAAGGGCCCCCGGCACGACGCCGATCACGGCCGAGTAGAGGCCGGCCAGCGCCAGCCGCATGAGGTCCGGCACGCCACTTACGAAGATGCCGGCGGCGCACAGGCTCATCGACAGGGTGGCGCCGACGATCACCGTTACCCGCGCCACGCGGCGATGAAGCAGCCAGCCGGCCCCGAGGTTGCCGGCCACGTTCAGGATGGCGACCACGGCCGTGACGATGGCGGCCGTCGAGGTGGAATAGCCCAGCCGCTCGATCAGGAGGGTCGGCAGGAAGCCGATGATCGCGAACCAGCAACAGGCATAGGCACCGAAGCAGAGGGCGATGGCGAGCGGGCCGCCGCTGGTCGCGACTTCCTTCATTTCTCCAAGGACCGGATGGCGCACGACCGGCAACGGATCGAGCTCGCGGCGTGGCACGGCGCGCAGCAGAAGCGCGGCCGCCATCAGGGCGGCTGCCCCGGCCGCGACCAGCCAGACAGTTCGCCATGAGCTACCGGGCAGTACGATCGCTGCGATCACCATCATGGTGCCGGAGCCGGCCGGCATGTAGGTGCTCCAGATGGCCATGGCGAGGCGCTGGTCGCCGGGCCGCGTCAGGCGCAGCAGCAGGCTCGGCACGGCGACCACGACGGTGATGAAGCCAAGCCCTTCGAGGATGCGGCCGGCCAGCAGCGATTCGACGTTCGGCGCGAAGGCGCCGGCGAAGCTTGCTGCCCCGGCCAGCAACGTGCCAAAGATCGCCAGTCGCCGATGGCCAACACGATCGGCAGTCAGCGCGATCGCCATGCCGCCCAAGGCAGTCATCAGGTTGATGACCGACAGCAGCCAACCCGCCTGTTCGAGAGTCGCGCCGAGATCCTCGCGGATCGATGGCAGGGCGGGCGGCGCCTTGCCGACCTGGAACGCCGCGACCATGCCGGCCGCGACCAGCAGGGCGATCAGCGGCCACGGGGTACGGGCTGGCGTCAGTACTGCACCCGCGCGGTGATGGCGCCGTCGACCACCATGTTGATGCCGGTGATGAACGAGGCGGGCGCGCCGGCCAGGAACACGACGGCGCTGGCCACCTCCTGCGGCGTGCCCATACGGCCCGTGGGATTGCGCGCCAGCGAGCGCTTGTAGCGCTCGGTGCCGGCGTCGCGCTGGCGGCCCCAGGTGTTGCCGTCCTCGAGGATCGTGCCGGGCGAGACCATGTTGACGCGCACGCCCTTGGGCGCCAGTTCGATCGCCATCGACTTGACCATGGGCACGAGCGCCGCCTTCACCGAACGGTAGGGCTGGGTCGGACCTGCGACCTCGACCAGCGAGGTCGTGCCGATGATGGTGAGCGTGGCACCCTGGCCGCGCGCTTCGAGATGCGGACGGACGGCCAGCACCGCGTTGACCGTGGCGACCAGGTCGATCTCGATGGCCTTGCGCCAGCCCTCGAGCGTGTTGTCGGTGCCGAGCGCGCTCACGTTGGCCACGAAATGATCTATGCCGCCCTCGGCCGCGAAGCCGTCGATCCAGGCCGTGAGGGCCGCGTCGTCGGTGACGTCGAGCGCCGTGCCGGTGGCCCGGCTCTGCTGCGCGCGCCATTCCGCCTCGCGCTCCTTCACCAGAGCCGCGTCGCGGGCGCAGAAGCCCACCACCGCGCCTTCGGCCAGGAAGGTGTCGACGATGGCGCGGCCGATGCTCTTGGTGCCGCCGGTCACCATCACGCGCTTGCCTTTGAGACCGAGGTCCATGTTTCCTCCGAAAGGGTCGCTCGCCTATAAGGCCGGCATGAAACAGTGGAGCGTCCGGCATGTCCAAGCGATTCGACCTTAGCGGGAAAGTGGCCCTGGTGACCGGCGCGTCGTCGGGCCTCGGCGTTCACTTCGCGCGCACTCTGGCTGAGGCGGGCGCGTCGGTGGCGATCGCGGCTCGACGTGCCGACCGGCTCGCCTCCCTGCAGGCGGAACTGCAGCAGGGTGGCGCCAGGGCCGTCGCCGTCGATCTCGACGTTCAGTCAGCGGAATCGATTGCCGCGGCCTTCGACAAGGTCGAGGCGACACTGGGACCAGTCGACATCCTGGTGAACAATGCCGGCATCTCGATCGTGAAGCCGGCGCTCGACATGCCCGAAGCCGACTGGGATTCGGTGGTCGACACCAACCTGCGTGGCGCCTGGCTGATGACGCAGACCGCGGGCAGGCGCTGGGTGGCGGCCAAGCGGCCGGGCTCGATCGTCAACATCGCCTCGATCCTGGGCCTGCGCACGATCGGCCAGGTAGCGCCCTACAACGCGTCGAAGGCCGGTCTGATCCATTTGACGCGCGCACTTGCCATGGAATGGGCGCGCTACCAGATCCGCGTCAACGCGATCTGCCCGGGCTATATCGAGACCGAGATGAACAGCGACTTCTGGAAGACGCCGGGTGGCCAGCGCCTGATCGACCGCATCCCGCAGCGGCGTATCGGCCAACCCGAGCATCTCGACGGCGCGCTCCTGCTGCTCGCCTCGGAAGCGGGCGCGTTCATGACCGGCAGCATCATCACCGTAGATGGCGGCCACACGGTGAACTCGCTTTAGCTCACCACCCGTTGATACGGTCGTACACGTCCACCAACGACCGGCCGCCGTCCAGGTCGCTGTCGACGACGTAGTAGCGGTCGTAGGCGGCGGCAGTGATGCAGGCATGGTTGGGCAGGATGCGAACACGGGCGCCAACCGGGAGGTTGCCGTAGGGCAGCGGATTGTCGGCGGCGACGAAGCCGTGTTCCTGCGAACACTCGATCACCGCCATGCCGGCAACCGGCGGATCGGCAATGGTACCGTAGCCGACCTTGGGCTGGAACTCCTGGGCGCTGATGTCCTTGGAAAGAGCGAGTGCGCCGGCATCGACCAGCAGCTGGTTGCGGTGCGGATAGTGGCCGATCACCGAGGCCAGCACCGACAGCGCGATGTCTCCCGCGCCACATGAGCCTATATATTCCTGGTCCAGGTCGTTGAAGACATAGACGCCCGGCCGCATCTCGGTGATGCCGGTGAAGTCGCGCGAATGCATGGCCGTCGGCGTCGAGCCGCCCGAGACGATCGGGCAGGGAATGCCTGCAGCGCGCAACTTCTCGGCGGCGGTCACGATCGCAAGGCGCTCCTGCTCGGCGACGGCCGCAATGCCGTCTTGCGTGCTTTCGTGATAGGAATGGCCGGCATGGGTCATGACCCCGGCGAGTTCCACGCCCGGCGCCTCGTGCAGCACGCGCGCGATGTCGAGCAGCGCGGGCAAAGCTGGGTAGGGCAGGCCCGCACGACCGCCGCCGCTGTCGATCTCGATGAACACAGAGAAGGTGTCGCCGTCCTTCGCCGCCGCAGCGATGGCTTGGGCCACGGCGAGATTGTCGGTGACGACGCGCAGGTTCACGCCGCGGCGACGCAGCTCGGTCACGGCCGCGAGCTTCGAAGGGATGATTCCGACGCCGTAGAGAATGTCCTTGAAGCCGCCATCGGCGAAGTAGCGTGCCTCGGCCAGCGTCGAGACCGTGATCCGCCCGTCGTGACCCTCGACGGCCATGCGGCCGATTTCGACCGACTTCGCCGTCTTGAGGTGCGGACGCAGCATGACACCTGCATGACGCAGGCGCTCGCTCATACGCTTGATGTTGCGGCGCAGGATCGCCCGGTCGAGAATGAGCGCGGGCGTCGGCAGGTCGTCGATTGTCTGTATAGCCATGGCGACAATTCTAGCATGCCCATCGAAAACGAACGCAAATTTGTGCTCAACGAGGAAGCCGGTAACCTGGAGGAGGAGGTCTCCCGCAGGCCGGGCGTGGCCCGCCACCTCCTTCGCCAGGCCTATCTCGATGCGCCCGGACTACGCATCCGCTCGCTCGAGGGCGAAGGGGAGATCGAGCACGTCTTCACCTACAAGCGCACGGTGGAGGGACAGGTCGTCGAGATCGAAACGGGTCTCAGCGCCGTCGACTTCGCGCGCCTGTGGACCCAGCGCAAGGAGACGCTGGTGAAGGTACGCTATTCGTGGAACGAGGGCCGATATCACTGGGACGTCGACTTCTTCAAGCGCGACGACGGCTCGACCTATTTCGCGATGGCCGAGGTCGAGATGCCGGAAGAGCAGATCGAACCGCCGCCACTGCCGGCTTTTCTGGAGACGCATCTCCTGATGGTCGCGCCCGCTCTCGACCCGCGCTTCACCTCCAAGCGCATCGCCGACCAGGCGCACGCCACGAAGCTGCTCGCCGAAATCAGGGAGAACGGCGGGGCCGTTTAGCCCTTCCGCGGCCTGTTCCGCGGCAGGGTAACGAGCGGCCACGGGTCGGGGAACTGGCCGACAGGACAGTCGATCAGGAGGGGTGCGCCCTTGGCAATGCCGCGCGAAATGGCGGCGCCCAGTTCATCGGGGGAACCGACGCGAACGGCGTCGATGCCGAAGCTCTCGGCCAGCTTCACGAAGTCGGGGTTGCGCAGTTCAGTGGCGATGGTGCGGTTGTTGAACGACTGCTGCTGAATGCGTCGCACATTGCCGAAGGCGCCGTCGCTGAACACGACGGCCACGACGCCGATCCCATGTTGGGCCGCTGTCGCCATCTCCATCGCCGTGAACATGAAGCCGCCGTCGCCGCTGATCGACACGACCGCGGTATCGGGCTTGGCGACCTTGGCGCCCAGCGACGTTGCATAGCCCCAACCCAAAGTGCCCTGGTAGCCGGGCGACAGGAAAGTGCGCGGCCCGTAGCTCGGCCAGGCGAAGCGCGCAGCATAGCCAATCTGCGTCAACTCATCGACCAGGATACCGTCGTCGGGCAAGGCCTTGCGGATTGCCTCGAGATAGGCGATCTGCGGCGCCAGAGTCTCGTGCACCTTCTTCGTGGCCGCCGCCTTGATCCCGGCGACATGCGCGGCTCGGCTGCTGTGCGTGCGGGCGTGCCTCTCCAGGCGACCGGCCAGCACCTTCAGGGTTGCGGTGGCATCGCCGACGATACCGATCTCCGGCTTGCGATGGCGGTCGAGTTCCTCGCTGTCGGCGTCGATCCGGATGATCTTCAGCGTGTCGTCGAGGCCCCAGTTCTGCTGCTGCGGCTGCAGGCGCGTGCCAACAGCGAGCACGACGTCGGCCTCGCCCCAAAAACGGTAGCCGGCCGGTGCGGTGACCGAGAGACGATGCCTTCCGTCGATCACGCCCTGGCCCATGCGACCGGTCATCACCGGCGCGTCGAGCAGCTCGGCGATGCGTTGCACGTATTCGCCCGCGCTCTGGGCGCCGCCGCCGACCACGATCATCGGACGTTCGGCACCGCCCAGCAGCTTCGCCGCCCGTTCGACGGCGTCCTCGTCGACCGGGCAGGGATCGGCGGCCGCCGCCGTGCCGATCAGCTCGACCGGCGCGCGGCGCGCCCATGTGTCCATGGCACACTCGAGTGCCACGGGGCGCCGGCGGCCGGAGAGCAGGCGCCGGAAGGCCTCGTTCACCAGGCCGGGGGCGGCGCCGGGGGAAGTGATGCGGTCGGCCCATTTGGTGAGGCCGCGCATGATCGCGAGCTGGTCGGGCAGTTCGTGCAGCAGGCCGACATTGCGGCCGATCATCGACTGCTGGATCTGGCCCGTCAGCGCCAGCACCGGCGCGTTGACGGCGTAGGCCGTCGCCAGCGCCGCCGTCGTGTTGAGGAAGCCGGGTCCCGGCACGACCACGTAGGCCGAGGGCTTGCCGGTTGCCATCGCATAGCCCAGTGCCATGTAGGCGCAGGCCTGCTCGTGGCGCGCGTGGATCGGCCGGATCGCATTGGTGCGGTCGTAGAGCGCGTCGAAGAACGGGTCGTTCTGCACGCCTGGGAGACAGAACAGGGTGTCGATGCCGTTCACTTCCAGCATCGACAGGACGGTTTGGGCGGTGTTGAGGGTCTGCATCTCCCCAGTCTACACGCCGGACGGAGGCCGCGCGCTAGTCGACGCGGGCGCCCGAGGCCTTGATGATAGGCGCGAGGCGCGCCTCCTCGGCGTCACGGAAGGCCAGGGTGTCGGCCGGGGAACGCCAGATGGCCAGGGCGGCCTGATCGAAGAACTTGGCCTTCAGATCCTGGCTCTCCAGCGCCTTCTTCGACAGTTCCGACAGCCGCGCGATCACCTCGGGCGGCAGCTTCGCGGGCCCCGTCAGCGTGGTCCACGAGTTGATGTCGAAGCCCGGCAGGGTCTCGGCGATGGCCGGCACGTCGGGCACGACGGGGCTGCGCTTTGCCGAGGTGACGCCGAGCGCCCGCACCTTGCCGGGCCGCGACTGCGCCAGAGCGCCGGGAATGTTGTCGAAGATCATCTGGATCTGCCCGGCCAGCAGGTCCTGCATCGCCGGTGCGGCACCGCGATAGGGGACATGGACCATGTCGACCTTGGCCATGATCTTGAAAAGCTCGCCGCAGAGATGAAGCGTCGTGCCCGATCCGGCGGAACCATATGAATACTTGCCGGGATTCTTGCGCAGCAACTCGATCAACTCTGCCACCGTTTTCACCGGCAGGTCGAGATTGACCACCAGCATGTTGGGCAGCTGCCACATTGTCGAGATGAACGTGAAGTCGGTCTTGGCGTTGAACGGCAGCTTGGCATAGAGGGTGGGCGAGATCGCGTGGGTGGCGATGCCGCCCAGGCCCAGCGTGTAGCCGTCGGGCGCTGACTGGGCGAGCGCGTCCACTCCGACATTGCCGCCGGAGCCGCCCTTGTTCTCGACGATCCACTGCTGCCCGGTGAGTTCGGACATCTTGGCGCAGAAAATCCGCGACAGAGTGTCGGTCGCGCCGCCGGCGGGGTATGGATTGATGTAGCGTACGGACTTGTTGGGGTAAGTGCCCTGCGCCGCCACGATCGCCGGTGCGGCGAGGGTGGTGGCGGCAATTCCACCCACGACCGTACGGCGTCCGATCGGACGCGTCTTGCTCGTCATTTTTATAGTTCCTCCCTTTACTGACGCAGGGAGGGTGCCAAAAACCATGACCGCCGTCGACGGTGAAGCAAAAATCCCGGCGAATGCGGCGGGATTTGGGCGTGGCCGGCCTTGCCACTGCCTTCCAAATGGCTGAAAAGTCTCGCCATTGGGTACTTTCGCCTATGGAGTGCAAATGGCTTTGGGGGCTGTCTGCGCTGGCAAGAGGATGGTCATGTGGGGTTTTGAGCGTTGGGCCGCGCTGCGTTTCGTCGTGCGCGGTGCTTCCTTGAGCGTCGCCTTGGGGACGCTGTGTTCCGTTGCCGCTCCGAATGTGCTGGCCCAGCCGAAGGCGGCAACGCAGCCCCCGGTCCAGCAGAAGACCCAGCAGCAGGCGGCGAAGAAGCCTGGCCATCCTCCGGAAGCGGACGTCTGCTATGGCGCCACCGGCGCCGATGCGCCGACGAAGGTCGCGGCCTGCACCGAAGTCATCGACAAGGGGCTCCTCTCGGGCGGTGCCCTGGCACTCGCCTATCTCCACCGGGGCCTATCGGAGAGCGGCCCGGACAGCGACAAGCGTTCCAAGGCGGACTTCCGGACCGCGGTCCGCATGTACAATGACTCAATCATGGCGCAGCCGCTCAATCCGCACCTCTACATCCAGCGCGGGGTCGTCCATCAGACGATAGGCGAGGCCGATCGCGCGATCATCGACTACAGCGATGCCATCCGGCTTGCGCCGCGCGATACGCTGCCGCTGATCAACCGCGGCGTGGTGCTCTACACGCGCAAGGACAACAACGAGGGTGCGATCGCCGACTTCAACGCGGCGCTCAAGATCAACCCGAGGGAGGTCAGTGCCTGGACGAATCGCGGCATCGTCTATCGCAAGAAGGGCGACGTGAACCAGGCGATCTCCGACTTCACGACCGCGATCAAGATCCTTCCGGACAAGATCGAGCCCGTCTCGCTCACGAACGTGCCCGACTCAGTCACCAGCCAACTCGCCCGGACGCCGCAGCAGGAGGCCAATCGGATTGCCCTGCAGGCCGCCTTCGTCCATTTCCAGCGCGGCCTCGCGTGGTACGACAAGAGCGACTACGACAAGGCGATCGCCGACTTCAGCGAGTCGATCCGCCTCAATCCGCGGGATGCGTCGGCCTGGGTGGGCCGCGGCGCGGCGTACATGTACAAGAACGACCTGAAGCAAGCGATCGCCGACTTCACGGAAGGCATCAAGCTCAAGCCCGGCCAGGCATTCGCCCACATGCAGCGCGGCATCGCCTATCACCGGATCGGTGATGCGGACAACGCGCTCGCGGACTACACGATCGCCCATGAACTGACGCCAAAGGATCCGAACCCGCTGGTCAACCGCGGGATCGTCCAATACACGAAGAAGGGCAAGTTTGAAGAGGCTGTTGCCGACTTCGACCAGGCCCTCAAGCTCAACCCGAAGGAAGTCAACGCGCTGATCAACCGCGGCGTGACGTGGCGGCAGAGGAACGACCCCGACCGCGCCATCGTCGACTTCACCGAGGCGGTGCGGCTCGGCTTGCAGACGTCGGACATCCTCAGGCTCACGCAGAAGGACAAGAACGGCAAGAAGGATCCCGCGGCGGCACAGACCGCCGACCAGGTGGCCAACGCCTACTACCAGCGCGGCATGGCCCTGATCGACAAGCAGGAATACGAGGCCGCCGTGAAGGACTTCGAGTCGGCGCTCGAGATCAACGAGAACGAACCGCGCGCCTATCTCGGCCGCGGTGCCGCCTACCTCAAGATGGACAGGACGAAGGAGGCGGTTGCCGACCTCGACCGAGCCATCAAGCTCGCGCCGGGCATGGCCTTTGCCTATTTCGAGCGCGGCGCCGCGTATCACCGCATCGATGACTACGACAACGCAATCTCGGACTATTCGTCGTCGATCGAAATCGATCCCAAGGAGCCGCTGGCCTACATCAACCGCGGCATGGCGCTTATCTTCAAGGACAGGGTCGACGACGCGATCAAGGATTTCGACGCGGCGCTGAAGATCAGCCCCGACGACATCAACGCGCTGATCCAGCGCGGCTTCGCCTATGGACTGAAAAAAGACTATCCGCGGGCGCTGGCCGATATCGAAGATGCGCTTCGCCTGTCGCCCGGAAATCCCACGGCGCTGTACTATCGTGCACAGGTGATGGCCTTCCGCGGCGATGCTGGCCGCGCGATCGAGGACTACACTGAGGCGCTGCGCAGCGACCTCAAGAATCCTCGCATCTACGCCAGCCGTGCCAATCTCTACAGCAGCCTCGGCGAATACGACGATTCGATCGACGACCTGAACAATGCGATCCGGCTGCGCCCGCGAGATGCGAACCTGTACCTGAACCGCGGCATCGCCTATTTCAACAAAGGCGACTACGCCAAGGCGGTCTCGGACTACGACGATGCGCTGAAGCTCGACCCGAAGATGACCCCGGCGCTGAACAACAGGTGCCTTACGCGGGCCGTGATGGGCGCAAACCTCGACGCCGCTCTTGCCGACTGCAACGAGGTCCTCAAGCTGGTGCCCAACGACCCTTATGCTCATGACAATATCGGGCTGATCTATCTCAAGAGAAAGCAATACGACAGGGCGATCGCCGAGTACGACGCCTCGCTCAAGATCGATCCGGATCGTGCGCGTGCCCTCTACGGACGCGGCCTCGCACGCTCGCGCAATGGCCAGGGGCCGGCCGGAATCACCGACATGTCGACCGCGAGTGGCATCCAGCCGAATATCGCCGGTGAATTCAGGAAGTACGGCGTGAACTGAACGAGCCGCCTGGCCCGACGGACCGTCCGTCGGGTCGAGGCGTGCCCCCCTCCAGGCTTTCAGGGCATCTGACCAGGCATCTGTTCGGTCCGCCGCGATCGCCGGGATCTTGGGGCTCGACGACAGCTTCGGCCCCGAATGGGCCGGCGCAGTGCGTCACTGCAGGGAATGCTGTCATCCCGAAGGAGTGAGCGACCTCTTCAGTCGCAAGCGATAGCCATGCTCCGGGGCGGGCCTTTTTCGATTCGTTTGTTTCGTTTATTTCCCTGCCCTCGACAAATGGTCCCATCAGGCTTCGGAATCCTGTTTTTCTGGAATGACTTAATGTATGACAATAACTAAATACTGTTCTACAGGGGTTACCCATGTCCTGCAGCAGCGTCTCTCGCCCTCCCAGCGACGACACGACCGAGTCGGGCGATCGGCGCCGGCTCAGGTCCATCGCGCAGTTTGCGGAGTGGTTGGCCGTCGCCGGCGTTGCGATGGGTCTGGGCTATGTCGCCTATCTGGCTCTCGCACCGGACGCACTCGCCGTCGCGCTGCGCCGCGAAGTGCCGGGTGTCGTCGTCGCACCCGGCGCACCCGCCCTCACGGCGGCAGGACTGGTCAGCCTCGTTCCGGCCCTGATCTTCATCGCCGCGATGGGATCGGCCCGGACGCTGTTCCGACTGCTCGGCCGGGCGGCGACCGTATTTGATCCGGCGGCCCCGTCGGTGTTGCGGCGCATCGGCCTTCTGGCGATTGCAGCAGCCGTTGCGGGCGTCATCGTCCGCATGGTGGTGGGGCTGCTGATGACCAGCGCCAACCCGCCGGGCCAGCAGCAACTGGTCCTGTCCGTCAGCTCGGGCGACGTCACGGCGCTGGTCGTCGGTCTCCTGATGCTCGCCTTTGCGCTCGTGATGCAGGAGGGGATTCGCCTCGACGAGGACAATCGGAGCATCCTCTGATGCCGATCGTCGTCACCCTCGATGTGATGCTTGCCAGGCGCAAGATGCGCTCCAAGGAGCTTGCCGAACGGATCGGTCTCACCGAGCAGAACGTCTCCTTGCTCAAGTCCGGCAAGGTGCGCGGCATACGCTTCGAGACACTGTCGAAGATCTGCTCGGTTCTGTCCTGCCAGCCGGGCGACATTCTCGAGTTCGTGCCGGACGCCGGCCCTCTGTGACTCGGAGTCCTGCACGCCAAAAGACTGGAATTCCGAAGTGACGAATCGACCCCGCACGAACCTGCGAGCGGCCCTGGCGGCCGGCTTGATCCTCCTGGCGTCGCAGCTTGCCGGCTGCGCCACCTTGCCGGGTGCGGAAACGGCTCGCGGCCTCGATGGAAATGTCGAGGTGTCGTATCTCCCCGGGCCAGCCCCAACGGTCGTGTTCGAAGCCGGACTGGGAGCGCACAAGGAGAGTTGGACGACCGTATTCCGGGAGGTCGCGCGGACGAATGGCGTCTTCGCCTATGACCGCCCCGGTATTGGGCGCAGCACCTCGACCGAGCGGCCGCGGGATGGCGCCGCCATCGTGGAGGAACTGCGCGCGCTCCTTCGGGGGCGTGGCCTGGGGCCGCCCTATGTGCTGGTCGGCCATTCCGCGGGCGGCCTCTACATGCAGCTTTACGCAAGGCTCCACCCGGAGGAGGTGGTGGGGCTGGTGCTTGTGGATTCTACCCATCCCACTCAGTTCGAGGGCGAGGGCTCGCTCGCGAATCGCGGCGCCCTTGCCTGGGGCATCATGGCGCTCGCCGGCGGGATCGGACCGATCCGCCCGGAGTTCGACGCCTTGCCACAAACCGGCGCGGAGGTGCTGGCGGCACCGCCGCTCTACACCCGTATCGCAACCGTCATCCTTTTGGCGCGGAACGACGGCAACGGTCCGGCCGCGGCCTTCGACAAGGCCAAGCGGGCCGATTTTGCGCGGCTCTATCCGACGGCGCAAATCCGCTGGATCGACAGCAGTCACAACATTCCGGGTGAAAAGCCCGATGCGGTGGTGGAGGCAGTCCGCTGGGTGTTGGCGCAACCGCGGTCGCAACAGACCTTCGGGTTTGCGGACGCACCAAGGCCCGCAATCCCAGGCCCATGAACCTATGGTTGCAGCTTGCAACAAACGGCAAAGGCGATCCGGCTTGTCCGCTGCAATGCCAATACCAAGCGCGGTGGGCCCGAAGTGGCGGATGGGGTGGGATTCGAACCCACGGTGGGCGTGAACCCACGCCGGTTTTCAAGACCGGTGCCTTAAACCGCTCGGCCACCCATCCAGCTCAGCGGAATCAGATACTTAGGTGCCGCCATGATTGCAACAAATGGCGTCCGACTCCGTTGGTGTGCCTCATGGCAGACGATTTTTGCCTGATCCACGACGATCTGCTGGGGTACGCACCGAAACCGGGCTTCCGGGGAGCAGGGGCCAGCGGGTGGCCGGTGACGATCGATGCCGACGGCTTCCGGCGCAGCGGCGGCGTGGCGGCGGCCGGGATCGATGGGGTAATTCTCGCCGTGGGTGATTCCGACACGTTCGGGGAGGAGGTCGGCGACGGCGATACCTGGCCGGCACAGCTCGAACGGCTCAGCGGCCGCAGGGTGCTGAACGGCGGGGTATCGGGCTACGGCTTCGACCAGGTCGTGCTGCGCGCCGAGCGGCTCACCGAGCGACACCACCCGTCGATGGTCATCGTCGGCTTCATCGCCGATGACATACGACGCACCGAAATGCGTCGCCTGTGGGGGCGGAACAAGCCCTGGTTCGCGATTGGGCGAGACGAACTCGTCCTCCAGGGCGTGCCGGTCCCCGAGCGAAAGCCGCTCGCGCCCTCGTGGCTCCGCCATCGTCTGCAGCATATCCTGATCGAGCTTCCACCGCCCCTGCAACAGCTCTTCGGCTACCATGTCCGGAAGCATCCTGCAGGGCAGGGCAAGGGCATTGTCCTCCGACTCGTCGAACGCCTGGCAGGGCTGGAGGCTGCGCTCGGATGCCGTGTCGTCCTGCTGGCCCGGTATCGTCCCCAAGTCTGGGTCGACCGGACCTTCGCCAGCGAGGAACGCCGAGCGACCAGGGAGGTGCTCGATCGCGCGTCCAGCCTGGGGTTGGCGACCGTCGACACCTATCCCAGAATGGCCGCCGAACCGGCGGCAGCGTCGCTGTACGTCAACTCCCACGTGAACGCGCGCGGCAACGCGATTATCGCAAGCCTGTTGTCGGCCCGACTGCCTGAACTCGCGCGAACCCCGAATCAATGACCACCGATCGGCGGCAGTTCAGCCGCCCTGTTCCCGTCTGAGCGCCTCGCGGCGGAGCATTGCGCGCCATTCGGCGGGAGACACGCATTTGTGGGCGTGGACGCCGAGCTTGCGCTGGATCGCCTCTCGCTCCTCGGGCACGTAGCGGTCCTTGCTGCTGGCGGGCAAGGCCCAGGCCCAGCCGGCGGAGACCATCTTCTCCTGGAGATCGTCGTCGCCAGCGAAGCACTGTGCCACCGGCGGGTTGCTCTTGCGCTCGGTATCGACCAGGCGGCAATTCACCGGGCGCCCGGCGATGAACTCCTCGAGTGCCTTGCGGGCGAGCGCGCCGGCACGCCACTGGCCGTCGTCGCAGGTTTGGCTGCGCTCCGGGGCGTCGATCCCGAACAGACGGACGGTTTGCGGTCCGAATCGCACCGTGTCCCCGTCGACCACCGTGAAGCGCGGCTTCGGCGCCGGCAGTACCACGGTGTCGTCGTCCGACGACTGGGCGGCGGCGGCTGTCACCACCAGCGTGGCGAGAGCAACGATCGGCCAGGAGAGAATCTTCAAAGGGTAACCTTGCGGCGGCGTTTCCGGGGCACTCTACGTTATTTGGGTCTCGCCCCAAAGCCAGCCCGCCGCAGCGCATCGGCCATGGCATTGGCCGGGGCGGCGGGCTTGGCGGCCTGCACCCGGGCCTGGTCGCGCCGGGAAGCCCCGCCGCCACCTTCGGTGCGGGCGGACCGTGCGGGTTGGCTGCCGGCCTGGTCGTCCAGCCGCAGGGTCAGGCTGATGCGCTTGCGCGGCTTGTCGACCTCCAGGACCTTCACGCGAACGATGTCGCCCGGCTTCACGACGCTGCGAGGGTCTTTTACGAAACTGTTCGACATCGCAGAGACGTGCACGAGGCCGTCCTGATGGACGCCGACATCGACGAACGCGCCGAAGGCCGCGACGTTGGTGACGACACCCTCCAGAACCATGCCTGGCTCCAGGTCGTTCAGCGTCTCGACGCCGGCCTTGAACTCTGCCGTCTTGAAGGCCGGACGCGGATCGCGTCCCGGCTTCTCCAATTCGCGCAGGATGTCGGTGACGGTCGGCAGACCGAACTTCTCGTCAACGAACGATGCCGGCGACAGCGCCCGCAGGGCAGGGGCGTTGCCGATCAGCTCGTCGATCCTGCTCTTCGTGGCGTCGATGATCCGGTGCACCACCGGGTAGGATTCGGGATGCACGGCCGAGGCGTCGAGCGGATCCTCGCCACCGGGAATGCGCAGGAAGCCCGCGCACTGCTCGAATGCCTTGGGGCCGAGTCGCGGCACATCCTTGAGCGCCTTGCGCGACCGGAAGGCGCCGTGCGTGTCGCGATGAGAGACGATGCTCTGCGCCAGGCCCTGGCCGATGCCGGAAACGCGCGCGAGCAGTGGTGCAGAGGCGGTGTTGAGGTCGACCCCGACGCCGTTCACGCAGTCCTCGACCACGGCGTCGAGCGACTTGGACAGCTTGAACTCGCTGAGGTCATGCTGGTACTGGCCGACGCCGATCGACTTCGGATCGATCTTCACCAGTTCCGCCAGCGGGTCCTGCAGCCGGCGCGCGATCGACACGGCGCCGCGCAAGGTCACGTCGAGGCCAGGCAATTCCTCCGAAGCATAGGCAGACGCCGAATAGACCGACGCGCCGGCTTCCGACACCACGATCTTCTGCAGCTTGATTTCCGGCAGCCCCTTGAGGAGCTCCATCGCGAGCTTGTCGGTCTCGCGCGAGGCCGTGCCGTTGCCGATCGCGATCAGTTCGACCCTATGCTCGCGCACCAGCCTTGCGAGGATGGCGAGCGATTCGTCCCAGCGCCGCTGTGGCTCGTGCGGATAGATCGTGCTGGTGGCCACCACCTTGCCGGTGGCGTCGACCACGGCGACCTTGACGCCGGAGCGGAAGCCGGGATCAAGCCCGAGGGTCGGCCGTGTGCCCGCCGGCGCAGCCAGCAGCAGGTCGCGCAGGTTGGAAGCGAACACCCGCACTGCCTCTTCTTCGGCCGCGGTCCACAGGCGCAGCCGGAGGTCGATCGACAGCATGATGGTGATCTTGGTGCGCCATGCCCAGCGCACGGTGTCGGCCAGCCATTTGTCGCCCGGCCGTCCCTGGTCGGAGATGCCGTAGGCCCGCATTATCCGCAGCTCGTAGGCGCTGGGAATGGCCTGGGAGGCCGGCGGGCGCGTCGCGGGATCGTCCGGCTCGACGGTCAGGCCGAGGATTTCCTCGCGCTCGCCGCGGCACAGCGCCAGCACTCGATGCGACGGCATCTTGGCGAGCAGTTCCGAGAAATCGAAATAGTCGCTGAACTTGGCGCCGGCTTCCTGCTTGCCCTCGCGTACCTTGGAAACGAGGCGGCCGTTGCTCCAGAACTCCTCGCGCAGCGCGCCGATCAGGTCGGCATTCTCGGCGAATCGCTCGACCAGGATGGCGCGCGCCCCTTCGAGTGCTGCTGCGGCCGTAGTGACGTTCTTGTCCTCGGAAACAAAAGGCTCCGCGCGCACCGCGGGCTCGACGGTGGGATCGTTCAGCAGCAGGTCGGCGAGAGCCTCCAGGCCGGCTTCCTTGGCGATCTCGGCCTTGGTGCGGCGCTTGGGCTTGTAGGGAAGGTAGATGTCCTCGAGACGGCTCTTGCTGTCGGCCGCCAGGATTGCGGCTTCGAGCTTCGCATCGAGCTTTCCCTGGTCGCGAACGGAGTCGAGGATGACCTTCCGCCGCGCCTCCAGCTCGCGCAGGTAGCCCAGCCGCTCCTCGAGCGTGCGCAGCTGCGCATCGTCCAGCGATCCGGTGACCTCCTTGCGGTAGCGCGCGATGAAGGGGACGGTCGCGCCGCCGTCGAGCAGTTCGACCGTGGCCTGGACCTGCTGTTCCCTGACCCCGAGTTCTTCGGCAATACGCGCCTGGATGGAGACCACCAAGAAAAACCTCTTCGGTCATGTGCGTGGGAGACCGTCTCCACGTCGGGCCGCGGATATGAACGGCGTGCCTGTGGGACTTCAAGCAGTTTGTTAAGTTCCGTGGATAGCGGCGAGCCCTCGTTTGACCCGAATTTCATTCGTTGGCAGTGTAAAAATCCCTGACAATGAGAAAAGCCGTCGATCATGGATTTTGCCTTTTCCGAACAGCACGAGGCCGTCCGCGATACCGTGAGGCGCCTATGCCAGACGGAGCATCAGAAGCTCGTGATGGTGGCCGAGGAGAACGAAGTCCTGCCGCGCGAGGTTTTCGCGCGCTGGGGTGAGCTCGGCCTGCTGGGCGTACGCTATCCTGAAGCAGACGGCGGCAGCGGACTGGACAAAGTGAGCGACTGCATCGTGCGCGAAGAACTGAGCTACATGAGCCAGGGATTTGCGTCGAGCTGGTCGGCGCACAGCCATCTCGGGATCTGGCCGATCTGGAAGGCCGGCACGGAACAGCAGCGCCAGCGTTTCTTCCGACCAGCCCTGCAGGGTAGGAAAATCGCGGGCTTCGCCTTGAGCGAGCCCGACGGAGGCTCGAATATCCGCGCGTTGAAGACCCGCGCCGAACGTGCCGACGGCGGCTGGAAGCTCAGGGGCAGCAAGCTCTACATCACCAATGCTCCGATCGCGGATTTCCTGCTGGTCGCGGCGCGGACCGCGCCGGAACTCAGCGGCGACGCCATCAGCCTGTTCATCGTCGAGCTGCCGGCCAAGGGCATGAAGGTCGACAAGCTCATGAAGGAGGGTATCCGCGCCTCCGAGACCGGCCTGATCCACATGGACGACGTGTTCGTCCCGGACGACTGCGTCCTCGGCGGCCGGCTGGGAACCTATCCGGTGATCCTGGAGTCGCTCAGCGAGAACCGCGTCGGCGTCGCCGCGAATGCGCTGGGCATGGCGCGCGCCGCCTTTGATGCGGCCACGGCCTACGCACGTGACCGCCTCGTCGCGAACAAGCGGATCGGCGACTACCAGGCGATCGGCCACAAGCTCGCGGAGATGTCGGCCCAGATCGAGGCGGCGAAGTGGCTGGTCTATTACGGCGCCTGGCGCGTGGACCAGAATACGCTGGATTCGGCGACCGCCGCCCGGGTCAAGCTGATCGCCAGCGAGACCGCCGTTTCCGTGAGCGAGCAGGCGATCCGCATTCACGGCGGTGCCGGCATCATGCGCGAGTATCCGGTGGGCCGGATCCATCGCGACGCGCTGGTCTACGTGATCGGCGAAGGCACCAGCGAGATCCAGAAGAACCTGATCGCCCGCGATCTCGGCTTCAGGTTCTGAACCGTCCGACATCCCTCATCGATCGAAAGGAGCAGGAAGCGTCGTCACGGAAATCCACGAACAAGAAAAGCTGCGAAGCAAGGGAGGAAGCTCATGAAGTTCGTTCACTGGCTTACCGCGTTGGCCACCACCGTTAGCGTCATGCTTGCCGCGCCCGTGATGGCGCAAACCTATCCAAACAAGCCGATCCGGCTGATCGTTCCTTTCGGCGCCGGCTCGGGCAGCGACATCCTCGCCCGCATCCTCGCCGAGCCACTCGGCCAGGCGCTGGGCCAGCCGATCATCATCGAGAACAAGCCGGGCAACAACACGACGCTCGGCACCGAACTCGTGGTGAGCTCGCCGCCGGACGGCTACACGATCGGGCTGCTGACCAATTCAGGCCTCGTCGCCAGCCCAGCCGGTCTGACCAGCGGCGTCCGATACGATCCGGCGAAGGACCTGAGTTACATCTCCATGGTGGCGTCGGTTTCCTACGTCTGGTTGGTCAACAACGACGTGAAGGCGACGACCGCCCCCGAACTGGTCAAGCTGCTCAAGGCCAATCCCGGCAAGTTCAACTACGCGAGCGGCAACACGGGCGGGATCGCCTACGGCGGCTACATCAAGAACGCTTACCAGCTCGACGTGACGCACGTACCCTACAAGTCGGTGCCCCCGGGCCTGGCTGACCTGATCAGCGGACACGTACAGGTCATGGTCGCCGATATCCCCGCCTCGCTGGGGATGATCCGCGGCGGCAAGGTGCGGGCGGTCGGCATGACGACCGCCCAGCGTAATTCGCTGCTGCCCGACGTGGCGACCTTCTCAGAGCAGGGCCTCGCCACACCGCCCGACATGAGCGGATGGTGGTGCGCCGTGGCGCCGGCAGGAACGCCCGACGACATCCTCAATCGGCTCAACCGCGAACTCGTGAAGATCCTGGAAACGGAATCGGTGAGGGCCAAGCTGCTGCAGAACGGCATCGTGCCGACACCGTCGACGCGGCAGCAGGCGGTGCAGTACCAGAAGGACCAGTTCCTGGTGTGGAAAGGCATCGTCAAGGACCTCAACCTCAAGGTCGACTGAGCAGGCCTCCGCGGGCCTGGTCGTTGATTCAGGGGGCGGGCACCCTGTAGCGTGGTTTGCCACGGGGGCGGGCGCTACCATACGCGCCAACGCTGCGGAGTTCCCCTCATGTCGCCTTATGTCTCGGCGCCGGCCCGGACGAAGATCGTCGTGCCCGTGCTCACGGCCATCGTCGCCGTTGCTATCTTCGTCGTCGACACGCTGACGCCGCTCGATATCGCTGTCGCCGTACTGTATGTCGCGGTCGTTCTGCTGGCGGTCGATTTTGCCGGATATACGGGAATCCTGGCGATCGCTGCAGGGTGCGCCGTGCTCACGATCGTGAGTTTCGTCACCACGCACGATCTCACACCGGGGACGGGGCCGATGCTGCGCTGCTTCGTCAGCCTCGCCGCCATCGCCATCACTGCACTACTGGCAGCGCGAAACCAGGTGGCCGTGGCGGCGCTGCGCGAGCAGGCCGATCTCCTCGATCTGACGCACGACACGGTATTCGTCCGCGACCGCGACGACGTGATCAAGTACTGGAATCGCGCGGCAGAGGATCTCTATGGTTGGAGCAGCGACGAGGCGCTCGGCCAGCCGGCGGCGACGCTGCTGAAGAAGAGCTTCCCGGCGCCCTATCCGGCGATCCTCGAGGAGCTGGAGCGCGACGGCCGTTGGGAGGGCGACATCGTCCATACATGCCGGGACGGCCGGCAGGTCACGGTGAGTTCGCGCTGGGCGCTGCAGCGCGATTCGCAGGGCCGGCCCGCGGCCGTGCTCGAAACCAACACCGACATCACGGCCCAGCGCGCCGCCGAGGACAAGCTCGACCGGACGCGCAGCGAACTCACGCATCTCTCGCGCATCGCCACGATGGGCGAGCTGACTGCTTCGATCGCTCACGAGGTCAACCAACCGCTTGCCGCCGTCGTAGCCAACGGCGAGGCCGGTCTGCGCTGGCTGGGACGGGAGCGGCCGGATCTTGGCGAGACGAAGAACTCCATCGAAGCGATGCTGCGCAACGCGCGGCGTGCCAGCGACGTCGTCCGCCGCCTGCGTGCCCTGTCTGCCAATTCTGCACCAGCCCATGCGCCGCTCGACGTCGCGGCGGTCACGGAGGAGACCGTCCAGCTCGTCGAGCGGGAACTGCGTGTCCAGGGCGTCCGCTTGTCCGCCGACCTGCCGGCGGGCCTCCCGCCCGTCGACGGCGATCGCATTCAGCTGCAGCAGGTCATGCTCAATCTGCTGCTGAATGCCATCCAGGCCGTGGGCACAGTGCCGACGGAGCGACGCGCGATTTCTGTTAGAGTGCAGCGTTTGGCCAGCGAGAGCCAGGGAGATGCGATCGTGCTGACAGTCGACGATACGGGCGGGGGGATTGCCGAGGCCGACCTTGCCCGGCTGTTCGACGCCTTCTTCACGACCCGGAGCGACGGCATGGGCATGGGCCTGTCGATTTCGCGCTCGATCGTCGAGGCACATGGCGGCCGGATCGAAGCGGCCAACCGGCCGGAGGGCGGGGCGTCGTTCCGCGTCTGCCTGCCGGTTGCCGGGGGTGCGGCATGAACCGCAACCCACCCGCTCCGGCACCGGCGGAGGCCCCGCCTGTGGTCTTCGTCGTCGATGACGACGAGGAGCTCCGGCTGGCCCTCGACAATCTCTTTCGCTCCGTCGGCCTGCAGGCGCGACTCTTCGGCTCGGCCGCCGAATTCCTGAAGGCGGGCGCGGGCGATGCGCCAGGTTGTCTCGTTCTCGACATCCGGCTGCCGGGCGTGAGCGGCCTGGAGTTCCAGGGGCAGCTTGTCCGCATGGGCATTGAGCTGCCGATCGTCTTCATAACCGGCCACGGCGACGTTCCGATGTCCGTACGCGCCATGAAGGCCGGGGCCGTCGACTTTCTCACCAAGCCTTTCCGCGACCAGGACATGCTCGATGCGGTGGCGGCGGCGATCGAGACGGACCGGCAGCGCCGAGCCACTGCGGCAGCCGGGCGGGATGTGCGCTCTCGCTTCGAGAGCCTGTCGCCGCGCGAGCGGGAAGTGATGACCCTGGTTACGCGCGGCCTGATGAACAAGCAGGTCGCCGGCGAACTCGGCCTGAGCGAGATCACCGTAAAGCTTTATCGCGCCCAGGCCATGCGCAAGATGGATGCCGATACACTTGCAGACCTCGTCCGCATGGCCGAGCAACTCACCTTGCACGGCCCACGCGGATAGGGCCGGTCTCGGCGGTCCTGCGATCCTGGACTGTAGTCATTGGGTTAACTCCTTCGTGGCTGTGAACGACTGGATGTGATGCACCTTGTGGATTGCTCCCGGCGCGGCGAAGGCCACGACGATAGTCAGCGTCATTGCGATGCAGATGATGACGAAAGCCAGGACGAGATCGGCTGTCGGAAATTTGCGCATGGCTTCCTCAATGTGCCGCCGGCGCGGGACCGCCCAGCTTGACCTTGCGCAGGGTCAGGGCGAGTGCCGCGGCCGAGAGCGAGATCGCCATGAGCGTCCAGAAGACGTCGATGAAGGCCAGGAACGAAGCCTGCGTCGCCACCTGCTGGCCGATCCAGGCGACGGCCTGCTTCTGGGCCTGCAGCGCCGAGCTGCCATGGCTCGCGAAGTAGTCGACCGCTTGGCGCAGCGTGTCCTGATAAGCGGCGCTGGACGGGACGGCGTGCTCCACGAGCCGGCTCTGGTGGAACTGTTCGCGATGGGCCAGCACGTTGGACGACAGGGCGATGCCGAGCGAGCCGCCGATGTTGCGCGCGACGTTCACCAGCGCAGAGGCCTGATCGATATTGGTCGGCGATATGCCTTCGTAGGAGGCGGCCGTGATCGACAGGAAGATCAGCGGCAGGCCCACGCCCAGCAGCATGCGCGAGTGCGCCAGGAACCAGAAGCCGACATCGCCGTAGATCGACGTCAGATTGTACATCGAGAGCGCGATGATCGAGGCACCGGCGACGATCAGGTACTTGGGCTGGACCTTCGTCAGCAGGCGGCCAGTGATGAACATCATCGCCATGGTCACGAGGCCCCCGGGCGACAGGACGAGGCCGGCCCAGGTGGCGGTGTAGCCGAGATCCTGCTGCACGAGCTGCGGCAGGAACTGGGTGGTCGCGAGCAGGATGGCGCCGGTCGCCAGCATGACGAGGAAGCAGGCACCGAACTGCCGGGTTGCCACCATGCGGATGTCGATCGCCGGATTCCGGCGCGTCAACTCCCAGGGGATCATGAGGATGAAGGCCAGTGCGCAGACGGAAGCTACCGCGACGATGAAGCCAGAGCCGAACCAGTCGTCCTCCAGACCACGATCGCACACGATCTCGAGCGCGCCGAGGAACGTGGCGACGAGGGCGAAGCCCACCAAGTCGAACCCGCCGTCGGTCCGCCGCAACCGTTGCCTTTCCTCGACCTGGACCCGCGTCTCACGCAGCAAGAGGGCGATCGACACGATCGTCAGCAGGCCCACCGGCCCGTTGATCAGGAAGCACCAGTGCCAGGAGGCGTTGTCGGAAAGCCATCCGCCGAGCGTCGGCCCGACCACGGGCGCCACCACGACGGCGACGCCGAACAGGGCGAAGGCCTGCCCGCGCTTGGCCGGGGGGAATGTATCGACGAGGATCGACTGCGAGACCGGTACCATGCCACCGCCGGCAATGCCCTGCAGGACGCGGAACAGCAGCAATGCCTGCAGGTTCCAGGCGAAGGCGCACAGCACCGAGCTGACCGTGAACAGGGCGAGGCAGGCGATGAAGAACCGCCGCCGGCCGACCCTGCGGACCAAGAAGCTGCTGGCCGTCAGGCTGATGGCATTGGAGACCAGGTAGGTGGTCACCACCCAGGAGGCTTCGTCCTCGCTGACGCCGAGGCCGCCCGCGATGTAGGGCAGGGCCACGTTGGCGATCGTGGTGTCGAGAACTTCCATGAAGGTGGCGATCGCCACCACCACGGCGATCAGCCAGGGATTCGATACCCTGGCCGTTTCGGCGGTGCTCACAGCCAGCTCCGCAGCCGCTCGTAGAGGGACGGCGCCGGGTCGGTCCGCACTGTGGGGACCACGGACATGCCCGGTCCCAGCGCGACGTCGGTCGGCGCATGATCGATGACGATCTTCACCGGCACGCGCTGCACGATCTTCACATAGTTGCCCGTCGCGTTCTCGGCGGGCAGCAGCGAAAAGGCGGTGCCGGATCCCGGCTGCACGCTGGCGACATGGCCGTGGATTTCGTGACCGGGATAGGCGTCGATCCGGAAGCTCACCGGCTGACCCGGACGCATCGCATCGAGCTGCGTCTCCTTGAAGTTGGCAACGACCCAGATTTCGTCGGGAACGAACATGGAGAGTGCCGTGCCGGCCTGCGCGAACTCGCCGACCGCGGCGCCCAGCTGCACGATGCGCCCCGGCTGCGCCGCCGTCACCGTCGTGTAGGACAGGTTGAGCGCCGCCTGGTCGTGCTTTGCCTGCACCTCCCGCAGGTTCGCCAATGCCGAGTTGCGTTGCGCCTCGAGCGCGTCCAGCTGGCGGTGGGCCACCGTGACGTTGGCCTGCGCGTTCGAGACCGCCGCTTGCTGCTGGTAGAGCTCGGACAGAGCCAGTTCGCCGGTCTGATGGCTCGACCAGCCTTCCTTCGTGAGCGTGCTGTAGCGTTCGGCCTGTTGCTGCGCATAGACCAGCCGCGCCTCGCTCAGCCTCACCTGGGTCTCGCTGGCGGCGATCTGCGCCTTCTGGACTTCGATCTGGGCAGCGATGTTGGCGATGCCCGCCTGCGCGGCCGCAATGGCCGCCTCGGCCTGGGCGAGCGCGACCTGGTAGTCGCGTTGGTCGATGTGGGCGATCACGTCGCCCGTGCCGACGTGCTGGTTGTCGGTGACCGGCACCGCCGTCAGGTAGCCCGGCACCTTCGGCGCGACGGCGAACTGGCGCGCCGCGATGAAGGCGTCGTCGGTCGTCGCGAAGTGAGCGCTGTAGTCAAAATAGAGCCCGGCCGCCGAGACCGCGCCGACCAGGGCCAGGAGGCCGACGCCGCCGAGCAGCACGCGCCGCCCCGTGAAGCCTCCGCGCGGCGTCTTCTTCGAAGGTAGCTCGTCCGTCGCGGCCGGCTCGTCGAGAAGCGATTTCTCCGCAGGCGGCACCTCGGCCGGAGCCGGCGCCTGCGGCGGGGGATTGCTCTGCGTCGGACGGCGTAGCGGGATCAGGGTGCCGGGGCTGGGCGACATGTCGTGGTCTCCTATCGCGGTCCACGCACCAGCTGCGTGGCTGAGCGAGAGGATAGGGAAAGGGGAAAATCCGCCAATTCAGATGGACGTCTGATGCAGGCAAACCTTCGTATAGGCAGTCCGGGGCCGCATTTTCCGCGAAGATCGGGTCACGACAGCCGATCGGGAGCAGGACCATGGCCGAGACCAGGCGCATTCGCCCCTACAAGCAGCCCGCCGGCGGATGGGGCGCGCTGAAGGCGCTGGGCGAACATCTCGTCGAGCAGGGCATCGCGCTCAAGGGATCGAAGACGCTTCTGCGCATGAATCAGCCCATGGGCTTCGACTGTCCGGGCTGCGCCTGGCCCGATCCCAAGCATACGTCCTCGTTCGAGTTCTGCGAGAACGGCGGCAAGGCGGTCGCCTGGGAATCGACCGCGGCGCGCTGCACGCCGGAGTTCTTCGCGGAGCACACCGTTTCGGAGCTCGCAGGCTGGAGCGACTACGAGCTCGAGATGGCCGGCCGGCTGACGCATCCCATGGCCTACGACGCGGCGAGCGACCGCTATGTGCCGGTGAGCTGGGACGAAGCCTTCGCGACGGTGGGCCGGCACCTGGCGGCGCTGCCCGATCCGAACATGGCCGAGTTCTACACGTCGGGCCGCACCTCCAACGAGGCAGCCTTCCTCTACCAGCTCTTCGTGCGCGAATTCGGCACCAACAATTTCCCCGACTGCTCGAACATGTGCCACGAGGCGACCAGTGTCGGCCTGCCGCTGTCGATCGGTGTCGGCAAGGGCACGGTTCTGCTGGAGGATTTCGACAAGACCGAGTTCATCTTCATCTTCGGCCAGAATCCGGGCACCAACAGCCCGCGCATGATGACCAGCCTGCGCAACGCCTCGCGGCGCGGCGCCACCATCATGTCGTTCAACCCATTCCGCGAGCGCGCGCTCGAACGTTTCCAGGCGCCGCAGGACCCTGTCGAGATGGTGACGCTCGGCTCCACCCCGATCAGTTCCCGCCTCTACCAGGTGCGGGTCGGCGGCGACGTCGCGGTGATCAAGGGCCTGATGAAGGTCATGGTCGAGGCTGATGAGTGCGCGCGCGGCGAGGGCAGTGCCGCCATACTCGACTGGGATTTTATCCGCCAGCACACGACCGGTATCGAGGCCCTGATTGCCGACCTGAAGGCGGTCGACTGGGTATCGCTGGAGCGTCAATCCGGTCTCGTCCGCTCGGAGATCGAGGAGGCCGCGCGGGCCTACATGAAGGCCGGGCGCGCCATCGTCGTCTACGGCATGGGCATCACCCAGCACCATCATGGCGCGCGGGCGGTGCAGCAGCTCGCCAACCTTTGTCTGCTGAGGGGCAACATGGGCCGGAAAGGGGCGGGTCTTTGTCCAGTACGCGGTCATTCGAACGTCCAGGGGGATCGCACGGTCGGCATCACCGAGATTCCGGCGGCCGATTTCCTCGCGCGTCTGGGCAGGCGATTCGGCTTCACGCCGCCATCGGCACCGGGTCACAACGTCGTCACGGCGCTCCAGGCGATGGCGCGCGGCGAGGTCCGGGTCTTCTTTGGTCTGGGCGGCAACATCGTGGCCGCAATGCCCGACTGGCAGGTGACTCGCGACGCCTTTCGCCGGCTCGATCTCAGCGTCCATGTCTCGACCAAACTCAACCGAAGTCACCTGGTGCGCGGCCGCGAGGCCCTGATCCTGCCGTGCCTGGGACGCACCGAGCTCGACGTCCAGGCGACCGGCCCGCAGTCCATCACCGTCGAGGATTCGATGTCGATGGTGCACGCCTCGCTCGGCCTGAACGCGCCCGCCTCGGACCATCTAAAGAGCGAGCCCGCCATTGTGGCTGGTATCGCCCGGGCGACGCTTGGCGCCCGCACGGTCGTGCCGTGGGAGGAGCTGGTCGGCGACTACGACCTCATTCGCGACGCGATCGAGGACGTGTTCCCGATCTTCAAGGACTACAACGCGCGCATCCGCGTGCCCGGAGGCTTCCATCTCGTGTCGACGGCCCGCGAGAGGATCTGGAACACCGCATCCGGCAAGGCGAACTTCCTGATCTACGACGGCATCCAGGAAGACCCGGCGCAGGAGGACAACGATGTGCTGTGGCTGACCAGTGTGCGCAGCCACGACCAGTACAATACGACGCTCTATTCGATGTCGGATCGCTATCGCGGCGTCTACGGCCAGCGCGACGTCGTCTTCCTCGGCGCGACCGAAATTGAAAGGCTCGGGTTCGAGCCTGGCGATCGCGTCGACATCGTTGCCGTGAACGGCGACGGCATCGAGCGGCGCGTGCGTGGCTACCAGCTCGTGGCCTTCGCGTTCCCCGAGGGGAGCTGCGCCGCCTACTATCCGGAGACCAATCCGCTGGTGGCACTGGATGCCCACGACCCGCTGAGCTTCACGCCCTCCTATAAGGGCATCCCCGTGCGGCTGGTCCGCGCGGCGGGCGCCCCCTGAGGGAGGCGAGCCAATGGCACCGCTCGAGATCGTCCTGATCCTGCTGTCGGCCGTGGTGGTGAGCGGCGCCTGCGCCCGTATGCTGCCGCTGCCGGTGCCCGTGCCGCTCGTCCAGATCGCGCTCGGCGTGTTCGTCGCCGCAGTCGCAAATCTCGGCGTCAGGCTCGATCCACAGGTCTTTTTCGTGCTCTTCCTGCCGCCCTTACTGTTCTTCGACGGCTGGCGACTGCCCAAGGCCGGTTTGTTGCGGGACAAGGGAATGATCCTGGCCCTCGCGCTAGGTCTGGTCGTCTTCACTGTCCTGGGGCTCGGATTGCTGATCCACTGGATGATTCCGGCGATGCCCCTGGTCGTGGCCTTTGCGCTTGCGGCGGTGATCTCGCCGACCGATCCGGTCGCTGTGAAGGCCATCGCCGCGCGTGCGCCTGTCCCGAAACGACTGATGCGGCTCCTTGAAGGAGAGGCGTTGCTCAACGACGCTTCTGGCTTGGTCTGCCTGCGATTTGCGGTGGTGGCCGCGCTGACCGGCACGTTCTCCCTGGCCGAAGCCGTCGGCAGCTTCATGTGGGTAGCAGCCGGCGGCCTCGCAGCCGGCTTCGCCGTGACCACCGTGGCGGCGCATCTGAAGAGCTGGGTGTCGTACCGCTATGGCGAGGATGTTGGCGCGCAGATTCTGATCAGCCTGCTGATCCCCTTCGGGGCCTATTTTCTGGCCGACTTGGTTGGCGCCTCGGGCATCCTGGCCGCTGTCGCGGCGGGCATCACCATGAGCCACGTCGAGCAGGGTGGCGGGGCGCTTGCGGAAACCCGCGTCCGCCGCAGCGCCGTGTGGGAGACGATTCAGTTCGGCGCGAGCGGTGTCATCTTCATCTTGCTCGGCGAGCAGCTCCCCCGGATCGCCAGCGGCGCCGCCGACGTCGTACGGGAGACGGGCCACGCCGAGGTCTGCTGGCTGCTGTTCTACGTCACGGCGATTACCTTCGGTGTGGCAGCATTGCGGTTCGCCTGGGTGTGGGTGCTGGTCCGCGTGGCATTCTGCCGGCAAGCGAGCTGGAGGCTGGTCGCGGCACTCACGGTCGCAGGCGTCCGCGGCACCGTCACCCTGGCTGGCGTACTCTCCCTGCCATTGATGCTGGCCGACGGCAGCTCTTTCCCGGCGCGCGACCTGGCGGTGTTTCTCGCGGCGGGCGTGATCATCGCCTCGCTGGTCGCGGCGACACTGATCCTGCCCGGCCTGCTGCGTCATCTCGACTTCGCGCCGGAGCCGGGCGAGGAGGCGGCGGAGGACGCCGCTCGAGTCGCTGCCGGCGAGGCGGCGCTGGCGGCCATCGCTCGTGCCCAAGGTCGATTGGCGACCAGCCCCGGTGATGCGGATCTGGGTGCGGAAGCGGCGACGCGGGCCATGGCGCCCTATCGCCAGCGCCTCGACGCGCTCTCGCGGTCGGGCGCCGAGGGAGACCTTGCGCGTCGCACCGAGGCCCTCGAGCAGGAGCTGGAGCTGATCGGCATGCGGGCGGAACGCGAGCGTCTGCTGCAGCTCACGCGCAGCGGCCACCTGTCCGACGAGGCAGCACGCAAACTCGTGCGCGAGGTCGATCTCGTCGAGGCGCGCATCGCGGGCGCCTGAGGTTCACGCGCTCTTGAGAGGGCGGCGCACGTTGCGCCGACCATACTCCACTCCCACGACTGGAAGGTGTTCTCCATGTCTCGATCGTCCTCTCGCAGCCCTTTCGTACCGCTGGCCGTCATCGCTATGGTGGTGGCGGGGAGTGCGGCCGCGTTCGCCTATACGGCGGGGTGGCTGTCGCCGGAGCGACTAACGCCCAGCCGCCTCGTGGCAGCGCTGGCGCCGCCCGGCGGTCCGGCGCTTGGGCATCGGCGCAACCACGCCAAGGGCATCTGCTTTACCGGCGAGTTCCAGTCCAACGGCAATGGCATGGCGCTCTCGAAGGCGAAGGTCTTCACGCCCGGCGCCTGGCCGGTGCTCGGCCGGTTCAATCTCGCTACGCCCAGTCCCAAGGCGGCGGATGCGACCGTGCGCGTCCGTGGCATGGGACTTCAGATCACGACACCGGACGGCGATGTCTGGCGCAGCGCGATGATCGACCCGCCGATTTTCGCCGTATCGACGCCGCAGGCGTTCTACGATCTGCTCGGGTCGGCACCTAAGGGGCCGGAGGCCATGAAGGCATTCATCGGCCGCCATCCGGAGTTCATGGCCTTCGCCGGCTGGGCCGGGAGCGCACCCTGGACCTCGAGCTATGCGGAGGATCCGTTCAACAGCCTCAACTCTTTCCTGTTCACCGACGCAGCCGGGACGACGCGCGCTGTCCGCTGGTCGCTGCGGCCGGCAGCGACGCAGATGCCGATCACGCCCGAGGAACTCGCCAGGAAGGGGCCGAACTATCTCGAGCAGGAGATCGCACAACGGGTCGCCGGCGCGCCGCAGCGCTGGACCATGGTGGTGACCGTTGCCGAGCCTGGCGACAACACCGCCGATCCCACCAAGGCCTGGCCGCAGGGACGGCGCACGGTCGAGGTCGGCACGCTCGTGGTGAACAAGGTCATCGCGGAACCGGACGGTCCGTGCCGCGACATCAACTTTGACCCCACGATCCTACCGCGTGGCATCAGCGTCTCCGACGACCCGTTCCCCGCTGCGCGCTCGTCCGCCTATGCCCGGTCCTACGACCTGCGCACCTCCGAGGCGAAGGACTATCCCCGCACGCCGGTCTCCGGGAGTGCCAAGCCATGAGTCGCACCATGACTCCTGTTCATTTCTCCGGCGCTCAGCGCCTGCTGCACTGGACGATGGCGGCCGGGATCGTGGCCATGCTGTTCATCGGCGTCGGCATGATTTCGACCGTCGCGCCGTCCTACGTGCCGCTGGTCGCCACGCACAAGACCCTGGGCGTTGCACTCTTCGCCCTCGTGCTCGTGCGCCTCGCCCTGCGCGTGACTCTCGGTGCACCGCCTTTGCCGGCCGACCTGCCGCCCGTGATGCGGCTCGGCGCGGTGCTCTCGCACTGGGCGCTCTATGGGTTGATGATCGTCATGCCGCTGCTGGGGTGGGCGATGTTGTCGGCGGCCGCCTATCCGGTCGTGCTGTTCGGCGACATCCGGCTGCCGCCGATCCTGCCGCAGTCCGACTCGCTGCACACGCTGCTGTGGGCCGCGCACCGCTGGCTGGCCTTTGCCTTCTTCGCGCTGATCCTGCTCCATGTCGCGGCGGCTCTGTTCCATGCGCTGGTCCGCCGCGATGGCGTCTTCGAGGCGATGTCACCGCTGCCACAGCGCAAGACGATGCCCGAGAGGTGAGGGCTCAGGCGGCCTGACCGGCCTTTGCGCGGACCGGCAGCTTCCAGCCGGGCCGGACGAAGTGGCAGGTATAGCCGTTGGGGATGCGCTCCAGGTAGTCCTGGTGCTCGGGCTCGGCTTCCCAGAAGTCGGAGACGGGTGTGACCTCGGTGACGACCTTGCCGGGCCACAGGCCGGAGGCGTCGACGTCGGCGATCGTGTCCTCGGCGACGCGGCGCTGCTCGTCGCCGGTGTAGAAGATCGCCGAGCGGTAGGAGGTGCCGCGGTCGTTGCCCTGGCGGTTCATCGTCGAGGGGTCGTGGATCTGGAAGAAGAACTCCAGGAGCTGGCGGTAGCTCATCTTCGATGGATCGAAGATGATCTCGATCGCCTCCGCATGCCCGTCATGATTTCGGTAAGTGGCGTTCGCCACGTGACCGCCGGTGTAGCCGACCCGCGTCGACACAACACCCGGCATACGACGGATCAGGTCCTGCATGCCCCAGAAACAGCCACCGGCGAGTACTGCGCGCTCTTCGCTCATTTCATGTCCTCCACCTGGTCGAGATAGGCACCATAGCCTGCCGCCTCCATATCCTTGCGATGTATGAAGCGGAGCGAGGCGGAATTGATGCAGTAGCGCAGCCCGCCGCGGTCGCGCGGGCCATCGGGAAAGACGTGGCCGAGATGGCTGTCGCCATGCTTGGACCGGACCTCGATGCGCAGCATCCCGTGCGAGTTGTCCTTCAGCTCCGCGACGTTTGCCGGCTCGATCGGCTTGGTGAAGCTCGGCCAGCCGCAGCCCGATTCGTACTTGTCGGACGAGGCAAACAGAGGCTCGCCCGACACGATGTCCACATAGATGCCGGGCTCCTTGTTGTGCAGAAGGGCGCCGGTGCCTGGACGTTCGGTGCCGCTCTCCTGGGTAACGTAGAACTGTTCGGGCGAGAGTTTCGCCAGGGCTTCGGGAGTTTTTTTGTAGGTCTGCATTTCGCGCTCCTGTCGCAACGTGCCAGAGAGTGGGGAATATAGGGAGCAGGCGGCAATAAGTCAGGGGGCGCGGCCCTCACCGTTTGCGCTGTAGGTAGTCGATCAGGACTCGCAGCTTCGGCGCGATGTTCCGACGACTCGGGTAGTAAAGATAGAAGCCGGCGAAGCGGGGGCAGTACTTCTCGAGGATCGGCACGAGTTCGCCCCGCGCGATCAGGGCACGAAAGCTCTCCTCCATGCCGAAGGTGATGCCGGCGCCGGCGACCGCGAGCTTGATCATCAGCGCCATGTCGTTGGTGGCGAATCGCGGCGCGACGGCGACGCTGAATTCCTTGTCCCCGTCGGCAAATTCCCACCGGTAGGGCGCGGCCTTGGGGGAAGGGCGCCAACCGATGCAGGTGTGTGACGGAAGCTCCGCCGGATGTCGCGGCACGCCGGCGCGCTCGCGGTAGGAGGGTGCGCAGACTGCCAGCTGGCGCTCGTCGCCCGCCACTGGCACGGCGATCATGTCCTGCTCGATCACCTCGCCCAGGCGGACGCCTGCATCGTAGCCCTCGGCCACGATATCGATCGCGTCGTCGGTGACGGTGACGTCGAGGTCGACCTCTGGATTGGCCTCGGCGAAGCCCGCCAGAAACGGCCCTGAAAGGAAGCGCTCGGCGATCGAGGAGACGGCTAGCCTCAACCGGCCGCGTGCGCGACCCTGCAACGCGGCCGTCTTCTCCAGGGCGGCCCGCATCTCGACCACCGCCGGCGCGACCTCCAGATGCAGGCGCTCGCCGGCCTCCGTCAGGCTGACGCTGCGCGTCGTGCGCTGGACCAGCGCGATTCCGAGATTGGCCTCGAGGCGCTGGATCGTCTGGCTGACCGCCGAGCGGGTGACGCCCAGGCGGTCGGCCGCGGCCCTGAAACTGCGCTCCTCGGCCACCAGGACGAAGATGGACAGCGCGTTGAGATCCAGCGTCATTGGTTAGTATTGCTTTCCAGTCTGGTAATCTGTTGTCATCTTATCGCGACAATCACCCAGGTCCATGTTCGGGGCAAGCCAACTCCTCCACCAAGAGGACCCGATCATGTCTCTCGATAAAGTCGTTCTCGTCACCGGCGCCTCCAGCGGTATCGGCGCCGGCATCGCCCGCGAGCTGGCCGCAGCCGGTGCAAAGGTGATGCTGGGCGCACGCCGCATCTCCCGCCTCGAAGGGCTCGCGGGCGAGCTGATCGCCGCTGGCGGCGAGGCCCGTGTGTGTCCGCTCGATGTCACCGACCGCCAGAGCGTCGAGTCGTTTGCAGAGGTGGCGCGCACCGCGTGGGGACGGGTGGACGTCATCGTCAACAATGCCGGGCTGATGCCGCTGTCGGCCATGGCCGCGATGAAGGTCGCGGAATGGGAGCGCATGGTCGACGTCAACATCAAAGGCGTGCTCTACGGCATCGCCGCCGTGCTACCCGAGATGACGGCACGCGGCTCCGGCCATATCGTCAACATCGCCTCGATCGGATCGCTGCAGGTCTTCCCGGCCGCCGGCGTCTACTGCGCGACCAAGTATGCGGTGCGCGCGATCTCGGACGGGCTGCGGATGGAAAACGACCGGATCCGCGTCACCTGCGTCCATCCCGGCGTCGTCGAGAGCGAGCTCGCCGACACCATCACCGATCCCGTCGCCGCGGAGGCGATGAAGGCCTTCCGCAAGATCGCCCTCAAGCCCGAAGCGATTGCCAGGGCCGTCCGCTTCGCCCTCGAACAGCCTGACGATGTCGACGTGAACGAGATCGTCGTCCGCCCGACCGCCTCGAAGGGAGGATGACTGATGGCCGTGCAATCGATGCTGGGGCCGATCGCCGCCTTGTTCGTCGCGGCGGCGGCCGTGCCTACCGTCGCGCAGACGGTCGAGGAGCGGCTCAAGCGCGGCGACGCCATGATCCGCGATCTCAATCGCGGCCAGCCGCAACCGGCGCTTGAGCGCATGCGCCAGGAGTTTCCTTTCCTCGCCGAGGCGACGGAGGCCTACGCGCTAGGCGATGTCTGGGCGCGACCGGGGCTCGACGCCCGGGCACGCCAACTCGCGGCCGTGGCGGCCTTCGCGGCGACCGGACAGCTGCCGTTCATGAAGGTCCATGCCGGCTATGCGCTGAACATCGGCGTTTCCGAGGAGGAGCTGAAGGAGATCGTCTACCTGATCACCGTGCCGGCCGGCATCTCGCGCGCAATCGCGGCATCGCAGGTGCTTTCGGAGCTCTTGGCCGAGCGGCGCGATGCAGGGAGGCCACGATGAAGGCCATACGTCTCCTGGGCCTGGCGCTCGCCATCAACACACCCTTCATCCTCGCGTCCGGAGTCCATGCCGAAAAGACGGCCCATCCATACGTCGGCATGTGGGTTACAGCCGACGGATACGTCTGTCACAACCTGTTGCCCGGCAATCGCTATGACGAAGCGCGCGGCACGCGCGAGAGCGCCTATCGCGGGCGATACGAAGTCAGCGGGACCCGGATCGAATACTGGGACGATACTGGCTTCACCGCCGACGGCGTCTTCGTCGATGAGAACACGCTGCATCATGGCGGGATGGTTCTCTATCGCCGCAAGTGACGCTGGCAGGGCAAGCGAGGTCGCCATAGTGTGCGCAAGATTGGCCGGCACAGGGGTAAGGCATCCCGTGAGGGCAATGAACAACGAGCGGACGCTTCATGATCACACGCAGACTCCTCTGTGCCGGCGCAGCCCTGGCGCCGCTCGCGGCCTCCGGACAAGTGCTCGCCCAGGGTGACGGACGGTTTCCCGCCGCCTGGCTGCAGGGGATCCGGCAGGAGGCGCTGCGGGCGGGCGTTGATCAGGGGACGCTCGATGCGGCTCTGGCCGATATTCGCGAGGTGCCGCGGGTCATGGAGCTCGCGCGCAACCAGCCGGAATTCAAGATGACGTGGGAGCGCTACCAGGGACTCGTCGTCTCCGAAGAGCGCATCAAGCGTGGGCGCGCGTTACTGGCCGAGAACCGCGCGGCGATCGAACGGTTTGCAGGACCCGCAGGCCTACCGCCCCAGGTCGCCGTCGCTCTGTGGGGTATCGAGAGCAACTACGGCACGCGGCTCGGCGACTTCGAGGTCGTCGAGGCGCTGGCGACCTTGGTGCACAATAATTTCCGCGCCAAGTTCTTTCGCCAGCAGCTCATCGCCGCGCTCCAGATTCTGTCGCAGGGCCATATCGGCCTGCATGCCATGAAGGGCTCGTGGGCCGGCGCCATGGGCCAGTGCCAGTTCATCCCGACCAGCTTCCTCGCCTATGCCGCGGACGGCGACGGCGACGGCCGCAAGGACATCTGGACCAACAAGCTCGACGTCTTCGCCTCGATCGTGAACTACCTGCGTCGGGTCGGCTGGCGGCCGGGACTGCGCTGGGGCGACGAGGTCTCCCCGGGGACGCAGGCCGGAGGCGGCGGGCGCATCGTGCGGCCGGCAGGGGCGGGTGGCCCGGCCTACCAGACGACCGAGAACTTCAAGGTGATCCTGCGCTGGAATCAGTCGGATTTCTTTGCCCTGGCGGTAGGGCTTCTGTCCGATCGGATCGCGGCCTGATCGGCACGGGTGAAGCAGCCGAGCAGGCCGCTCCACCCGCTGCCCGAGATGATGTATGATGTGAGCATCATGCCGCTAGCATTGGTAAAATTGAGATTTCCCCTGTCCGGCACCCTTCGACTCTGCGGGGCTGCGGCGCTGCTGGCCAGCCTGGCCGCCTGCGGCTCGTCGAGCAAGGGTGGGGGGACTCCGGGCAGCAGCGTGGCCCAGCGCGGCACCTACAAGGTGGGTCAGCCCTACAAGATCGACGGCGTCACCTACACGCCGAAGGAGACCTTCACCCTCTCCGAGACCGGCACGGCCTCTTGGTACGGGCCAGGTTTCCACGGCAAGTCGACGGCCAACGGCGAGCGCTACGACCAGGCGGACCGGACGGCGGCCCACCGCACCCTGCAGATGCCAGCCATCGTGCGCGTCACCAATCTCGAGAACGGCCGCAGCACCGTGGTCCGGGTGAACGATCGTGGTCCCTTCGCCCGGAGCCGTGTCATCGACCTGTCGCGCACCGCGGCGGAGGAAATCGACATGGTCGGCAAGGGCACGGCCCGCGTCCGGATCGACCAGCTCCAGGCCGAGAGCCTGGCGGTCAAGGACGTCGCCCTGAGCGGCGGCGGTCCCGCGGAACAGCAGCAGGCCGTCGCCCAACTCGCGAGCGGCAGTCGGGCGGCGCCAACGCCGGCGCCCGCGCCAGTACCGGCCCCGGTACCCGTGGCGGCCCCGCCACCACCGGTCATGCAAGCCTCGTACGAGCCGTCGGCCACGCCGGCGGCCCCTGCGCAGGCTGCGTATACGCCCCCGCCGCGCTCGGGAACGCCGTTCGGGCCGCCGAGGTCCGCGTCGGGCGATATCCCGCCCACCATCGCATCGCTTTCGACGCCGACGGCCACGGCGACACCTTCGTCGCAGCTCAATGGCTTCTTCGTCCAGGTCGGCGCGTTCTCCACGCAGGAAAATGCCGAGAAGCAGCGCAGTGCGGTGCGCAGCTATGGCCATCCCGAGATTTCGCAGGGCTCGGCCAGCGGACGCGATGTTTATCGCGTGCGGCTGGGGCCCTATACCACTCCCGATGCCGCCGGCATTGTCGCCGACCGGCTCAAGCGTTCAGGCTATGGGGATGCCCGTGTGGTCTCTGAATAGGCTCTTTGGCGCCGGAATGGCGCTCCTCACCGTCGCCGGGCTGGCCAGCGTTTCGATCACCGCCTACGCCCAGCAGGACCCGCCGAAGAAACCGGCGACCCAGCAGAAGCCGCCGGCCAAGCCGCGTGCGCCGGCCGCCGCCACTGCCAAGCCCGCGCCCAAGGAGCCGGCTGGGCCCAAGGTCGAATCGCTGCCGCCCTCGCAGGTCGGCATCGGCACGCTGGCACGCCACGCCTTCATGGTCGATCCGCAGACCTCGACGGTCCTCCTGTTCAAGGACGCCGAAACGCCGATGCCGCCGTCGTCGATGTCGAAGATGATGACGATTTACATCATCTTCGACGAACTCGCCGCCGGACGCCTGAAGCTCGATACGCGCTTTCGCGTCAGCGAACGCGCGCGCAACATGGGCGGCTCGCGCATGTTCCTGGAACTCGGCAGCGAACCCACGGTCGAGGATCTGATCAAGGGCATCATCATCCTGTCGGGCAACGATGCCTGTGTCGTGATCGCCGAGGGGCTGGCGGGCACAGAGGAGGCCTTCGCCGAGCGCATGAACAAGCGCGCGAAGGAAATCGGCATGACGAAGACGGTGTTCAAGAATTCGTCGGGCTGGCCGGCCGAGGGTCAATATACGACGGCGCGCGATCTCGCGGTGCTGGGCTGGCATACGATCGACGATTACCCGAAGTACTACAAGTATTACGCGGAGACCAACTGGACCTACAACAACATCCGCCAGGAAAACCGCAACCGCCTCCTGAAGATCACGCCCGGCACCGACGGTCTCAAGACGGGGCACACGGAAGAGGGTGGCTACGGCCAGACAACCTCGGCCGTGCGAGACGGGCGCCGGCTGATACTGGTCGTCAACGGCCTCAATTCGATGGCAGAGCGCGCGCAGGAGACCGCACGCCTGATGGAGTGGGGTTTCCGGGAGTCGACAAACATCACGGTGTTCCGTGCGGGCGACATGCTCGTGGAGGCGCCGGTGTGGCTTGGCGCACAGGAAAAGGTGCCGCTCGTCATCCCGAAGACGGTTCAGCTCACGATGCCGACGGGCCAGACGGTGACGCCACGCGTCGTCGCGCGCTTCGACGGGCCGATCGCTGCGCCCGTCGTCAAGGGTACCAAGATCGGCACCGCCGTCGTGACACTCCCGGACAACCGTACGATGGAGTATCCGCTCGAAGCGGGCGCCGACGTGCCGCGCATGGGCGTGTTCGGCCGCGTCACCACGATGCTCCAGCACTACATGTTCGGCTGGCTGTCGTGACGCAAGGCGCAGACGGACGCTTCATCACGCTGGAGGGCGGAGAAGGGGCCGGTAAGTCGACACAGGTTACCCGCCTCAAGGAATGGATAGAGAAGCGCGGCCACACGTGCACCGCCACGCGCGAGCCCGGCGGCTCGCCTGGCGCCGAAATGGTGCGCAAGCTGCTCGTCGAGGGCCCCGTCGAACGGTGGGACGGCGTAACAGAGGCGCTGCTGCATTTCGCGGCCCGTCGTGAGCATCTTCGCAGCACGGTGTTGCCTGCCATCCGGAGCGGCAGCTGGGTCGTGTCGGATCGCTTCGCCGACTCGACGATGGCCTATCAAGGATATGGACACGGCGCGGACCGCGCCATGCTCGGCACGCTCTACGATATCGCCGTGGGCGACTTCCGGCCCGACCTTACCCTCATCCTCGATCTGCCGGTCGAAACCGGCCTGAAGCGCGCGGTGACGAGGCGAGGCGTGGAGACGCGCTACGAATCGCTTCCGCTCGATTTCCATGAGCGCGTGCGAGCCGGTTTCCTCGCCATCGCCGCAGCCGATCCCGGACGCTGCGTCGTGATCGATGCCACAGCCGGCATCGACGAAATAGCCCACGCGATCGCCGCCGCGGTTACCGAGCATCTGGAACCCTGAGCTGTGGCACGGGGCAAGACTCCCTCCGACCCGGCCGAGTTGGAGAGGCTCGAATGGCCGTATTCCTGGCCGCCGCCGTGGCGCAACGACCGGCTGGTCGGCCATGAAAAGGCGGAGCAGACGATGCTGGCCGCGCAGCAGAGCGGCCGGTTGCATCACGCCTGGCTGCTGACGGGACCGCGAGGCATCGGCAAGGCGACCCTGGCGTGGCGCTTCGCACGCTTCCTGCTGGCGGGCGAGGACCAGGGGGGGCTGTTCGGTGGCGGTCCGGAGTCGCTCGACGTCCCGGCCGACGCGCCGGGCAGACACCTGATCGATGCGCGCTCGCATCCCGACCTCTTCCACCTGCGGCGTGTGCTCAACCACGATACCGGGCGCATCCGCGCCGAGATCGCCGTCGATGACGTGCGCGGGCTGGGCGATTTCATGCACATGACGCCAGCGATGGGAAAATGGCGTGTCGCCATCGTCGATTCGGCCGACGAGATGAACCGTAACAGCGCCAACGCGGTCCTGAAGATCCTCGAGGAACCGCCGCCGAACGCCGTGCTGCTGATCGTGTCGCACGCGCCGGGCCGGTTGCTGCCGACCATCCGCTCGCGCTGCCGGCGACTGGCGCTGCAGCCGCTCGCCGAGGAGACCGTTGTCAGGTTGCTCGAGGACTATGCGCCCGAGACGAAGGACGAGGAAAGAAGGGCGCTCGCGCGTCTCGCCGAAGGCAGCATCGGCCGCGCACTCGAGCTGGCGGGGGCGGGTAGTCTCGACCTCTATCGCGAGATGGTCGAGGTACTGGCGACCCTGCCCGACCTCGACATGCCCCGGCTGCATGGTTTCGCCGAACGCTTCGCCAAGCGTGGAGAGGAGGCGAATGCCGACTGGCGCGCGCTCAACTATCTCTTCGACGGCTGGCTGAAGGGTCTGATGCGGCAGGCGGCGCTCACTGCGGAAGCTGCACCCGTCGTGCCGATGGAGAGCGGGCTGCGGGCTAGGCTGCTGGCGGCCGCGAGCCTTGATCGCTGGATGGCGGCATCGGAGCAGGTCGCGATGCTCTTTTCACGGGCCGACGCGGTCAACCTGGACCGCAAACAAACCGTCATGGGCAGCTTCCTGGCGCTGCAATCCGCGACGCGTTAGGCGCGTGCCTTGATCGCCAAAGGGAGCCATGAGAAAAGACCACCCATGTTGCCCCGGTCCGATATCGGAGACTCTCTGCCCTGCGAACGAATGCGGGGCTGAACGCGCTTGAGTCTCGTGCCCCGGAAGGGGCGGCCGTTCGGAGTTCAGTCATCATGTCGGGCAACAGCACCTACTACGTCACCACGCCGATCTACTACGTCAACGACGTGCCCCATATCGGGCATGCCTACACCACGCTCGCCTGCGATGTGCTAGCGCGCTTCAAGCGCCTCGACGGCTGCGACGTCCACTTCCTGACCGGCACCGACGAGCACGGACAGAAGATCGAGACGGCCGCCGCCGCCGCCGGCCTGCCGCCGCAGGCCTTCACCGACAAGGTGAGTCAGTCGTTCCGCGACCTGATCGGGGTGATGAACTACAGCCCTGACAACTTCATTCGCACGACAGAGCCACGCCACTACGCGGCGTGCCAGGCGCTGTGGGAGAAGCTGGTTGCAGCGGGCGACATCTATGAAGGCAAATATGCCGGCTGGTACTCGGTGCGCGACGAAACCTATTTCGTCGAGGGCGAGACCGAGGTCGGCCCCGACAATAAGCGCCGCGCCACGTCGACAGGCGCCGAGGTGCAGTGGGTCGAGGAGCCGTCGTACTTCTTCAGGCTCTCGGCCTGGGCTGACCGGCTGCTCGAATACTACGAGAAGAATCCCGCGTTCATCGGCCCCGACAGCCGCCGCAACGAGGTGATCAGCTTCGTGAAGGGCGGCCTGCAGGACCTTTCGGTCTCACGCACCAGCTTCTCCTGGGGCATCCCGGTTCCCGGCGATTCCAAGCACATCATGTATGTGTGGCTGGACGCTCTCACCAACTACATTACCGAGTGCGGCTACCCCGACCAGTCCAATCCGCTCTGGAGGTATTGGCCAGCCAACCTCCACATGGTCGGCAAGGACATCATTCGCTTCCACTGCGTCTTCTGGCCGGCGTTCCTGATGGCTGCAAACCTGCCGCCACCGCAACGTGTCTTCGCGCACGGCTGGTGGACCAATGAGGGCCAAAAGATCTCGAAGTCGCTAGGTAACGTGATCGACCCAGTCGAGCTGGTGAAATCCTTCGGGCTCGACCAGGTACGCTACTTCCTGCTGCGTGAAGTGCCGTTCGGCAACGACGGCGACTTCCAGCGCCGGGCTTTGATCGGCCGCTTGAACGCCGACCTCGCCAACGCCTACGGCAATCTCTGCCAGCGCGTGCTCTCGATCGTCACCAAGAACTGCGGCGAGAAAGTTCCGCCGAAGGGCGAGCTGGTCGAGGCCGACACCGTGCTGCTCGAGCGCGCGCGCGGCCTGCTGGCGATCGTGCGCGCGGAACTCGACGAGCAGGCCTTCCACAAGGCGCTGACCGCCATCTGGGAAGTGATCGCCGACGCCAACCGCTATGTCGATGCGCAGGCGCCCTGGGCGCTGGCCAAGACCGACCCGGTGCGGCGCGATACTGTCCTCTGGGTGCTGGCCGAGACCATTCGGCGGGTCACCCTGCTGGTGCAGCCGTTCATGCCCGACTCGACGGCCAGGATCCTGGACCAGCTCGCGGTTCCGCCCGGGAAGCGCATCTATGCGGCCTTCGACGAGGAGCTGGTCCCTGGCACGGTGCTGCCGCCGCCGCAGGGCGTGTTCCCGCGCTTCATCGAACCGGCACCTGCCGCGGCGCCAGCCAAGCCACCGAAGCCGCCCAAGGCCCCGAAGCAGCCGAAGGTCGCCAGCTGACATGCTGATCGACAGCCACTGCCATCTCGACTTTCCGGAACTGACGGCCGACGAGTCGGGCGTGTTGACGCGTGCCCGGACGGCAGGCGTCGCCGGCATGCTGACGATCGGCACGCGGCTCGACCAGTTCGATCGTGTGCGGGCGATTGCCGAGCGCCACGACAATGTCTGGTGCTCGGTCGGTGTTCATCCACACGAGGCGAAGGAGGAGGGGCAACGCACCCCCGACCGGCTGATCACAGCGACGCGCCATCCGAAGGTCGTCGGCATCGGTGAGACCGGCCTGGATTTCTATTACGAGCACAGCCCGCGCCACGAGCAGGCCGAGAGCTTCCGCGCCCATATCGCCGCCTCCCGGGAGACCGGCCTGCCGCTGATCGTGCATACGCGCAACGCCGATGCCGAGACCGGCGACATGCTCGAGGAGGAACACGGTAAGGGCGCCTTCCCCGGCCTGATCCATTGCTTCAGCTCGGGCCGCGCCGTGGCCGAACGCGCGCTGGCGCTCGGTCTCTACATATCGATTTCAGGGATCGTCACCTTCAAGGCGGCCGAGGAACTGCGCGCCATCGTGCGCGATTTGCCGCTCGACCGGCTGCTGGTCGAGACGGATGCGCCTTACCTGGCCCCGGTGCCGAAGCGCGGAAAGACCAACGAGCCCGCGTTCGTCGCCCACACGGCCGCCAAGGTTGCGGAACTCAAGGGCGTCAGCCTGGCCGAGCTGGAGGCTGCGACGACCGACAATTTCTTCCGGCTGTTCACCAAGGCGGAGCGTTCCCGGTGCGCGTGACGATCCTGGGCTGCGGCACGTCTGCCGGCGTTCCCCGGGTGGGCGGCCCGGGCGGGAAGGGTGAGTGGGGGGCGGCCAATCCGTCCGACCCGCGCAACCGCCGCACCCGCTGCTCCATCCTGGTGCAGGACCAGGGCAAGACCCTGCTGATCGACACGTCGCCCGACGTGCGCAGTCAGCTTCTGGCCGCCGAGGTCGAGCGGATCGACGCCGTGATCTGGACCCACGACCATGCCGACCAGTGCCATGGGATCGACGATCTGCGCCCCTTCGCGCTGCGCCACGGCCAGATCGAATCGTGGTCGGACGAGCGGACCTATGGCGTGCTCAGCCGGCGCTTCGGCTACTGTTTCCATGCGGAGGGGAACGGCTTCTACAACCCGATCTATCGCCACACGGTGATCTCCGGTCCCTTCCACGCTGCCGGCCTTCCAGTCGTTCCTTTCCTGCAGGACCACGGAACGATACCGTCGTTGGGCTTTCGTTTCGGCGCCGTCGGCTACGCCAACGACGTCGTCATGCTGCCCGAGGAATCGCTTGTGGCGCTCGAGGGCGTCGAGGTGCTGATCGTCGACGCCATGCGCTACCGCCCGCATCCCACTCACGCCCATCTCGATCGCGCCTTGGAATGGATCGAACGGCTCGGGCCGCGGCGCGCGTTCTTGACGAACCTGCATGTCGATATGGACTATGCCGAAGTCGACCGGACGACTCCGGCTCACGTTACGCCTTGCCACGATGGTCTGCAAATCGACCTCTAGGGTGAATAATTGCTATATTCCAAATGGATACACGATAATTCTGAACTAACGCACCAGCGTAAACGAAAGGAGTCCGGACGCCGGATGTTCCTCTCGGTGGCAGCGGCGGTCATTCTGACGGCCCCTGTGGCGGCACTCCACGCCCAGACACCCAATCGGCTCGACCCCGGGGGCCTCACGTTTAGGGACTTCGGCGTTCCCGACAACGGCGCGAGTTATACCCGCGGCGAACAGAGCATCGGCGGCGGGACCACCCAGAAATTCACCCGCGTCCTCGGCATCGACCCGGCCAGCCAGGCGGTGCGGCTGCGCTTCGATTCGGTGAAGGTCGAACTGCTGCTGCCGATGGGGTGGCAGGCCAGCGAGGATGGGGAGCGGGGCGTCGCCTACACGAGCGACAAACGTATCCGCTTGATCGTCTGGCGCGTCGACTTCGCCTACGAGGGCGTCCGGGATGCCGAGCACTATGCCGCCACCAAGGCCGGCTCCATGAAGGCCCGCCGCCCGGGCGTGCAGGCCCAGGCCCGCAAGCTTCGAGACGGCAGCTTCGTGGTCGTCTACGAGAACGTGCCGAAGGGACCGTCCGACAATAGCGGGCCACGGACCGTCTTCGACTTGATCATTCCGGATCCCCGGAACCCGAAGGTCGCAGTCCTGATGACGCTCGGCATGCCGGCCAGCGAGGCCAGTCGCGGGCTACAACTGCTGGCACTGATTACGCAGAACATGCAGATCAAATGGTAATATATTAATATTAAATATATATCCATATTTGTCATAATATATATTATACGATATTTGGGAATGAATTCCACGTCATGACTTCAGGCAAGCCCACCCCGGATTCCCTGCCGAAGGAACCGCTCCCGCGGCTGCTGGCCGTCATGGCCTGGCTGCGCGACCGCCAGCACGGCTGCCCCTGGGACATCGACCAGACCTTCCGGACCATCGCGCCGTACACGATTGAGGAAGCCTACGAGGTCGCGGACGCGATCGCGCGCGACGATATGCCGGCACTCAAGGAAGAGCTTGGCGACCTGCTGCTGCAGGTCGTCTATCACAGCCAGATCGCCAGCGAAGCCGGATCGTTTGCCTTCCACGACGTGGCTGCCGCCATCGCCGACAAGATGGTCGACCGCCACCCGCACGTCTTCGGCGACATGGATATCCGCACGGCCGATGCCCAGACCGTCTCCTGGGAAGCCCGCAAGGCCGCCGAGCGGGCGGCAAAGAGCGTCGGCGAGGAGGCGGCGGGCGCCCTGGACGGGGTCGCGCGCGCCCTTCCCGCCCTGATGCGCGCCGAGAAGATCCAGAAGCGGGCGGCCCGGGTGGGATTCGACTGGGCCACGATCGGTCCAGTCATCGACAAAATCGAAGAAGAACTGACGGAACTGCGCGCCGAACTGGAGGCGGGCAAGGTCGAGCAAGCCAAGGTCGCCGACGAACTAGGCGATGTGCTGTTCGCCGTCGCCAACCTCGCCCGCCACTGCAAGGTCGACCCAGAGGTGGCGCTGCGAGCCACCAACGACAAGTTCGAGAAGCGCTTCCGTCACATCGAGCGCCGCCTCGCCCAGAGCGGGCGCAAGCCATCCGACGCCAGCCTCGAGGAAATGGAAAGCCTCTGGCAGGAAGCCAAGGGACAGGGCTGAGGGCTACGGCCTCGGCGTCAGCAGCGGCATGCGGGAGGCTTCGAAGAGCACCCTCGCCTCGGTCAGCGCCTCTTCAGTCGAGGCAGTGATCAAACCGGCATTGAGAGGTTGGGCCGGCATGTAGGGCGCTGCGCCGAACTGCACGGCGCCGCCACCCGCTTCCCGCATCATCAGCGTCCCGGCGGCATGATCCCAGGGCTTGGTCGTGCGGTAGAGGCTGAAACTCGCGCGGCCCGCGAGGATCTCCAGATACTCGGCTCCGGCGCAGCGCAGGGTGGTGATGGTTCCGAGGCGGGTGCGCTGCTCGGGGCGCAGCTGCTCGTCGAAGGCCTTGGCGATCTTGTAGCCCACGAAGCCGTTGAGCGGTGCCGGCGACGGCGACGGCCTGCCCTGGATCAGACTGCCGTCGAAATGCACCCCGGCCCCGCGCTCGGTCGCGGCCAGCCGGTCGTTCGGCACGTCGAGGATCCAGCCGGCGACCGCGGTGGCATCCCGCACCAGGCAAATGATCATGGCGAAGCGGTCGCGGCCCGCGGCGAAGTTCGCCGTGCCGTCGAGCGGATCGACGATCCAGCAGGCCTCGCCGGGACGGCCGATCAGGTCGAGAAGGCCGACATCCTTCTCGACGGCCTCCTCCCCCACCACAGGCACGCCCGGCAGGATTTTCGCGAGGCCTGCCGCCAGCCGCTGCTCGGCAGCGACGTCAGCCACCGTGACGATGTCGCCCGGCCGCTTCTGGCGGACCTCGTCCTTGGAGAGATTGCGGAAACGCGGCAGGAGCTCGGCTGCCGCCGTCTCGCGCATGAGATCGGCGACCCGTTCGGAGCCGCCGGAGTCGAGCATGGGCCTCAGCCGACGACGCCGAAGAGGTCCTCTTCCTTAAGGATCACGTGATCCTCGCCGCCGAGCTTGACCTCGGTGCCGGACCACTTGCCGTAAAGAACCGTGTCGCCAACCTTGACCCCGAGCTCCTGCAGCCGCCCATCCTCGAGGCGGCGGCCTTTGCCGACCGCGACGACCTTGCCCTGCATGGGCTTTTCCTGGGCCGTGTCGGGAATGATCAGGCCGCCCTTGGTGCGGGTCTCGGCAGCCACCGGCTTCAGCAGAATTCGATCGTGCAAAGGCTTGAAAGCCATGGTGTTTCCCTCGTCCTGAGAATGTTGGGCGCTTATAGAAAGGGCGCCCTCGGAGTGTCAACGCAGAGCTATCAGCGCGCCAGTTGGCGCCGTTCGAACTGGGCGGCTGCAGCGGAATCGAGCGCCACCGTGAGCCAGGCGGTATCTCCCTCGTCGCGGCGGCTGCGAACCTCGCCGTGCCGGTAGAGCCAGGCGATTGTCGCCCCATCGGCCAGCGGTACGGAGACCTCCCGCGCCTCGCCGGCTGCGCCCAGCAGGTCGGCGATCGCATTCAGGAGCCGGTCGACCCCCTCGCCGGTCAGCGCCGACACCGGGTATTGCCGGGCGCGCTCGGCGCCTGTGGCGGTGCGGGTCTCGAGGGTCGCGCGCACCTCCTCAGGCAGCGCGTCCACCTTGTTCAGCGCCTCGATGAACGGACGGCCCCCCGCCTCGTCCAGCGCACCGAGTTCACGCAGCACCTCTTCCACGTCGAGGCGCTGCTGCTCGGTATCGGGATGGGAAACGTCGCGCACATGCACGATCAGGTCGGCCTCGATCACTTCCTCCAACGTCGCGCGAAAGGCCGCGACCAGGTGGGTCGGCAGATCGGAGACGAAGCCCACCGTGTCGGAGAGGACGCAGGACTTGCCGTTAGGCAGCTTGATCGACCGCATCGTCGGATCGAGCGTGGCGAACAGCAGATCCTTGGCCATGACCTCGGCGCCCGACATGCGGTTGAACAGCGTCGACTTGCCGGCATTGGTGTAGCCGACCAGCGCCACGGTCGGCAGGCGCGCCTTCTTGCGGCCGGCGCGGTTGACGGCGCGTGTCTTGCGCACGCTTTCGAGGTCGCGCTTGATCCGCACGATGCGCTCGCCGATCAGGCGGCGGTCGATCTCGATCTGCGACTCGCCGGGGCCGCCCAGGAAGCCGAAGCCGCCGCGCTGCCGCTCGAGATGGGTCCACGACCGCACCAGACGGCCACGCTGGTAGTCGAGCGCGGCAAGTTCGACCTGGAGGCGGCCCTCATGGGTGCGGGCGCGGGCACCGAAGATTTCGAGGATCAGGCCGGTGCGGTCGATGACCTTGGCCTGCCACGCCTTCTCCAGGTTGCGCTGCTGTACGGGCGTGAGCTTGTCGTCAACGACGACCAGGCCGATGCCCAACTCCTCGATCGCGGCGGCGATCCGGGTGACGACGCCCTTGCCGAGCAGGGTCGCCGGGGTGAGCTGCCTGAGCGGTGCGACCTGTTGGATCCGGACGTCGAGATCGATCGCCCGGGCAAGGCCTACGGCCTCCTCGAGCTTGGCTTCGCTGTCGCGTTCACTGCCACGACCCCGCGGGCCCGCCATATAGGGGCACACGACCGCGGCGACTGTCGCGGGACGCGCGGTGTCTAACGGCTGTCGTGCACGCTTTTCCTGTGGGCCCTGCTCGAATTCGTCGATCAAATCAGCCCGCGTCGGCCTTGTCCCCGTCGAACAGCTGCACCGGCGTAACCGGCATGATGGTCGAAATCGCATGCTTATAGACGAGCTGCGAATGCCCATCGCGGCGCAGCAGCACCGAGAAGTTGTCGAACCACGTGACGATGCCCTGCAGCTTCACGCCGTTTACGAGGAAGATCGTGACCGGAGTCTTGTTCTTCCGAAGGTGGTTCAGGAAGACGTCCTGAACGTTTTGTGCCTTTTCGCTCATGTTCTTGGCCTCTTGGTGGGCGGCCGGCTCCCCGAAGGTCGCCGGTTTGGGGGTACGGGGTCTCTCCCCGCTACCGAGTCGCCTCGTATATAGGGGAGGTTGGTCTCAAAGCAATGCCACCAACTGATGACAATTACGCGCTCGCAGTCTCGGCGGATGTTCCAGCAGCGAGCCGGACAACTCGTCCGCGCCCCCCACGAGAACGGGCAAACATCCCGCCGCGTGTGCACTCTTGAGGTCGGCGAGCGTGTCGCCGACCATCCACACGCTGTCGTCCGGGGCAATTCCCGTGCCGTCGAGCGCCAGATAGATGGGGTCCGGTGCGGGTTTGTCGCGGGCGGCGTCCCGCGCTCCGACCGAACGGGCGATCCATTTGTCCCAGCCGAGATGGGCGACCTCGGCCCGCAGATTGTCGCCGACCTTGTTGCTGACGATCGCCACGTAGAGGCCCTTGGCATGGCAATGCGCCAGCAGCGTGTCGGCCCCCGCCAGCGGCTCCAGCCGTTCGAGGTGGATGCGAAAGAAGGTCTCGTAGAAAACCCGCTCCGCCTCCCCCGCCCGGTCACCGAACAGGGTCGGGAAGACTTCGCGCAGGGAGCCATGGGCGCGGTCCTGGACCTCCGCAGCCGTCCACGGCACCAGGCCCAGCGCCGTGAAGGTGTCCCGGTAGCATTCGACGATGGTCGGCCAGGTGTTGACCAGCGTGTTATCCCAGTCGAACAGGACGGCGCGCGGTGGCTTCAGGTCCTCCGGCAGGCTCACGTGACGGCCTCGCCCGCCTCCGAGAAGCGCACATATTCCTCGCGCAGGCGCCTCGCCGTGGCGCCGACCTTGCCGTCGCCCACCTTGTCACCGTCGATCTTGACGACCGGCGTAACGAAGGACGTGGCGCTGGTGATGAAGGCTTCCTTCGCCTTCTTCGCCTCTTCTACCGTGAACGGCCGCTCGACGAATTTGAGCTGCAGCGAATTGCAGATCGACTTGAGCGTCTGGCGGGTGATGCCGGACAGGATGCCGTTGTCGGTCTGGCGCGTGACCAGTTCGCCGTCCTGGGTGACGATCCAGGCATTGGTCGATGCGCCTTCCGTAACGCAGCCCTTGTCGTCGACCAGCCAGGCCTCGTAGGCGCCGGCTTCGCGAGCGGCTTGCTTGGCCAGAACGTTCGCCAGCAGCGCGACCGTCTTGATGTCGCAACGCTCCCAGCGGATGTCGGGCATGCTCTTCACGGCAACGCCGGGACCGGCATCGGCCTCGATATGCTTGGTGGCCTTGGTCGTCATCACCAGGGCGGGCTTCACCGGCGTGGTCGGAAAGCCGTGGTCGCGACGGGCGACGCCGCGCGTCACCTGCATGTAGACCAGGCCGTCGCGCAGCCGGTTCTTGCGCATCAGCTCGCGCAGGATGAAGCCCATCGTGTTGCGCGATACCGGCCAGTCGATCCTGAGTTCCTTGAGCGAGCGGTCGAGCCGGTCGATATGCGGCTTCTCGTCGATCAGCTTGCCGTCGCGTACACCCACCACCTCATAGACTCCGTCGGCCAGCTGGTAGCCGCGGTCCTCGATATGGACGCTCGCTTCCCGATGGTCGACGTACCGACCGTTGACATAGGCATAACGCGCCATGACGCCCTCTCCTTCTCAGACCGACGGCTCGGCACCGCTGCCTTCCAGCGAACCGCCGTGCAGGCCGAGCGACTTCAGCTTGCGGTGCAAGGCCGAGCGCTCCATGCCGACGAAGGTCGCCGTCCGTGAAATGTTGCCGCCGAAACGCGTCACCTGGGCGAGCAGGTATTCGCGCTCGAAGACCTCGCGCGCGTCGCGCAGCGGCAGCTGCATGATCTCCCCGCCCTTCTCCCAGCGCAGCACCGACGGCGCGTCTTCGCTGACGTCGTTGGGCAGGACGTCGGCGCGAATCGGCGCGCCGCCCGGCGGCGCCAGGATCAGCAGCCGCTCGATGACGTTCCGCAGCTGGCGCACGTTACCCGGCCAGTCGTGGCCTTGGAGCGCTGCCTGCGTGTCCTCCCCGATCGAGCGTGCCGGCAGGCCGGTGGCGTCGGCGACGCGCTTCAGCAGGTCGAGCGCCAGCTCGGGAATGTCCTCGCGGCGTTCGCTGAGCGGGGGGACCCGCAGCCCCACGACGTTCAGGCGGTGAAACAGATCCTCGCGGAAGCGGCCGGCAGCGATCTCCTCCTGCAGGTCCCGCGCCGTCGTCGCGAGGACGCGCACGTCGATCTCGACCTTGGTCTTGCCGCCGTCGCGCGCATAGGACTGTTCGTGCAGCACGCGCGCCAGCCGTCCCTGCAGCGCCAGCGGCAGGTCGGCCACTTCCTTGAGCACCAACGTGCCGCCATGGGCCATCTCGAAGGCCCCGGACACGCGCAGCGCCTCGGCCTCGGTGTCGCCGTCGGTGCCGAAAAGTTCGATCTCCAGCCGCTCGGCCGGCATGGTCGAGCAATTGACGACGACGAACGGCCCGTCGGCGCGCTTCGACCCCTGGTGGATCAGCCGCGCCACCGTCTCCTTGCCAGAGCCGGAGGCGCCGGTGATGAGGACGCGGCTGCCTGTTGGCGCTACCTTCTCGATCTGCGCCCGCACGTTGCCGGCGTCGCTGGAGGAACCGACGAATGTCACCTCGCCGCCGGCACGCCGGCGCAACGCCACGTTCTCGCGCTTCAGCTTGTCGGCCTCGATGGCGCGGTCGACGACAAGGAGCAGTCGATCGGCCTTGAACGGCTTTTCGACGAAATCGTAGGCGCCGCTCTTGATCGCCGACACCGCGGTGTCGATCGTGCCGTGACCGCTGATCATCACGACGGGGATCGGCGGATCCTCGCGGCGGATGACTTCCAGTATCTGCAACCCGTCGAGTTCGCTGCCCTGCAGCCAGACGTCGAGAATGACCAGCGCCGGGCGGCGCTGCCGCACGGCCTCGATCGCTTCGGTGCTGTTGTGGGCACGGCGCGCGGTGTGACCCTCGTCCTCGAGGATGCCGGCGATCAGCGTGCAGATATCGCGTTCGTCATCGACGATCAGAATATCGTGGGCCATGTCACTTCAAGCAGCCCGCATGGAACGGCGGGTCATTGTGCGGCTGTCGCCTGTGGTCGAGCCGACGCGATTTCCTTCGCGTCTCGTCGGAATACCAGACTGATGCGCGCGCCGCCACCCTCGCGATCCTGCAGCGACAGGAACCCGCCATGATCCTCCATGATCTTCTTCACGATCGCGAGACCAAGTCCGGTTCCCTTGCTGCGGGTCGTCATATACGGCTCGGTCAGACGCTCGCGTCCTTCCTTGGGCAGACCCCGGCCATTGTCCTCGACGACAATCCGCAGGCCGGCCTCGTCCTCGATCAGGGACAGGCTGATCTCTCCCTGTGGCAAGGGCGAGTCCGGCTTGTCGTCCCTGCCCTCGATCGCCTCGGCCGAGTTCTTCAGGATGTTGGTCAGCACCTGCGCGACCTGGCGGCGGTCACAGTTCAGCGGCACCGGATGGGCGGGCAGGTTCGCCGTGTAGCGAATGCCCGGATTGCCGTTGCGTTGCAGGAACAGGGCCTGCTGGCACATCTCCTTCGCATCCTCCTCCTTGACCGTCGGCCGTGGCATGCGGGCGAAAGAGGAGAACTCGTCGACCATGCGCCCGATGTCGCCGACCTGCCGGATGATCGTGTCGGTGCACATCGAGAAGGTCTCGGGATCCTCCTTGATCTGCTTCAGGTAGCGGCGTTTCAGCCGCTCGGCCGAGAGCTGGATCGGCGTCAGCGGGTTCTTGATCTCGTGTGCAATGCGGCGGGCCACGTCGCCCCACGCCGCCATGCGTTGCGCCGACATCAGGTCGGTGACGTCATCGAAGGTGACGACGAAGCCGGCGCCCGTGGCGGCGCTGATGCGGACCAGCAGGATCTGCCGCGCCCCGCGCTGCAGGATCTCGACCTGTCCCTGGGTCATGCGGTCGGGCCGCTCCGCTGCCTGCGCGACCAGCGGTCCGAGTTCCGGCATCACCGCGATCAGCGGCCGACCCAGCACACCGTCCTCGGGCAGGGCCAGTAGGTCCAGCGCCGAGCGGTTGGAGCGCATCACGACGCCTTCGCCATCGACGCTCAGCACGCCGGCGGAGACGCCCGCGAGGACCGCGTCGGTCAACCGCCGCCGGGTGTCGAGCTCGGTATTGGCATGCACCAGTTCGCCGCGCTGCTGTTCGATCTGGCTGGCCATGCGGTTGAAGGAGCGCGCGAGCTGACCCAGCTCGTCATTCGGCGGCCCCTCCTCGACGCGGGCACTGAGATCGCCGCCGCGCACCCGCTCGGCCGCCATCATCAATCCGCCGATCGGCTCGGTGAGGCGCGTGGCGAACAGGATGGCGAGCCAGACCGCGGCCAGCAGCATCAGGAAGGCGATGGCACCGCAGACCACGAAGATGATGAGCTGGCTGCGCCGCAGCGCCGATTCGATCTGCGAATAGAAGGAGCCCGCGAACTCGATGCTCTTTATGTAGTCGACCACCCGGAGGTCGACGGCGTGGCCGGTCGCGAGGAACAGCGGCTCGCCGACGAAAAGCTGCATCACGAAGTAGGCGCCGGTCGGCGATTCGATCTGGACGGGCCGAGCCTGGTTCACTGCCTGCCAGAGGAACTGGGCCGGCGGGACGGGATTGGCCATTCCTGTCGCATCGGGCGCCTCGGCCTGGGCGATGATGCCCTTGTCCGCATCGAGCACGGTCGCTTCGATGATCGGTCGTCCCTCGATCAGGCGCTCCAGCATCGCCTTCGTCGCCGCCGGGTCGCGCACCGCGTCGACGCCTTCGGCCTGCAGTGGCGCGGAGATCGCCTCGATGTCGTTCAGGATTTCCTGCTCGCGGGCGCGCCGCACCGGCTCGCCGATGGCCCGCGCCGCCTCGTAGGAGGCCTGTGAGGGCTTCACGACGAAGTCGGTTAGGCTGATCACCAGCAGCGACAGGATGATGGTGACGATGACCGTCGGCGTGATCGTGAAGACGCTGCAGACCAGCACCAGCCGCATGTGCAGGCGTGAACCCGCCGCCCCTCGCCGCCTGTCGAGCCAGAGCTGGGTCAGCCGGACGGCGACCACGGATACGAGCGCGATCGCGATGACGAGATCGGCCACCAGCAGGCCCGTCATCCACCCTCGCGTACCGAATGACTCCGGCACGAAGCCGGCGAGCCACGCATAGGTCGCGCCGCCGGCGGCCATGGCGAGAACGGCCAACGAGACGGCAGCGATGCGGCCGCTGAGGCTGCGCAGCACCACGCTCATCTTGTCGCCCAAGCGTGAAACGCCCAGCGCAGCTGTCACGAAATCACCCGCCTCGGCGAACCTGCGGCGTTCGAACCACGGGGACGTCGAGGTCCTTTATCTTCTTGCGCAACGTGTTGCGATTGAGCCCCAGGAGGCGGGCCGCGCGCAACTGATTCCCGCGTGTAGCCCCCAACGCCAGGGCGAGCAACGGCCGCTCAACCTCCGAAATGACACGATCGTACATGCCATCCGGCGGCAGCCGGTCGCCGTGTGCCGCGAAGAGCGACTGCAGATGGCGGTCGACGGCGTCGGCCAGCGAGATGTCCTCGCTCGACTCGGACGAGGACGGTCCGTGATCGATCGCCGACACGGCATCTGCGAGTTCGCTCTCGATCGTCTCGACGCCGATGATTTCTTCGGAATAGAGCGCGGACAGGCGACGAACCAGGTTGACGAGTTCGCGCACGTTGCCCGGCCAGCGATGCTGCTTCAGCCGCGCCATCGCCTCCGGCGACAGGACCTTGGTCGGCAATCCGTCGGCGGTGGCCATCTGCAGATAGTGGTTGGCCAGTTCGGGAATGTCGTCGAGCCGCTCACGCAGCGGCGGCAGGCGGATCGGCACGACGTTGAGGCGGTAGAACAGGTCCTCACGGAACAGGCCCTGCTGGATCAGGCGGCGCAGGTCGCGATGGGTCGCCGCCACGATCCGCACATTGGCCTTGATCGGCGTGCGGCCACCGACCGTCATGTATTCGCCTTCCTGCAGCACGCGCAGCAGGCGGGTCTGGGCCTCGGGCGGCATGTCGCCGATCTCGTCGAGGAAAAGCGTGCCGCCGGAAGCCTGCTCGAACTTGCCGGCCGACCGCTGCACGGCGCCGGTGAAGGCGCCGCGTTCGTGGCCGAACAGCTCGCTCTCGATCAGCTCCCGAGGAATCGCGGCCATGTTAAGCGCGATGAAGGGGCCCTTCCGGCGCTTGCCGTAGTCGTGCAACGCACGCGCGACCAGCTCCTTGCCCGCCCCCGACTCGCCCGTGACCATGACGGTGAGGTCCGTCGCCATAAGTCGGGCAAGGGATCGGTAGATTTCCTGCATCGCCGGCGACCGGCCGATCAGCGGCAGGCGCTCGCCCTCTTCCGGCAGGGACGGCGCCCGCGCCAGCGAAGCGGCCGGCGCCGACAGAGCCCTGTTCACGACCGAAATCAGCTCGTTCAGGTCGAACGGCTTGGGCAGGTATTCGAATGCACCTCGCTCCGTCGCGCGCACGGCCGTGAGCAGGGTCGATTGCGCGCTCATGACGATGATGCGCAGATCCGGACGCAGCTTGCGGATGCGCGGCACCAGGTCGAGGCCGTTCTCGTCCGGCATCACCACGTCGGTGATGACCAGCTGGCCCTCCCCTTCCTGGACCCATTGCCAGAGCGTGGAGGCGGTGCCGGTACTGCGAACCGTATGGCCCTGTCGGCCGAGCGCCTGGTGCAGGACCGTGCGAATGGCGCGGTCGTCGTCGGCGACGAGGATGGTGGTACCTTCGCTCATGGCGTGGCCTGGGGAAATTGAAGCGGCAACATGACCCTGAAAGTTGTGCGACCTGGCTCGCTATCGAATTCGATCGCGCCGCCGTGGTCGTTGATGATCTTCGCAACCAAAGCAAGACCCAGGCCGGTTCCGGTCGGCTTGTTGGTCACGAAGGCGTCGAAGAGGTGACTGCGGATCTCATCCGACACGCCGCGGCCATTGTCGCGCACGGAAACGACCAGCGGGAGGTTCACCCTCGTCTGTTGCCCGGGTACAGCCAGGCGCAGGCCATGGCGGTAGGCGGTCGAGAGTTCGATCTCACGCTCGACGTCGCCCGGCACTTCGCAGGCATTCTTCACCAGGTTCAGGAACACCTGGATGAGCTGGTCGCGGTCGCCATGCACGTCCGGCAGCGACGGATCGTAGGTTTCGATGAAACGCACGCCCTTGCCGAAGCCGTTCTGGGACAGGCGGCGGACGTGGTTCAGGACCTGATGGATGTTGATCGGCCCGCGTTCGATCGGGCGGCCATCGGCGAAGGCCTCCATGCGGTCGACCAGCGCCACGATTCGGTCGGTCTCCTCGCAGATCAGTTCTGTGAGCTCCCGCTCGGAATCCGGCACCGACTGTTCGAGGAGCTGCGCGGCGCCGCGGATACCGGACAGCGGGTTCTTGACCTCGTGCGCCAACATTGCGGCGAGCGCGCTCACCGAGCGGGCGGCGCTGCGGTGCGAGAGCTGCCGGTCGATACTGCGGGCGATCGTCTGCTCGACCAGAGAAACCGCGACCAGACCTTCGCTGTCGACAATCGGCGAGAGGCGAAGCGCGCAGAAGCGCGTGCCGATGCGCGGCGACGCGAGCGTCACCCCGTTCTCGGCGACCGCGCCGCCGGTCGCCAGGACCTGCTCCAGCAGGGAGAACAGCGGCGTGTCTTCGGGAACGAACTCACTCAGCGGATGACCGACCAGGCGCGCCCGGCCGACGCCGAAGAATTGCTCGGCCGAGAGGTTGGCATAGTGCATCAGGCCGTTTGCATCGACGACGATGATCGCTTCCGAGAGCGAATCGAGGAGAGCCGTCGGAAACTGATCGCTCATGCCGTTCCGTTTGAGAGGGCGCAGGGACATCAGGCTGCCTGTCGCTCCGCGGCCGGCAGGAAGAACGAGGCCAGCATGCTCCGCACCTTGCCGGCGTCGGTTTCGCGATTGAGCGCCGCCCGAAAATCGGCCGAGGCCGGAAGCCCTTTGGAGTACCAGCCGAGATGCTTGCGGGCCATGCGCACCCCCGTCTCCAGCCCGTAGTGTTCGAGCATCGCCTCGAAATGCGTGCGCACCGTCGCATACTGCTCGGCGATCGTGGGATCGCGCAGGCGCTCGCCGGTCCGAAGATAGTGGATCGCCTGGGCGAGGAACCACGGGCGACCATAGGCGCCGCGGCCGATCATAATGCCGTCGGCGCCGGACTGCTCCAGCGCCTGGTCGACGTCGTCGAGGGTGTTGATGTCGCCGTTGACGATCACCGGCAGCTTTGTGACCGCCTTGACGTTGCGAACGAAGGCCCAGTCGGCGTGACCGTCGTAGAAGTCGCAGCGGGTGCGGCCATGCACCGTCAACATCCTGATGCCACAGGCCTCGGCAATGCGCGCGACGTTCGGGGCATTGCGGTTGGTAGAATCCCAGCCAGTCCTCATCTTGAGCGTGACCGGCAGCTTCACGGCCTTGACGGTCGCTTCGAGGATTTTCGCGGCATGGGCCTCGTCGCGCATCAGCGAGGAACCGGCATGCCCGTTCACGACCTTCTTCACCGGGCAGCCGAAATTGATGTCGATGATCGCCGCGCCGCGATCCTCGTTGAGCTTGGCGGCCTCGGCCATGACCTCAGGCTCGCAGCCCGCGAGTTGGACCGACATCGGGAACTCTTCGGGCGTGGTCCTGGCCATGAGCAGCGTCTTGCGGTTTTCACGGACCATCGCGGCGGAGGCGATCATCTCGGAAACCACGAGTCCTGCCCCGCGGCGCTTCACCATCTGGCGGAAGGGCATGTCGCTGACACCCGATAGCGGTGCCAGGATGACGGGGTCCTCGATGCGGACGGGGCCGATATCGACGGGTTTGAGGCGGTGTGCGTTTTGCATTCTTTGTTCAGTTATTAGGCATCTTGTGCAGTGCACAATAATTGAGCGAGCAATAGCGGGTCCCGTCGACCGGCGCAAGGGCCGGAAGACCATGCAGCTCAAACCCTGCTAGATTGAGCATAATGCCCACAGTTACTGCCCTCATCGTCGCGGCCGGCCGCGGCAGCCGCTTCGGAGGCCCACTGCCCAAGCAATATGCGCTTCTCGATGGCGAGCCCGTCCTGCGCCGCACCGTCGCCGCCTTTCAAGGCACGCCCGCCGTCGACCGAATCCTCGTGGTGATCGGTTCGGAAGATGACGCCCGTTACGAGGCGGCGACACGCGGGCTCGGCCTTCCCGCGCCGGTACCGGGTGGCTCCAGCCGGCAGCAGTCCGTGCTGCACGGCCTCGAAGCGCTGGTCGAGGAGGCGCCTGATTTCGTCGCAATTCACGACGCGGCCCGCCCTTTCGTGCGGCCGGCCGACATCGAGGCGTGCCTCTCCGCCGCCTCGGCCGACGGAATCCACGGCGCCGTTCTCGGCATTCCCCTTGCCGATACGCTGAAGCGCGTCGGTGAGGGGCAGACGATCACCGAAACCGTGCCGCGAAGCGGCCTGTGGCGCGCGCAGACACCGCAGGTCTTCCGCTTCGCGGCCCTGCTGGCGGCGCACCGGGCAGCAGCATCGCTCGCCAGCGACGAAGCGACCGCGCTGACGGACGACGCTGCCGTCGCCGAACGGGCGGGGCTGAACCTTGTCATGGTCCCGGGCAGCGAAGATAACCGCAAGATCACCACCACCGCCGACCTCTCCTTGCCTCACATGGAAACCCGCACCGCCCTCGGCTTCGACGTGCACGGCTTTGCGCCGGGCAATGCCGTCATGTTGGGAGGCATCGCCATTGCACACACACATGCGCTTGCGGGCCACTCCGACGCCGATGTGGCGCTTCATGCGCTGACTGATGCCGTGCTGGGCACGATCGGCGCCGGCGACATCGGCAAGCACTTCCCGCCTTCCGATCCGCAATGGCGCGGCGCCTCCTCCGACCGTTTCCTGCGTTACGCCGTCGGTCTCGTGACGGCGCGCGGCGGCCGAATCGTTCACCTCGATGTCACGATCGTCTGCGAAGCCCCCAAGGTCGGACCGCACCGAGACGCCATGGTGAACAGCATCGCGGCCATCGCCGGCATTGCCACCGGGCGGGTCAGCGTCAAGGCCACGACTACCGAGGGATTGGGGTTCACCGGCCGCCGCGAAGGCATCGCCGCCCAGGCCATTGCAACCGTAGAACTGCCAGGGAGCTGAACGGCGATGTTTGACCATGAGATGCGCGAGGCCGCGGAGCATGTCCTGTTCACCTGCCGCAAGCGCGGCTTCAAGGTGGTTACGGCCGAGTCCTGCACCGGCGGCCTGATCGCTGCTGCCCTCACCGCCATTGCCGGCTCGTCCGACGTCGTGGACCGCGGCTTCGTCACCTACTCCAACGAAGCCAAGCGCGAGATGCTGGGCGTGCCGTGGGACGCGATCGTCAGCCACGGCGCGGTGAGCGAGCATGTGGCACGCGCCATGGCCACGGGCGCCCTCGAACGCTCCGGCGCGCAACTCTCCGTCTCCGTTACCGGCGTGGCCGGTCCCGGCGGCGGCTCGGCCGACAAGCCGGTGGGCCTCGTCCATTTCGCCGCCGCGCGCTCCGGATTCGAGCCGGTGACCGAACGGCACGTGTTACCCGGCGACCGCGACGCCATCCGCCGCCTGACGGTGATCACCGCGCTGGCGATGCTGGCCAAGCTGGCGGAGCGGTAGGCTCAGGAGGAGGCGACGACGGGCTTCCCGTAGAGCTGTGCGGCCCGCGCCTCGAAAGCGGAAACCATGCGGCGTACCGCCTCCGCGAACAGCAGCTGCACGGTCTTCTGCAGCAGGATCGAGCGAAAATCGAACTCTAGCTCGAAGTCGATCTGCGTGCCCTCGGGATGAGGCCTGAAGAGCCAGCGGCTCTTCAGCAGCCGGAACGGACCCTCGGTCCCGGTCGTGACGATTCGCATGCCGTCCGGATCGTCGGAAAACAGCTCGACGCGCGAGACGAACTTCTCGTGGAACGGCCCGAACCCGATCGCCAGTTCGGCGATCTCCACGTTCGGCCCTTCCCGCCGCCGGACGCGGCCGGCGAAGCACCAAGGCAGGAATTCGGGATAGCGCGGCACGTCGGCCACCAGATCGAACAGCTGGCGCGGTTGGAACGGAACGACACGCCGTTCCTGATGACGGGTCGCCAAGGAGCCGTCAGCCTTTGAGCTGCGCCTGACGTGCGGCCCTGAGGCGCGCGAAGTCGTCTCCCGCGTGATAGCTCGAGCGGGTCAGCGGCGAGGACGACACCATCAGGAAACCCTTGGCCCGCGCCATCTGAGCCAGTTCGGAGAATTCCGCCGGCGTCCAGAATCGGTCGAGCGCGGCATGCTTGGGCGTAGGCTGCAGGTACTGGCCGATCGTCAGGAAATCGACGTCCGCGGCGCGGAGGTCGTCCATGACCTGGAGGATTTCCTCGCGCGTCTCGCCCAGCCCGACCATCAGGCCCGACTTGGTGAACATCGCGGGGTCGATCTCCTTTACGCGCGACAGCAATCGCAGGGAGGTGAAGTAGCGCGCACCCGGGCGGATGGTCGGATAGAGGCGCGGCACCGTCTCGAGATTGTGGTTGAAGACGTCGGGTCGCGACGCGACCACCGTCTCGATGGCGCCCGGCTTGCGCATGAAGTCCGGCGTCAGGATCTCGATCGTGGTCGCGGGCGCCGACTTGTGCAGCGCCGTGATCACCTCGGCAAAGTGCCCTGCCCCGCCATCGTCCAGGTCGTCACGGTCGACGGACGTGATCACGACATGGCCGAGGCCGAGCTTGCCGACGGCTTCGGCGATATTCGCCGGCTCGTGCGGATTGAGCGCCCCCGGCTTGCCGGTCGCCACGTTACAGAAAGCGCAGGCCCGGGTGCAGGTCTCGCCCATGATCATGAAGGTTGCGTGCTTCTGCTTCCAGCACTCGCCGATGTTCGGGCAGGCCGCTTCCTCGCACACCGTCGTGAGCTTGAGCTCGCGCATCAGCCGCTTGGTCTCTGCATACTCCGGGGAGTTGGGCGCACGCACCCTGATCCATTCCGGCTTGCGCTGGATGGGATTGTCGGGGCGATGAGCCTTTTCCGGATGGCGCTCGGCCCGGGTCAGGGAAAGCTTGTCGAGGGTTCCGTCCATGATCGCCTAGATATGGAGCGTCCGGCCGTAGGCCGCCAGTACCGACTCGTGCATCATCTCGGAGAGGGTGGGATGCGGGAAGACCGTGGCCATGAGCTCGGCCTCCGTGGTCTCCAGCGTCTTGGCGATGCTGTAGCCCTGGATCAGCTCGGTGACCTCGGCGCCGATCATGTGAGCGCCCAGAAGCTCGCCGGTCTTGGCATCGAAGATCGTCTTGATGAAGCCCTCGGGCTCGCCAAGGGCAATCGCCTTGCCATTGCCGATGAAGGGGAACTTGCCGACCTTGAGCTCCAGCCCCTTGGCCTTGGCGGCGGCCTCGGTGAGGCCGATGCTGGCGACCTGCGGCTGGCAGTAGGTGCAGCCCGGGATGTTCTCGGTCTTCATCGGGTGGACGCCCTTCACGCCGGCGATCCTCTCGACCACCAGCACGCCCTCGTGCATCGCCTTGTGGGCGAGCCAGGGCGGCCCGGCGACGTCGCCGATCGCATAGACGTTGGGCTCGCCGGTGAAGCCCCACTGGTCGATCACGATATGGGTCTTCTCGACCTTCACCTTCGTGCCTTCGAGGCCGATATTCTCGACATTGCCCACGATGCCGACGGCACTGATGACGCGGTCGACCGTGATCTCCTGCGCCTTGCCGCCGACCGTGATGGTGGCCGCGACGTTGTTCGTCCCTTTCTTCAGGTTCGACACGGTGGCGCTGGTCAGGATCTTCATGCCCTGCTTCTCGAAGGCACGCTTGGCGAAGGCGGAGACCTCGGCGTCCTCGACCGGCAGCACGCGGTCCATGACCTCGGCCACCGTCACCTCCGCACCCATGGTGCGATAGAAGCTCGCGAATTCGATGCCGATCGCGCCGGAGCCGATCACCAGCAGCGACTTCGGGAACTCCGGCGGCACCATTGCTTCCTTGTAGCTCCACACCAGCTTGCCGTCAGCCTCGAGGCCGGGAAGCTGCCGAGCGCGGGCGCCGGTCGCGAGAATCACGTCCTTCGCCGTCAGGGTGACGTTGCTCTTGTCCTTCAGCACGACCGCGACCTTGCGCTTCGTCCCTTCGGTACCGGCGAGCTTCGCCGCGCCGTCGAACACCGTGATCTTGTTCTTCTTCATCAGCATCGAGACGCCGTTGCTGAGCTGGCTCGCCACCTTGCGCGAGCGCTCGACGATCTTCTTCGGATCGAACGATACGTCCTTGACCGACAGGCCATAGGCCTCGGCATGCTTGATGAGGCCGTAGACCTCGGAGGTGCGCAGCAGCGCCTTGGTCGGGATGCAGCCCCAGTTGAGGCAGATGCCGCCCATATGCTCGCGCTCGACAACCGCGGTCTTGAGCCCGAGTTGCGCGGCGCGGATCGCGGCGACATAGCCGCCCGGCCCGCCACCCACGACGATGAGATCGAAACTGGTTTCGGCCATGACGTGCTCCTAGGCCAGCATCGCGGCGGGTTGTTCGATGTACGCCTTGAGCGTCTGCAGGAACTGCGCGCCCATGGCGCCGTCCACCACACGGTGATCGACGGCCAACGTGCAGCTCATGATGTTGCGGACGACCATCTCGCCCTTGCGCACGACCACCCGCTCCTCACCCGCCCCGACGGCCAGGATCATCGCCTGCGGCGTGTTGATGATGGCGCCGAAGTCGCGGATGCCGAACATGCCGAGGTTCGAGATCGTGAAGCCGCCGCCCTGGAATTCCTCGAGCTTCAGCTTGCCGCTCTTGGCGCGGCTGGCGAGGTCCTTCATCTCGATCGAGATCTGCGCCAGGCCCTTCATGTCGGCGTTGCGCACGATCGGCGTTATGAGGCCCCGGTCGGTGGCGACGGCGACGGAGATGTCGACCGCGCCGTACTGGATCATCTCCTCCTCGGTCCACGAGGCGTTGCACTCCGGATGGTCGCGCAGCGCCTTGGCGCAGGCCTTGATCACCATGTCGTTGACCGAGACCTTGGTGCCCTTCTTCTCGACCACGGCGTTGATCGCGGTGCGCGCGGTCAGCAGCGCGTCGATCTCGAAGTCTACCGTCAGGTAGAAGTGCGGGACGGTCTGCTTGGACTCGAGCATGCGCCGGGCGATGACCTTGCGGATGCTGGTGTGCGGCACACGGCTGTCGCCGGGCGCGACGAAGACCGGTTGGCCGCCGGCGGGCGGCGCCGGTGCCTTTGCCGCGGCCTTCGGGGCCGGGGCCGCCGCCGGTGCAGCGCCGGGCTTGGCATTCTCGACGTCGGCCTTGACGATGCGGCCGTTCGGGCCCGAGCCCTTGAGACCGGAGAGGTCGATCCCCTTCTCCGCCGCGATGCGCCTGGCCAGCGGCGAGGCGAAGACGCGAGTACCACCGGAGGAAGCGGCCGGCGCAGTCGGCTTGGCAGCCGGTGCAGGTGCCGGAGCCGCCGCCTTCTCGGCGGACTTCTCCTCGGCCTTTGGAGCCGGCTTCTCGGCGGCAGGTGCCGCCGATCTGGCGACGTCCTTTTCACCCTCTTCGAGCAGCACGGCGATGACGGCGTTGACGGCCACGCCTTCTGTGCCTTCCTCGACCAGGATCTGGCCGACCTTGCCCTCGTCGACGGCCTCGACTTCCATCGTGGCCTTGTCGGTCTCGATCTCGCAGACGACCTGGCCGGACTTGACCGTGTCACCGACCTTGACGTGCCACTTGGCGAGCTTGCCCTCCGTCATGGTGGGCGAGAGCGCGGGCATCAGGATGTTGATGGACATGCCGGCTCTCCCGTCTCAGCGATTGCAGACCGCGCGGGCGGCCTCGACGATGTGAGAGGATTGCGGCAGCGCCATCTTCTCGAGGTTGGCCGCATAGGGCAGCGGCACGTCGAGACCCGCGACGCGCTTCACCGGCGCGTCGAGCCAGTCGAAGGCGTGCTCCATCATCAGCGCCGACAGTTCGGAGCCGATGCCGGCGAACGGCCAGCCCTCCTCGCAGGAGACGAGCCGGTTGGTTTTCTTCACCGACTGGACGATGGTCTCGGTGTCGAACGGACGCAGCGAGCGCAGGTTGATCACCTCGGCGTCGATCCCGATCGACGCCAGCTCCTCGGCCGCCTGCAGCGCCTTTCCGACCATGATCGAGAAGGCGACGATCGTGACGTCCTTGCCGACGCGCTCGATCTTCGCCTTGCCGATCGGCAGCACGAAGTCGGGATCCTCCGGCACGTCGAACGACTGGCCGTAGAGGATCTCATTCTCGAGGAAGATCACCGGATTGGGATCGCGGATTGCGGCCCGCAGCAGGCCCTTGGCGTCGGCCGCGCTCCACGGCGCGAGCACCCGCAGGCCCGGCACGTGGGCGTACCAGCTCGCATAGCATTGCGAATGCTGGGCGGCGACGCGCGAGGCGGCGCCGTTGGGGCCGCGGAACACGATCGGGCAGGTCATCTGGCCGCCCGACATGTAATGCGTCTTGGCCGCCGAGTTGATGATCTGGTCGATCGCCTGCATGGCGAAGTTGAAGGTCATGAACTCGACGATCGGCTTCAGCCCGCCGAACGCCGCGCCGACGCCGAGACCCGCGAAGCCGTGCTCGGTGATCGGCGTGTCGATGACCCGCTTGGCGCCGAACTCGTCGAGCAGGCCCTGGCTCACCTTGTAGGCGCCCTGGTACTGCGCGACTTCCTCGCCCATCAGGAAGACCGACTCGTCGGCGCGCATCTCGGCCGCCATGGCCTCGCGCAGCGCTTCGCGCACCGTCATGTGCTGCGTCCCGCCCTTCCACTCAGGTTCGGGCGCGGGAGCAACGATGGCGGGCGCTGCCGGCGCCGCCTCGGCCTTCTCTTCGGACTTCGGAGCTTCCTTCGGTGCCTCGGCCGTGGCGGCCGGGGCCGGCGTCTCGGCATCGGCGTCGCTCTCGCCCTCACCGGCCAGGACGCAGATCGGCGTATTCACGGCGACGCCCTCGGTGCCTTCCTCGACGAGGATCTTCGCGACCGTGCCTTCGTCGACCGCCTCGACCTCCATGGTGGCCTTGTCGGTCTCGATCTCGCAGATCACCTGGCCGGACTTCACTTCGTCGCCGACCTTGACGTGCCACTTGGCGAGCTTGCCCTCGGTCATGGTGGGAGACAGGGCCGGCATCAGAACCTGAATGCTCATGGGATCAGGCCTCGACCAGAATGTCGGTCCACAGCTCCGACGGATCGGGCTCGGGACTGTGCTGCGAGAATTCGGCGGCGTCGTTCACGATCTTGCGGATCTCCGTGTCGACCGCCTTGAGCTCGGCTTCGTCGACGATCTTGGCGTCGAGCAGGCGCTTGCGGATGTGCTCGATCGGGTCGCGCTCGTTGCGGAACTTGTCGACCTCTTCCTTGGTCCGGTACTTGGCCGGATCGCTCATCGAGTGACCGCGATAGCGATAGGTCTGCATCTCGAGGATATACGGCCCCTGGCCGCTGCGCGCGTGCTCGATGGCCTTCTCGCCGGCGGCCCGCACCGCCAGCACGTCCATGCCGTCGACCCGCTCGCCCGGTATGCCGAAGGCCTCGCCGTGGCGGTAGAGCTCGGTCGTGGCCGAGGCCCGCTCGACCGAGGTGCCCATGCCGTAGCGGTTGTTCTCGATGATGTAGACCACCGGAAGCTTCCACAGCGCGGCCATGTTCATGGCCTCGTAGACTTGGCCCTGATTGGCGCTGCCGTCGCCGAAATAGGTCAGCGAGACGTTCTTGTGGCCGTTGTACTTGTGCGCGAAGGCCAGGCCGGTACCGATCGGCACCTGGGCGCCGACGATGCCGTGGCCGCCATAGAAGCTCTTCTCGCGGCTGAACATGTGCATCGAGCCGCCCTTGCCCTTGGAATAGCCGCCGCTGCGTCCCGTCAGCTCGGCCATCACGCCCTTGGGATCCATCCCGCAGGCCAGCATGTGGCCATGGTCGCGGTAGGAGGTGATCACGGCGTCCTTGTCGCGGACGTTGGCCTGCATCCCGACCACGACCGCTTCCTGGCCGATGTAGAGATGGCAGAAGCCGCCGATCAGGCCCATGCCGTAGAGTTGACCCGCCCGCTCCTCGAAGCGGCGGATCAGCAGCATGTCACGATAATGCGCCTTGAGCTCGTCCGGGCTCACGCTGTTGTCGCCCGGAGTCGCAGGCGACTTCGCCTTGGCGGGAGAAGGATCGTCTTTCGGCTTCGTGGCCGGCTTCGCCATGGCAGTCCCCTCATGAACGCACTTCGGCTTATAGCATCGCTCAGGGCGATGTATTTGATCTAGCAGGAAAAACCAGACTCGCCGCGAGTGCGCCGCAGCAATTGAGCGATTGTTTGCCTGGGGTGGATCGGGCCGGACAGTTTGTTTCAGATGACCGCCGGGCGAATGCTGAACGAGGCGTCATCGTCGCTCAGCAGGTCTCGCGACGCCCCCTCAGCGGGTCGGCATGAAGACGATGATGTCGTCCTTGCGCGCGAAGTTCAGGAGCACGCGGGCGCGTTCGTCGAGCATGTCGGGTTCGAGGCTCTGGTTACGCAGGGCCGCGACACGGCGCTCCCAGATCTTCCGGGTGGTCTCGGCTTCGGCGAGGTTCTGCTCGGCGATCAGCACTTCGCGCTGGAGATGGGCCATGGCCAACAGGCCGCGATCACCGTTCACCAGATGGTATCCGAAGTAGCCGAATACCGTGGCGAAGATGACGGGAGCCAGAATCTGACGTGGTCTCAACAACATATGCTGCGTTCCTGCAGGGATATGGCAACATATTGTGGCATTTCGTCAAGAATTTTCGGTTGGCGCGGCGATATCCAGCCACGCCGGCCCAAGGAACGCTCGGGGGTGCGACATTCGTTTCGACTGTTTCGGTTGTTGCGTTTATTTCGCTTATGCCGGCTTCTGGTCGGGCTTCAACGCCCACCACAGGCCTGCCAGGACACAGGCGAGACCCACGAGAGCGGCCACGGGAATGGGTTCGCCCAGCAGCGCGGTGCCGCCCAGCGCCGCGGTCACCGGGCCGAGGCCCAGGAACAGGGTGACCAAGGTGGGCGGTGCGTTGCCCAGTGCGTAGACCCAGAGGAAAAATCCGGCCCCGCTCGACAGGCCGATGAACATGATAGACGCGATTTCGCCGATCGTAAACGAGGGGCGGGTCGTGAACAAACCCTCGGCGCCAGCAATGCCGGCAAGCGCGAGGACCGCCACGAACATGGCGAACGAAGTCACATGGAGAGCGGAGTAGCGCACGACATAGGGCGCATAGAAGATCGAGCAGGTCGCGCCGCAGAGGGCCGCGCCGAGCGCCGACAGGCTCCCCAGCCAGACCGACCCGTGTTCCGGCCGCGCCGTCATCGCGGCCCCTCCCAGCGCGATCGCCACGCCGGCAAAGGTGAGCAGCGAGCCGCCGACCCTGGCCGTCGTGAACCGCTCGCGGCCGAGCAGCGCCGACAGGATCATGGTCATGAGCGGAAAGGTCGAAAACAGCAGCGAGGCCCGCGCGGCCGGGATGTGCAACAGCGAATAGTTCAGCAACACCATCAGCGCCGCGAACTGTCCGATGCCCAGCAGGCCGATCGGCAGGAGATCGCGGGTGGCGATGCGCCGCCACGGGCGCAGCCAAAGCACCGGCAGGAGGCAGATCAGTCCTACCAGGTAGCGCAGGAAGCCGAGCGAGCCCGGCCCCGCCGCATCGACGACGTAGCGCGTCGCCACCATGGCGGCGCCGACCTGGATGCCAGTCCCGGCCGCGGCCCAGAGCGGGCCGGGCCGGCTCACAGGTCGAGGCTCCAGAACTGCCCGACCAGCTTCTTGCCGAAACTGTCGTGCTTCTCTTCCTTGATGAGCCGGAAGCCGGCGGCGATGTAGATCTTGCGCGCCGAGACCAGGATGTCGTTGGTCCACAGCATCAGCTTCCTGTAGCCCTTGGCGCGCGCATCCTCGATGCAGGCCGCGACCAGGCTCTGGCCGATCCCCAACCCGCGCGCCGTCGGCTCGACGTAGAGCATGCGGAGCTGTCCCGTTGTCTTGTTGGCGCGCACGAGGAAGACCGATCCCACGATCTCGCCGTTGCGCTCGGCGATCCAGCAATTGTCGGACTTCGGGTCGAACTTCCGAATGAACTTGGCGGATATCTCCGCGAGCATCGCCTCGAAGCTGCCGTCCCAACCATGTTCGTCGGCATAGAGCTGGGTCTGCCGGCGGATGATCCAGCCCATGTCGCCCGGCTGATGCGGCCGCAGGGTAAAGGGCGTGCGCGTCTCCGGCGGTTCGTCGAGCAGCCTCTCGACCGTCTCGAGCGCCTTGACCAGCCTGTCCTGCCGCTCGACCGGCAGTTCGGCCAACAGCTTTGCGATGTCCTTGCGCGACTGCTCGTTCATGGCGGCCCAGAGCTGCTGGCCTTTGGGCGTGAGCGCGAGCTGCGTCTGCCGCTTGTCCTGCTGGCTGCGTGTCCGGGCAAGACAGCCCCTCTTCTCCAGCCCCTTCAGCAGGCGGCTGACATAGCCCGGGTCGAGACTGAGGTCCCGGCACAGCTCCTGCGCCGTCGGCCGGTCGCGATTGGCGATCTCATAGACCAGCCGCCCCTCCGGCAGGGTGAAGGGGCTGTGCAGGAGCGTTTCCTCGAGCACGCCGATGCGGCGGGTATAGAAACGCGAGAAGCGGCGAACTGCCTCGATGCGGGACGCGAGCGACGACGCTGCCATGGCAACCTCCGATATGGTTGCCATCGTCAACCTAATATTTGACTTCGTCAACTATATACAATCCGTCGTCTCGACCGGAGCCTCGCGCAGCCAGGCGTCGTGGAGCGACCTTCTCTCGACAATTAGCCGGCTTTTGGAAGAGCGAAGATCCCTCCGCTACGCGCCTTCGGCGCTCCGGTGGAGATGACGGGCGAGATATGACCACGCATGAAAAAGGGCCGCCGCAGCGACCCTTGATCGTCTCGATTGGTCCCGGCTCAGCCGCGCAGGATCGACGTCCCGGCGTAGCGCGCCTGGGTGCCGAGCTGCTCCTCGATGCGCAGAAGCTGATTGTACTTGGCCAGGCGGTCCGAGCGCGACAGCGAGCCGGTCTTGATCTGGCCGCAGTTGGTGGCGACGGCGAGGTCGGCGATGGTCGCGTCCTCGGTCTCGCCCGAGCGGTGGGACATGACGGCACCGTAGCTCGCATTGCGCGCCATGGAGACGGCTTCCATCGTCTCGGTCAGCGTGCCGATCTGGTTGACCTTGACCAGGATCGCGTTGGCGAGGCCATCCTTGATGCCCTGCTCCAGCCGCTTCGGGTTGGTGACGAACAGGTCGTCGCCGACCAGCTGGATCTTCTTGCCGAGCTTGTCGGTGATGGCCTTCCAGCCTTTCATGTCGTCCTCGGCCATGCCGTCCTCGATCGACACGATCGGGTAGCGCTTCACGAGATCGGCGTAGTAGTCGACCATGCCGGCGGCATCGAACGACTTGCCCTCGCCCTCCATCTCGTACTTGCCCTTCTTGAAGAACTCGGTCGAGGCCGGGTCGAGCGCCAGCATCACGTCCTCGCCGGGCTTGTAGCCGGCCTTCTCGATCGCCTTCATGACGAAGGACAGGGCTTCGTCGGCGGTGGCGAGGTTCGGCGCGAAGCCGCCCTCGTCGCCAACGTTGGTGTTGTGGCCAGCATCATGCAGCTGGCCGCGCAGCGCGTGGAAGACTTCCGCGCCCATGCGCAGCGCATCGGCAAAGCGATCGGCCTTCACCGGCATGATCATGAATTCCTGGATGTCGATCGGATTGTCGGCATGGGCGCCGCCGTTGATGATGTTCATCAGCGGCACCGGCAGCACCGAGGCCTGGCTGCCGCCGACATAACGGTAGAGTGGCAGGCCGCTGTCCATCGCCGCGGCCTTGGCGACGGCGAGCGAGGCACCCAGGATCGCGTTGGCGCCGAGGCGGCCCTTGTTCGGTGTGCCATCGAGTTCGATCAGGGCGCGGTCGATCTTGATCTGCTCCAACGCGTCGAGGCCTGACAGCAGGTCCATGATCTCGCCGTTGACGGCGGCGACGGCCTTGAGCACTCCCTTGCCGCCGTAGCGCTTCTTGTCGCCGTCGCGCAGCTCGACCGCCTCGTGCGCGCCCGTCGAGGCGCCGGAGGGAACAGCCGCGCGGCCAATCGCGCCGCTGTCGAGTTCGACTTCCACTTCGACGGTCGGATTGCCGCGGCTGTCGAGGATTTCGCGGCCGCGGACTTCGGCGATGGCGCTCATGAGAAAAACTCCTGTTGGGCGCGGCCTGTCTAGCCCGCGTGGGCGGCGGGGAGCAAGTGACGCGATGGCGCGCGGTTCCTATACTCCCGGGCGAAAATCGCCGCCGCCTGGGAGAAAGCCATGCCCGACCAGCCCCACCACCATCAGGCCACCGCGTCCGTCGAAGCCCGGACCGACGCCATCGAGGCCGCGTTCCAGGAGCGCGGCATGGAGCCCGCCAACTTCATCCGCGAGTTCGAGCATCTCGCCGAGGAGGAATGGGTGCCGCAGAACGGTGCGCGGGTGGTCGCCAGGGCCTGGACCGATCCCGCGTTCCGCGAGCGCCTGTTCGCCAACGGCCGGGACGCCGTGGCGGAACTCGGCCTGTCGATGCCGCCGCATCACCGGCATCTTGTCGTGCTCGAGAACACGCCGAACGTCCACAACGTGATCTGCTGCACACTTTGTTCATGCACTGCCTTCTCGATCATCGGCCTGCCGCCGGACTGGTACAAGGACCTGGAATACCGCGCCCGCATCGTGCGCCAGTCGCGCACCGTGCTGAAGGAGATGGGCCTCGACCTGCCGGCCGACATGGAGATCCGCGTCTGGGATACCACGGCCGACACGCGTTACATGGTGCTGCCGGTTCGCCCGGAGGGCACCGAGGGCTGGTCCGAGGAGAAGCTCGCCGGGCTGGTCACCAAGGACGCCATGATCGGCGTCTCGCGCCTCTAGGACCGGAGAGACAGTCATGGACGGCATGCACGATCTCGGCGGCAAGCAGGGCTTCGGCCGGATCCGCTATTCGCTCCGCGCCCAGACCTTTCACGAGCCGTGGGAGAAGCGGGTAAATGCGCTCTACTCGCTGGCGGTCAAACTCGGCATCTTCAACATGGACGAGTACCGCCATGCCATCGAGCGCATGGAGCCGCGGCACTATCTGTCGGCCAGCTACTACGAACGCTCGCTGACCAGCCTGGCGACCTTGTGCGTCGAGAAGGGCATCCTCACCCACGAGGAGCTGGAGCGCCGAGCCCAGGGCGCCTTCCCCCTTTCCTCGCCCAGCGCCTCCGGCCGCAGCAATGTTGCCACGCGCGAGACGCTGAAGGTCGGCGACAAGGTCACGGTCAGGACGGACTACGTGCACGGACATGTCCGCATGCCGGGCTACATCCGCGGCAGGAGCGGCGTGGTGGTCGGCGTGTCACCGGCCTACCCGTTCCCCGACGCCCATGGCCACGGCATCGAGGCCGAACACGAGCCGACCTACGACGTCCGCTTCGACTCGAGAGATCTGTGGTCGGACTCGGCCGACCCGGCGTTCGTCCATGTCGGCGTCTTCGAGAGCTACCTGGAGCGCGCGAAGTAACGCCATGCCTGCCGACGCTATCCGGCAGGTTCTCGCGGCAAAAGCGGACGCTATGGTGCGCCGGTCAGCCGAGACGCTGGCCGCGCTGCTTCATGACGACTTCATCTACGTCAATGCCAGCAGCACGCGCTTCGACAAGGTCGGCTATATTGAGACTTACTGCACGTCCGGCAAGGTCGTGTTCCTCGAACAGAAGATCAACGACCTTTCGGTCAGGGAATTTCCAGGCTTTGCGGTCGCAACACTGACCCTACGCGATCGGTTCAGCGCGGCAGGACGCGAAGTCCAGGCGACCTATCGTTCGCTCTGTGTCTTTGCCGATGCGAATGGCAAGTGGCTGTGGGCAGCCGGTCAGACGATGGTGGCATCGTGAAGCGCACCCCACCAAACGCCCGTCGTCTCGACCGAAGCCTCGCGTAGCGAGGCGTAGTGGAGAGACCTTCGCTCAACAATTAGCCGGCTATTCGGAGATAGAAGGTCTCTCCGCTACGCGCCTTCGGCGCTTCGGTCGAGACGACGGATGGTGTCAGCGCCACGCGCTTTTCAGCGCTTGATCCGTCTTCCACTTCTCGACCGCGGCGACGTCGTCACAGGTGAAGGCCTGCGGGTTCTTGCGCGGGTTCGCTTCGATCCAGGCAAAGACCAGGCACTGGCCGTAGGTCCTGTCACCCTGCTTCGTATCGAACTTCACTTCGGTCGTGGTCGCGGCACCGGCCTTGGCGTCGCCGTAGTCGTCGATCACCGGCGTGATCTCGCCGAGGGCACGACCAGCCGCCCTGTTGTCGGCGTACCATTTGGCGAAGGCCGTGAACTGCTCGCCCGCGACGCCTTTTCCGTCGGCTGCGACATAAGCCTTGAGGTCGCGCACGAGGGCCTGTGCCGCGGCATTGGCCTTGGGCTCGGCGGCCTTCCGGCGTTCGGCGAGCCTTGCCTGCAGGGCCTTCAGCGCGTCGGCGTTGGAGGGCTGGGCCGGCTGCAGAGGCACTGGCGCGGCGGTCTGCGGCGGCGGCGATTCGAGCCGGCGGATCGGGGCGCGGGCCGCCTCGGCATTGAGCTGGGCCGCCTCCTGCGGTGTCAGCTTGCCGACGGCCGGCGTGTTGCGGCCCTTCTGCCAATCGCCGATTGCCTTCACGGTCGCTTCGGACTTCAGATTGCCGTCGATCGGGCCGTTGTACTTGTCGAGCGTGCGCAGCGATTCCTGGATCTTCCTGCGCTCGGCGTCGGAACTGTTGAGCACCGTCGTGTAGTCGGGCGGCGGTGCCGGGCGCGCCGCGACGGGCGCGGGAGCCTGAGCCGGCGGCGCGGCGGCGCCCCCGCCCCCACTCGCGCAGGCGCCGGGATTCTGGAAGCAGCGCTCGACCTCGCTCGCGCTCTGCGCCCATCCGGTGGCGGGCGCCAGGAGCAGCAGGGCGACGAGGCTCGCCGCAAAACGCATTTCAGATGCCGCCATAGGTGTTGGCCGCCAGCTGCGCCGGCAGGCCGATCACCATCACGACAGGCTGGCCGCGACCGGTCTGGCCGCGGGCGATGATGTGGTCGTTGGGCGCCCCGGTCCTGCTTTCGTAGCTGCCGCGGCCGGCGAACTTGCCGCCGAAGCAGGAGAGCGAGAACTGCCCGCTGCCCGGGTTCTCGTTGGTCATGGTGCCATTGCAGACCTGCTCACCCCGGGGGTTGTCCACCGTGAAGGTGACGGAGCGGTCCCGGCCGATCAGCGCGCCATAGCGGACCAGGCCGTTCAGACGCGCGACGTTGCCGCGATCGTCGCGATAGAAGATCGAGCTGGGACCATAGGCATCGTCGGGCATCGAGGACTTGGGCACCACATAGTTCTCGTCGCTGATCACGACCTGACAGCGGCAGTCGACGCCATAATTCTCTCCCAGGGGCCCCAGCTCGGTGAGCCGCCGGCTGCAACTCGACAGGGCAATGTCCTGGACCTCCCGCTCGCTCTGCTGGCCGCGCGTGTAGGCGTCGGCATAGAGGAAGGCGCATTGCTTCGGCATCGGGATCGCCACGACCTTGTGGCTGGCCGAGTTCGTCTCGCTGTTCACCCAATAGCGGTTCGCCATCTCAGCGAAGCGCAGGAAGATGGGATCGCGTCGCTCGGCCTTGCCGTACGACTGTGCCCAGGCTGTCGAGCCCAGGACCGGGACGAGCGAGACGGCGGCGAGCAGGAGCAAGGCGGCAATTCGGACCATGGCAGCGAATTCACCTGAAAAAGGTGACGGAAATGCGACCCGCCCACGGCCCCGCCCTTGCCTAGACGAGGCGACTCTGTGTCTTGGCCGCGCCGATGAACGAGGTGAACAGCGGATGCGGCGCAAAAGGGCGCGACTTCAGTTCGGGATGGAACTGGACGCCGATGAACCACGGATGGTCGGGAATCTCGACGATCTCCGGCAGGATGCCGTCCGGCGACATGCCCGAGAAGCGCAGGCCCACCTGCTCCAGCCGGTCCTTGTAGTTGACGTTCACCTCGTAGCGGTGGCGGTGCCGCTCGCTGATCACGTCCTGTCCGTAGATCTCGTGGACCTTCGTCCCTGGGCGCAGATGCGCCGGATAGGCACCGAGCCGCATGGTGCCGCCCAGGTCGCCGTCCGCGGAGCGCTTCTCGAGCTGGTTGCCCTTCATCCACTCCGTCATCAGGCCGACCACGGCGTGGTCCGTCGGGCCGAACTCGCTCGATGAGGCTGTCTCTATGCCCAGCAGGTTCCGCGCCGCCTCGATCACGGCCATCTGCATGCCGAAGCAGATGCCGAAGAACGGCACCTTACGCTCCCGGGCGAACTTGACCGCATGGATCTTGCCTTCGGTACCGCGCTCGCCGAAGCCGCCGGGCACCAGGATTCCGTGGACATGCTCCAGATGGCTGACGGCGTCGTCGCGCTCGAATATCTCGGAATCCATCCATTCCAGGGCGACCTTCACGTTGCTGCCGAAGCCGCCATGCGTCAGCGCCTCGGAGAGCGACTTGTAGGCGTCGAGCAGCACCGTGTACTTGCCGACCACCGCGATGGTCACCTTGCCCTCGGGCTCGCGCACCGAGCGCACCACGCCCCGCCAGCGGTCGAGATTGGGCTCCTCGTCGGCCGGCAGGCCGAAATAGCGACAGACCTCGCGATCGAAGCCGCGCTCATGATAGGCGATCGGCACCTGGTAGATCGTGTCGACGTCTCGCGCCTCGATGACCCGTTCCGGCTTGACGTTGCAGAACAAGGCGATCTTGCGTTGCTCGTTCTGCGGAATCTCCTTGTCGCCGCTGCGGCAGACCAGCAGGTCGGGCTGGATCCCGACGCTCAGCAGTTCCTTGACCGAATGCTGGGTCGGTTTGGTCTTGAGTTCGCCGGCCGTCGGGACCCAGGGCAGCAGGGTGAGATGCACATACATGGTGCGCTCGCGACCGAGCTCGTTGCCGACCTGTCGGATCGCCTCGAGGAACGGCAGGCTCTCGATGTCGCCGACCGTGCCGCCCACCTCCACCAGCACGAAGTCTTCCTTGTCGGTGTCGGTGAGAACGAATTCCTTGATGGCGTCGGTGACGTGCGGGATCACCTGGACCGTTGCGCCGAGATACTCACCCCGCCGCTCCCTGGCGATCACGGTCGAGTAAATGCGGCCGGTCGTGATGTTGTCGCTCTGCCGGGCGTCGACCCCGGTGAAGCGTTCGTAGTGGCCGAGATCGAGGTCGGTCTCCGCCCCGTCGTCGGTCACGAAGACCTCGCCGTGCTGGTAGGGGCTCATCGTCCCCGGATCGACGTTCAGGTAGGGATCGAGCTTGCGCAGCCGGACCTTGTAGCCACGGGCCTGCAGCAGCGCGCCGAGCGCCGCCGAGGAAAGCCCCTTTCCAAGCGAGGAAACCACGCCGCCCGTTATGAAAATAAAGCGCGTCATGGGCCTACAGCATACAAGCGCTTGCGGAGCGCAGCCATGGGGATATCGCCCCGCCGGAGACAATTCGGCGGAGGGAGGAAGCTGATTTCATGGGGTCCCTTAGCGGGTGGGAGCGGCGGGTTGCGCCGGCGCAGCGGGAGCCGCCGGCGCCATGCCGCCGGGCG
>WOUR01000053.1 GCA_009772935.1 Rhodospirillaceae bacterium
GCCGGCGCCGCGGCGCCGACACTCAAAATTTCCTTCACGGTGAACGGCAGGCCGCGCGACCTCGACCTCGATCCGCGCACGACGCTGCTCGATGCGTTGCGCGAGGGGCTGCATCTCGGCGGCACCAAGAAGGGCTGCGATCACGGCCAGTGCGGCGCCTGCACGGTGATCCTTGACGGACGCCGCATCAATTCCTGCCTCAGCCTTGCGGTCATGCACCAGGGCAGCGAGATCACCACCATCGAGGGGCTGGGCACGCCCGACAAGCTGCACCCGATGCAGGCCGCCTTCGTGAAGCATGACGGCTACCAGTGCGGCTACTGCACGCCGGGCCAGATCTGCTCGGCGGTCGCGGTGCTGGCGGAAATCGAGGCCGGCATCCCGAGTCACGTCACCGCCGACCTCAACGCCAAGCCCGCGCTCGACGACGCCGAACTGCGCGAGCGCATGAGCGGCAACATCTGCCGCTGCGGCGCCTACTCCAACATCGTCGAAGCCATCGGCGAAGTCGCCGGGAGGAAGGCATGAAGCCCTTCACCTACGAACGCGCCGCCTCCCCCACGGAGGCCGCGACGGCCGCAGCGCGCCAGCCCGGCGCACGCTTCATCGCCGGCGGCACCAACCTGCTCGACCTGATGAAGCTGCAGATCGAGACGCCGGCGCATCTGATCGACGTGAACGGCCTCGGCCTCGACAGGATCGAGGAGACGCAAGAGGGCGGCCTGCGCATCGGCGCCCTGGTGCGCAATACCGATCTCGCGGCCGATGCCCGCGTGCGGCGCGACCATGCGGTGCTGTCGCGCGCGCTGCTGGCCGGCGCCTCGGGCCAGTTGCGCAACCGCGCGACGACGGCGGGCAATCTCCTGCAGCGCACGCGCTGTCCGTATTTCTACGACACCAACATGGCCTGCAACAAACGCCGCTCCGGCAGCGGCTGCTCGGCGCTGGGCGGCTACAGCCGCCAGCTCGCGGTGGTGGGCGGCAGCGACGCCTGCATCGCCACACATCCCTCCGACATGGCGGTGGCGATGCGCGTCCTCGACGCCACGGTAGAGACCGTGAAGCCGCAGGGCGCGACACGTACGATCCCGATCGCCGATTTCCACCGCCTGCCCGGCGACACGCCCGAGATCGAGACAGTGCTGGAGCCCGGCGAGCTGATCACCGCGGTGACTTTGCCGAAGCCGGCCGGCGGCGCGCATCACTATCGCAAGGTCCGCGACCGCGCCTCCTATGCCTTCGCGCTCGTGTCCGTCGCCGCCATCGTCCAGCCGGACGGCAGCGGCCGCGTGGCGCTGGGCGGCGTCGCGCCCAAGCCGTGGCGCAGCGAGGAAGCCGAAGCGGACATGCCGCGCGGCGCAAGGCCGGTAATGGCGAAGCTGCTCGCCGGCGCCAAACCCACCGAAGAGAACAAGTTCAAACTGCCGCTGGCCGAGCGCGCGCTCGCCGCCGTGCTGGCCGAAGCGAAGGGCTGAGCCATGAAATTCGACACGCCCGCCACTACCAATCCCATCGACCGGCTGAAGATCGTCGGCCGTCCGACCGATCGCATCGACGGGCCGCTGAAGACCACCGGCACCGCGCCCTATGCCTATGAGCGCCACGACGTGGCGCCCGACGCAGCCTACGGTCATGTGCTGGGTTCGGCGATCGCCAAGGGCCGCATCGCCTCGATGGATCTCACGGCGGCCAGGGCCGCGCCCGGCGTGCTGGCCATCGTGACGGCGGAGAATGCCGGCAAGCTCGGCAAGGGCGAATACAACACGGCGACGCTGCTGGGCGGCCCGGAGATCGAGCACTATCACCAGGCGGTCGCGCTGGTGGTCGCCGAGACCTTCGAGCAGGCGCGCGACGCGGTCGAGATGATCGAGGTCGAGTATGGGCGGGCCGAGGGCGCCTACGACCTCGCGGCGGCCCGCGACGCGGCCAAGCCCTCGGGCAAGGACGACGAGCCCGCCGACAGCCGGGTCGGCGATTTCGACTCAGCCTTCGCCGCCGCCGCCGTACGGCTCGACGCCACCTACACCACGCCCGACCAGTCGCACGCGATGATGGAGCCGCACGCCAGCATCGCCGCCTGGCAGGGCGACAGGCTCTCGCTCTGGACCTCGAACCAGATGGTCGCCTGGAGTGTCGGCGACATGGCGAAGACCCTGGGCATCGCCAAGGAGAAGGTGCACCTGATGTCGCCCTATGTCGGCGGCGGCTTCGGCGGCAAGCTGTGGGTGCGTGCCGACGCCGTGCTGGCCGCATTGGGCGCACGCGCGGCGAAGCGGCCGGTCAAGGTGGCGCTGCAGCGGCCGCTGATGATCAACAACACGACCCACCGGCCGGCCACCATCCAGCGCATTCGCCTCGGCGCCGACAGGGACGGCAGGCTGACGGCGATCGGCCATGACAGCTGGTCGGGCGACCTGCCCGGCGGCAAGCCGGAGACCGCGATCCTGCAGACGCGGCTGCTCTATGCCGGTGCCAACCGGCTGACGCGGCAGCGGCTGGCCGAGCTCGACCTGCCCGAAGGCAATTCGATGCGCGCGCCCGGCGAGACGCCCGGCATGATGGCGCTCGAGATCGCGATGGACGAGATGGCCGAGAAGCTCGGCCTCGATCCGGTCGAGTTCCGTATCCGCAACGATACGCAGGTCGATCCCGAGCAGCCGAAGCGCCCCTTCTCGCAGCGCCAGCTCACCGAATGCCTGCGCACCGGCGCCGCGCGCTTCGGCTGGGCCCGGCGCAAGCCCCAGCCGCGGCAGGTACGCGACGGACGCTGGCTGGTCGGGCTCGGCATGGCCGCCGCCTATCGCGGCTCGCCGGTCGTCAAGTCGGGCGCGCGCGTGCGGCTCGATGCCAAAGGCATCGTCACGGTCGAAACCGACATGACCGACATCGGCACCGGCAGCTACACCATCATCGCCCAGACCGCAGCCGAGATGATGGGCGTACCGCTCGACAAGGTCGTGGTGCGGCTGGGCGATTCGGCCTTCCCGGTATCGTCGGGCTCGGGCGGACAGTTCGGCGGCAACTCCTCGACCGCGGGCGTCTATGCCGCCTGCGTGAAGCTGCGCGAAGCGGTGACGGCCAGGCTCGGCCTCAACGCCGCCGCGGCCGAGTTCATCGACGGCCAGGTCCGCTCCGGCGACCGCGCCATCGCGCTGGCCGATGCGGCCAGGGCGGGCGAGCTGGTGGCCGAGGACGAGATCGAGTTCGGCGGCCTCGACAAGAAGGCCCAGCTCTCGACCTTCGGCGGGCATTTCGTCGAGGTCGCCGTCGATGCCGCGACCGCCGAGGTGCGCATCCGGCGCATGCTGGCGGTCTGCGCCTCGGGCCGCATCCTCAATCCGAAATCGGCACGCAGCCAGGTGATCGGCGCCATGACCATGGGCGCGGGTGCCGCGTTGATGGAGGATCTGGTGGTCGACAAGCGCCACGGCTTCTTCGTCAACCACGACCTCGCTTCCTACGAGGTGCCGGTCCATGCCGACATCCCGCACCAGGAGGTGATCTTCCTCGACGAGACCGATCCCATGTCCTCGCCGATGAAGGCCAAGGGCGTCGGCGAACTCGGCATCTGCGGCGTCGCCGCCGCCGTCGCCAACGCGATCTACAACGCCACCGGCGTGAGGGTCCGCGACTACCCGATCACCTTGGACAAGCTGCTGGAGAAGATGCCGGACGTGGGGTGAATATCCCGTCGTCCCGACCGGAGCGCAGCGGAGTGGAGGGACCTTCGCTCCTCCATTTGACGGCTATTGGTGGGAAAAAGGTCTCTCCACTCCGCCTCGCTGCGCGAGGCTCCGGTCGAGACGACGGAGAGGGGTGTACGCTTCACCCCACCACGCACTTCGACGGCGGGGGCACGTCGTCGAGCACGTAGAAGATGTTCTCGATCGCCTGCACGGCGACCCGCTCCAGCGACTGGCGCGTCGAGCCACCGACATGCGGCGTGAAGACGACGTTCTTCTGCTTCCACAACGGATGGTCGGGATCGGGCGGCTCGACCACGAAGGTGTCGAGCGCGGCGCCGGCGAGATGGCCGCTCTCCAGCGCGGCGACCAGTGCCACGTCGTCGACCAGCGGACCGCGGCCGGCATTCACCAGGAACGTGCCCTTGCGCATGCGGGCGAGCGCCGCCGCGTCGATCATGCGGTCGGTCTCCTCGGTCAGCGGACAATGCAGGGTGACGATGTCCGCCCAGGCCAGCAGCTCGTCGAGGACATCAACGCGGCCGACGCCTTCGGGGATCGCCTCGGGCGCGAGGTAGGGATCGTAGATACGGATCTCGAGATCGAACGGCCGGCAGAGCGTGACCAGCGAGGAGCCGACGGCGCCGCAGCCGACGATGCCCAGCTTCGAGCCCGACAGCTCGCGGCCCATGAAGGCCGATTGCGGCCAGGTGCCCTGCTTCAGCGCGGTGTCGAACGGCACCATGTAGCGCAGCACCGAGAGCATCATGCCCAGCGCCAGCTCGGCCACCGAGCGGGCATTGGCGCCGTGCGTGCGCAGCACCGCGATGCCGCGCGCGCTCGCGGCCGCCACGTCGATATTGTCGTAGCCGACCCCGTGCTTGGACACGACCCGCAGGTCCGGCGCGGCATCATAAACGGCCGGGGTGATCTTTGTGGTGCGCACCATGATCGCATGCGTCGGCGCCTCCGCCACCGCCGCGATCATCTCGGCCTCGCTGGCCCGCGTCGGCAACATCCGCACCTCGGCCCCGCGCGCCTCGAGCAAGGCCATTGCCGCCGGTGCGAGCACGTCGGAGTTGATGATGATTCGTGGGCTGTTTTTCATTGAGGCACCCTCTCCCGGCGCAAAGGACAGGGAGTGGTATTTAGCGGGATTGAGTGATCGGGGCGAGCGGTTGGGCGTGTCGCTTACGTCGCTGACGCCAGCTATTCATCTGCCATGCCATCCAAATGATATGGATTGTCTGCTCCCGGCAAGTAACTCGCTTCATCGTCGATTGCTCGGCTTACAGACGTCGAACCGCCAATAGGCCAGGGTGGCGGTTACGACGGGCAGGAAGAGAATGCCTGACATTCCGAAGAACTGCACCGCGAAGGGCGATATCGGTTCGCTCATAAGGCCTCCCGAAAAGACAAAAGCCAACGGGACCGCCGTCAAAGTGGTCATGAGACAACCCGCCAATCCGTAATATGGTGCCCTGTCGATCCTGAGGCGTCGGGTGATCACCACCATCAAAGAGAAGGGAATGGCGCTGGAAGCCGTGGCCAGAGCGAGCGTTAGGGAACCGATCAAGAGCGTGGTGCCGACAACGTTCTCCAGAGTTACGGGGTTGTGGAATCCGGAGGTTCCGGAGGATCCTGTCATCCCAATGATGATCACTTCCAGCCAAAGTACGGCGCTAGCGATCAGGACGTAGCGCACGAAGGCAAGTGAACTGCTGCCTGATGTTCGCTTCTCAGCCGCAGCTGTTCCTACAAGCATGATACGACCATTCTTATCCAGAATAGCGGGACCAGCGCGAGGGGTAACCATACGATCGGCACAACGCGTAGCGCGATCAGCATGACGCCGGCGATCTGAGCGGCGACCAGCCAGGGGAACAGGCTTCGGAACGTCGTCATGCTCAAGGTGTGGCCCAGGGCGTGGAGGCAATACATCCCCTTGTCGATGTAGTCGGGCGGTACCTGGTCGAGTGTGGAAACCTGCGAATAGAAGATCGCCCACGCGGCAATGAAAGCGATGGCCAACCGGAGGAGCACCGCCGGGCGATCCACGCTTTCGATCAGGCGATGATACGATCGGACCAACGACGCGCCTCGCAGACCCACAGGGCGAATCCCAGCATACCATGAGCGGCAGGCGTTTGGAGAAGGCACCAATCCGGGACGCCTCCTACCATGCATGAGCCATCAAGGGTGCAGGAAGGCCCCATGCGATCCACTCATGGATCACACGCTTCTGCCCGCGACGAAGATCGAGATACCTGCCGGATCGTGAAGCAGCAGATTGAAGTTGTGCCAAATCGAAGGGGCGCGGTCTGCACCGCGGCGCGCCTGTCGGTCACCGACCTTTCCGGCGTCGGCAGTTGCTCAATCCGTTCGCCTTAGAGGATTGCCCGCGTCGCTGCAGCCTTGAGAGAGCCGGTCAGCAGCGTGCGTAGCGCTGGCGGTAGCCGTCGTAATACTGGCTGCCGCAGGCCACCTGCTGCTGCACGACCTGGTCCGCGTAGCCGTTCTGGCCGCGGTTCGTGACGGTCACGGTCGTCATCCGGGGACCCTGATTGTAGTAGCCGTTGTTGTAGCCGTAGCCCGGGTTGCCGTAGTAGGCCGGCGCGGGCTGCGAATAGGCGTAGCGCGGCGGCGGCGGCGCGTAATAGCCGTTGTTGTACGCGGGCTGATAGCCGGTCGGCTGGCCGTAGCCATCGCCCTGGCAGGCGGCCGCGGCCATGCCGATGCCCGCAACAAGCACAAGCCTCGCAAAGGTCGTCAGCATCTCTCACCCTCCAGCCCACACGGGGGCACACGATCATCATCGGCAGCGCTGCGGGCCAAACCAAGGCGGAATTGGCCAATTCCTGCGACTAATAACGCTCGGTCCTGCCCTGCAGTTGCACCCGGGCATTGCTCCGCCAGGTCGACGGCGCGGCGCCGAAGCGGTCACGGAACCAGCGGGAGAAGGCGCTGAGCGAGGAGAAGCCGGCCAGGTCGGCCAGCGCCGCGAGCGGCCGGTCGGTGTTCGCCAGGGCGCGGGTCACGATCCCCGTCCGCACGCTCTCCAGGATCTCGCTGAAGGTCAACCCCTCCTCCACCAGCCGCCGGTGCAGCAGGCGGCGGTTCATGTTCAGCTGGCCCGCCACCAGGTCGGCGGTGCAGCGTCCGGTCGCGAGCTGCAGCGCGATCAGCTCGCGCGTCTTGTCCGAGAGCCGCGTGTTGGGCCGCGCCAGCAGCGCCTCGAGATGCTGGCGGGCATAGCGCGCGAGGGCGGGATCGGCGGCCGGGATGCGGCGGTCGAGGTCGCGGCTTTCGCAGACGATGCCATTGAAGTCGCGCCCGAACTCGACCGTGCCGCCGAACAGCCGGCGGTGCGTGTCGCGGCGCCGCGGCGCCTCGTGGATGAAGCAGACGGTCGGCCGCCAGGCCGGGCCGACCAGCGACTGCAGCACGCGATGCAGGACGCCGACCGCCAGCTCCGTGCCCTGGCGCAGCGCCACCGGCCGCGGCACACGCACCTCGACGATCGCCAGCGCGAGGCCGCCGCTCTCCTCCAGGCGAAGATCGAGCGATTCGTTGTGCAGCGGGATGTAGCGCATCAGCGACAGGAGCGCGTCGCGCACCGTCGGCTCCTCGCGCACCAGCAGGCCGATCGGCCCCAGGATCGACAGCGACCGCGTCTCGGCCAGGCGCAGGCCGAAATCCTCGGCGCCCGCGGCGCGCGCGGAGTTCTCCAGCAGCCGGCGCAGCCCGCCGGCCGGCACCTTCACGTCCGGATCGTCGAGACAGCGGCGGTCGATGCCGGCCTCCGCGAGCTGCCGCAGCGGGTCGAGCCCAAGCGATCGGGCGAGTTCCGGATAGGAGGTGAGGCAGGCGCTGCGGATGAAGTCGGTCACGGCTCGGTCGCGGCGGGCGGGGTCAAGTGTCCCGCCCGAACTGTCAAATCCGTGTCCCCGATTGTCAAATGCCGGGACGGGCCATGGCCTACCCTCGGGAAAATTTCGGAGGAAACCATGAACTATCAATCGATCGGCGTACGTAAAGTCACCCCCACGATCGGCGCCGAGATCTCCGGCGTCGATCTCTCGCAGCCACTGGGCAACCAGCAGTTCGACGAGGTCCACCGGGCCCTGATGGACAATCTCGTGATCTTCTTCCGCGACCAGAAGATGAGCATCGAGAGCCACAAGGCGTTCGGCCAGCGCTTCGGACGCCTGCACGTCCATCCCAACGCCCCGATCGGCGTGCCCGAGCATCGCGAGATCCTGGTGATCAAGGCGGACGAGAACTCGAAGCGCGTGGCCGGCGAGGAATGGCACAGCGACGTGTCCTGCGATGCCGAACCGCCGATGGGCTCGATCCTGTACCTGACGGAGGTGCCGCCCGACGGCGGCGGCGCCACGCTGTTTGCCAACATGTACCGCGCCTACGAGACGCTTTCGGAGCCGGTGCGGACGATGCTGGACGGCCTCACCGCCATCCATGACAGCGCCAAGGCGCACAGTTTCCGCAGCAAGGCGAACGACCGCGCCGACATGGCGTTCCCCGCCAGCGAGCACCCGATCGTGCGCACCCATCCCGAGACCGGCCGGCCGGCGCTCTATGTCAGCCGCGGCTTCACGGTCCGCATCCCGCAATTGAAGAAGCACGAGAGCGACGCGGTGCTCGAGATGCTCTACCGCCACATCGAGACGCCCGAACTGCAGTGCCGCTTCGCGTGGCAGGCGAACTCGGTGGCCTTCTGGGACAATCGCTGCACCCAGCACCACGCGCTGTTCGACTACTTCCCCAACCGGCGCTACGGCCACCGCGTCACCATCTGTGGCGACAAGCCGTTCCACCGGGCCTGACCATGAAGCGCCGCCTGTTCCTCGCCGCCGCCGCCGCGATTGTTCCCGCGACCGCGGTCCATGCCGAGGCCTATCCGTCGAAGACCATCCGCGTGGTCCTGTCGGGGCCGCCCGGCGGCCTGCTCGACGTCGCCGCGCGTTCCCTGTCCGACGCCCTGCAGCGCGAGCTCGGCCAGACCTGGCTGATCGACCCGCGGCCCGGCGCCAACGGCATCCTGGCGGCGCAGCTGGTGCTCGGCGCCCCGGCCGACGGCTACACGCTCTATCTCACCGTGTCGGGCCACGTCGTGCTGAACTTGCTGATGCGCGCACCGTTCGACGCCATGGCCGACTTCAGGCCGATCGCCATGGTCGGCGTGAGCAGCGCCCTGATCTGCGTGCCGCCGAGCTCGCCCGCCAACACGATCGCGGAGTTCGTGGCGCTGGCGCGGGCCAATCCGGGCAAGCTCAACTATCTCAACCCTGGCAACGGCACGTCGGCCCACCTGATCCCCGAGCAGCTCCGGATCAAGTACGGCATCGACATCACCTCGATCTCCTACAAGGGCCTGCCGCCCGGCGTGCAGGACCTGCTGGGCGGCCGCCTCGATCTCGCGATCGTCAGCACCGCGCTGGCGGGACCGCACGTCAAGGCGGGCCGGCTTAAGGCGATCGGGATAGTGGGGCTGAAGCGCGACCGCGATCTGCCCGGCGTCGCGACCATGGAGGAACAGGGCGAGGCCGACCTGCAGGTCCAGTCGTCGATCCCCATCCTCGGCCAGAAGGGCCTGCCCGATGCGATCGTCGACCGGCTGAACAGGGCGGTGAACAGGGCCCTGGCCGATCCCGAGGTCCGCACCCGCCTGGCCAACGCCAGCATCGAGCCGATGCCGATGAGTCCGCGCGAACTCGGCGAGGCGATGCAGCGCGAGCATGTCCGCCTCGGCAAACTCATCCGCCAGCTCGGCATCACGGCCGACGGGGTCTAGGGTCTTTCCGGGCGAGATTGAAACGTGTCGAGGTGCCCAGACCCCTCACCCTAGGCCTGGGCGCTCCGCCACGCCGCCGGCGATTGCCCGGCCCGGGCGCTGAACGCCCGCGAGAAGGCGGCGACGTCGGAGTAGCAGGTGGTGGCGGCGATGTCGGCGACGGTGAGGTCGGTGTCGCGCAGCAGCTTCTGCGCGACCTGGAGGCGGACCTCGGCGATCAGGTCGCGGACCGATATGCCGCGTTCGGCGAGGCGGCGGTTGAGCGTGCGCCGGCTGAGGCCGGTGGCGGAGCAGACGGCGTCCACGCCGACGGTACCCTGCGCCAGCCCCCGGATGATGGCCCGGCGGACGCGGACCACGATGTCGAGTTCCTCGCCGGCCGCGGGTGGCGATGGCGGCGCGGCCAGTCCCGGCGGCGTCGACACGGGACGCCGCGACAGCCAGCCCGGATCGAAGTACACGGCGCTCTGCGGCGCACCGAACACGAGCGGCGCCTTGAAGAAGGCATCGTAGGGTCGCCGGTCGGCCGGTTCGCGACGGGCGAAGGCCACGCGCAGCGGCATCCATTTGGGACCGCCCAGGAAGCGCAGGATGTTGGTGGCCGCCACCAGCGAGAAATCCTCGAGATGGTCGGTACCGCGCCGGTGCCAGGCATAGGGCGTGATGCTGAAGCAGGCGCCGTCGGCCCCGACGCCCAGCGCCGGCACCAGCGCCTCGCCGTTGAGGTGCAGGTTCATCGTCAGTCCGCGCAACGCCCGCTCGACCGAAAGCGCGCCACCGAGCAGGCGGGCGAGCGGTGCGCCCAGCGCCGCGGGCCCGAACGGCCGGGCAAGCAGTAGCCCGAGATGCGGACAGTCCGCCCGCTCGGCCGCGCGCGCCATGAGATCGAGCAGCCGGTCGACCGGCCAGCGATTGTCCGGGTCGCCGAAACAGTCGGGCGGCAGCCCGCACTCGGCCAGCAGCGGCGCCAGCCCGACGCCGCAGCGCGCCAGGATCGCCTCCAGCCCCATCATGGGCCCGACACGCATGGTGCGCTCCGCAGAGGCGCTGCGGCGGCCCGGCGTGCCGGCTTGTTCGGATATCGCGTGACTCGTCACTTGCACACGACAATTGCACTTTTGGCGCAAACTGTCATGGCGTCCCGCAAGGCGCTTTGGCACACCGCGCGGGAAGACTCTTACCCGTCGCAATGGCCGGAGAAGCCTCGTGGTTCGCAAGTTGGCGGCTGCTGCGCTCGTCGTTGGGGGTGTCCTCGCCTGCCCGGGCGCGGCGACGGCCGAGCCGGCGGCCGCCGACACCGCAGCGGCGAATCCCGACGCCTGGCGCTTCCAGGCCGCCACCTATGGCTGGCTGATCAGCGTCAGCGGCAGCACCACCTCGCACGGCCAGACGGTCGACACCAATGCGAGCTTCATCGACCTCCTGCAGAAGAGCGATTCGCTGATCGGCTACATGGGGTATCTCGAGGCCGACAAGGGGCCTGTCGGCGTCTATGCCGACTTCGTGTTCACGAAGATGGGCTTCACCACCAGCCAGGCCGCCTATCGCAATCCCCTTCCCGGCCTGAAGCTGAGCGGCACGGCCAACGCGGCGCTCACGATGCAGATGTTCATCGTCGAGCTGGGCGGCGTCCATGAACTCGCGCGCTGGGGCGGCGACGGCAGCGGCGCGACGAGGCTCGAGGCGGTGGGCGGGCTCCGCTACTGGAACGTCAACCTGGTGGGCACCTTCGACGCGCTGCTCACCGCCGACACGACTCGCTTCAACCTGAGCCGCAGCGGCGGCTTCGCGCTGGCCGACAGCGGCACCACGGCCTGGGTCGATCCGCTCGTGGGATTGCGCCTGCGCCACCAGCTCGCGCCCAACCAGACGATCACGCTGCGCGGCGACATCGGCGGCTTCAACCTGCAGAACTCGCTGAGCTGGCAGGCGATCGCCGTCTATTCCTACGACTGGCAGATGAGCGGCTACCGGATCGCGGCGCTGGCGGGCTTCCGCGCGCTCGGCGTCACCTACAACAGCGGCAGCGGCGCCACCGCCTTCGGCCTCAACGAGGTCTTCTACGGCCCCGTCCTGGGCGCAAGTGTACGGTTCTGAAGCGAGAGGTTCGACCATGACCATCAATCGTCGCAACGCCACCCTGGGCGGCCTCGCCGGCACGCTCTCCGCCCTCGGCGGCCTTCTTCCCTCCAAGGGCGCCCACGCCCAGGAAGGCGTGCCGGTGCTCGGCGGGCTGGAAGAGTTCTGGCTGGCGACCGACGCCTATGTCTACGGCTACCCGCTGGTCACCATGGAGATGACGCGGCGGATCATGACCAACGTCGCGGCCCCCGCCGGCACGCGCGCGCCGATGGGCCAGTTCGCCCGCATCCGCGAATATCCCAACGCCGCCTTCCGCGACGTCACCGCGCCCAACGCCGACACGCTCTACACGATCGCCTGGGCCGACGTCGGCAAGGAACCGTGGATCCTCAGCCTGCCCGACATGAAGGGCCGCTATTACCTGTTCCCGCTGCTCGACGGCTGGACCACCGTCTTCCAGTCGCCCGGCGCGCGCACCACCGGCACGGGCGCGCAGACCTACGCCATCACCGGCCCCGGCTGGACCGGCACGCTTCCCGCCGGCGTGACCGAATACAAGTCGCCGACCAGCCTCGTATGGATGCTGGGACGCATCTACTGCACCGGCACGCCGGAGGACTACGCCGCCGTCCATGCGCTCCAGGATCAGTGCAGGTTGGTGCCGCTCAGCGCGTGGGGCAAGGACTACACACCGCCCGCCGGCGCAGTCGATCCCAAGGTCGACATGAAGACGGCGGTGCGCGAGCAGGTGAACGGGCTCGACGCGGTCTCCTACTTCACCCTGCTGGCCGAGCTGATGAAGACCAACCCGCCGGTCGCCGCCGACGCCGCCGCGGTTGCACGCTTCGCCCGCATCGGCCTGGTGCCCGGCCAGGATTTCGACAAGACGAAACTCAACGCCGACTTCGTGGCGCGCATCCCGCACATCGCCTTCGATCGCATCATGCTGCAGCTCAAGGTCGGCAAGTCGGTGAAGAACGTGAACGGCTGGCTCTACGACACGGTCACCGGGATCTACGGCACCGACTATCTCAACCGCGCGCTGGTCACGGCGATCGGGCTGGGCGCCAACCGGCCGCAGGACGCGATCTATCCGATGTCGCTGAAGGACGCCGATGGCAACGACTATGACGGTGCCAAGAAGTATGTGATGCGCTTTCCCAAGGGCCAGCTCCCGCCGGTCAAGGGCTTCTGGTCGCTCACCATGTACGATGCCGACTTCTTCTTCGTCGCCAACCCGCTCAACCGCTACTCGATCAGCGCGCGGCAGAAGCTGAAGGCCAATGCCGACGGCTCGACCGACCTCTACATCCAGAACGAGTCGCCCGGCGCCGACAAGGAGTCGAACTGGCTGCCCGCCCCGAAGGGCAAGTTCCAGCTGATGCTGCGCCTCTACTGGCCCACCGAGACGCCGCCCTCGATCATCGACGGCACCTGGTCCCCGCCGCCGGCGCAGAAGGTGGGGTAGACAGGAGCGTCACCGGAGCGCGCCCCCCGGGGAACGCGCTCCGTCGATCCCGGAAGCCGCGCGCCGTGCGAAGACGCGGGTGACCTCGACGAGGTTTTCGGTGCCCCAGGTGCAGAGCGGCACCAGCGCCTGGGCGAGGCTCTCGCCCAGCGGGGTCAGGGCATAGTCGACCCGCGGCGGCACCTCCCGGTAGTCGGTCCGTTTGACGAGGCCGTCGGCCGTCAGCTCCTTCAGCTGCTGGATCAGCATCTTGTCGCTGACGTCGCGCATGGCGCGGCGCAGCTCGCCGTAGCGGGTCGGGCCGCCCTGGGCCAGGAAATAGAGGATCAGCGGCTTCCACTTGCCGGCGATGACCCGCAGCGTCGCGTCGAGGCCGCAGGTGAATCCCGGCAGGGTCGGTGTGCAGGTGTCTGACATTTTGGGCACTTACCAAAAGGTGCATACTTGTCCTTAGGTGGGTACGCCTCCAGCTCTGTGCAACCTCAAACGCAGGAGCACAGGATGAGCAGACTCTCAGGAAAGACGGCGGTGATCACCGGCGGCGGTACCGGCATCGGGCTGGGCGCGGCGCAGCGCTTCGTCGACGAAGGCGCCTTCGTCTATCTGTTCGGGCGACGGCAGGAACCGCTCGACGCGGCCCTGGCGACGCTCGGCAATTCGGCGCGCGCCGTGCGCGGCTCGGTGACCGAGATGGCCGATCTCGACCGGCTGTACGACACGGTGAAGAAAGAGCGCGGCGGGCTCGACATCCTGTTCGCCAATGCCGGGACCGGCTCCTTCGCGCCGCTGGGCGCGATCACGCCGGAGCAGTACGACCAGACCTTCGACGTCAACGTGAAGGGGTTGATCTTCTCGGTGCAGAAGGGCCTGCCGCTGATGAAGGCCGGCGGCTCGATCATCCTCACCGGCTCGACCACCGGCGAGATGGGCACGCCGCAGTTCAGCATCTACAGCGCCACCAAGGCCGCCGTGCGCAACCTGGCGCGCAGCTGGGCGCTCGACCTCAAGGGCACCGGCATCCGGGTCAACGTCCTGTCGCCGGGCCCGACCCGGACCGACCTGGCGCTCGAGGTGGTGGGCAAGGAAGCCTTCGAGGCGATCGGCGCCTCGACCGCGCTCGGCCGCATCGGCGAGCCGTCGGAGACCGGCGCGGTGGCGGCGTTCCTCGCCTCCTCCGATTCGAGCTTCATGACCGGCGGCGAAGTCTTCGTCGACGGCGGCCTGGCACAAGTCTAGGCCGCGCCCCGGGGTCCCGGAAACGCCCCCTTCAGCGCGAGCGCTGCAGCGGGGTCGGCGTGAGCGGACTGGGCGAAAGCGGGGCGGGCGCCGGTTCGGCCGAGCTGGGCGCTCGGCCGCCGCTGGGTGAACTGGAGGCGGAAGGGGCACCGGTCGCGGGATCGCCGAGCGGGGTTGCCTTGATCGTCATGTCGGTCTCGGTAGCCGCGGCCGGCGTAACGGCCGGTCCCAGCGGGACGGGCGCGCCGGGCGCCGAGGGCGTCCCCGGTGCCGCCGCGGCTCCGGCAGCGACGGGTCGGCCCTCCTGCTGGGCGACCGCCTTGGCGGCGGAGGTGGTGTAGAGCCACTCGTCGGCGCCGCGGGTCGTGCCTTCCTTGAAGACGGCGATGGCGCGCCGCTTGTCGCCGGCCTTCCAGAACGCCTCGGACACGTCGCGATAGACCATGCCGGTGGCGCTGGGCTTGTTGTCCTTGGCGACCAGCTGCAGCGCGCCCTTGGCACGGTCGAAGCTGCGCTCGCCGGCCGCCAGGTTGCCGCTCCGGATCTGGTACTCGGCCAGGCTGCTGTAGGCGAGCGCCAGGGTGCCGCAATTGTAGTTGGTGGTGGAGGAGCACTGGTCGGAGGCCGAGTATTTCTCGACCTCCTTCTGCGCCAGGCTGGTCGCGGCCTTGAGATCACCGCCCTCGGACGCCCGCAGCGCCTGCTCCTGGTAGGAGGGACTGTCGCTGCTGGCGCAGGCCGTCAGCAACGCGCCGGCCGCCGCCGCCACGACCAGCTTCAGGACCTGTGTCCCGCGATCCCCCAACAGCCCGGCCATCTCAGTTCCCTGTCGAACGCGAAGGCCGTCGATCGGCCCTCCCCCACGCGACTTATGGCGGGCGCCTTGCCCGAACGGAAGGGGGGATTTCGGGGCCGGACCAGCCCGCCCCCCTTGGTCGCTGCCCCTTCCTGCCGCTAGATTGCATTCGCATGCGCCAATACTGGTGGGTCAATCACAAGCAGACGTTCAATCAGGAGATTGAGCATCAGTACCTGTGGTCGCCCAAGACCTCCAGCAACGGCGCCCGCAACCGCTTCTACGACAATATGCGCCCGGCCAATCCGGGGGACCTCGTTCTCTCCTATGCCAACCAGCTCATCCGCTATGTCGGGCGAGTTGCAGACTTCGCGTTCACTGCGCCCAAGCCGTCGGAGTTCGGCGCGACCGGCGCGTACTGGAACAACGAAGGGTGGCTGCTGCCGGTCTTCTGGACCCGCCTCGATCCGCCGATCCGCCCCAGAGACCTGCTGTCGCTGATCGGGCCTCTGCTGCCCGAGAAATATTCGCCGCTGCAGCCGGCGACCGGCAAGGGCAATCAGGGCGTATACCTGGCCGCCATTCCGCGGGAGATCTATGACGTCGTTAGGGCGCATACGCGCGTCGACGACTTCCGGCTCGAAACCGGCGGCGCCAACCGGCTCGCCTTCGGCACCGTCCGGGACGAACTCGACGACCGGGTCGAGGCTGCCCTCCGCGCCGATCTCTCGCTGGACGACACGATTCGCAACGCCACGATCCAGGCACGCCGAGGTCAGGGCACGTTCCGGTCGAACGTGCAGAAGATGGAGAGAGCTTGCCGGCTCACCGGGATCACCAACCCTGCCCTTCTGATCGCCAGCCACATCAAGCCGTGGCGATCTGGCGAAACTCCGACTGAGAGGCTCGACGGCGCCAATGGGCTCCTGCTGACGCCCGATGCCGACCTCCTCTTCGATCGAGGTTTCATCTCCTTCGAGGACAGCGGCGAGGTGCGAGTGTCGCCACGCTTCGACCAGGGTGACCTTCGTCGGCTCGGGCTCGGCGAACATGCGTGGAAGCAGCTCGGCTTTTCCGAGGCGCCTATGCCCTGGCTGGCGCAAGGCTTCTCCGACAGCCAGCGAGCGTACCTCGGTTACCATCGTTCGCAGGTCTACATTACCTGACCGCGGTACAGTCGGCGCCGGCCGTGCTTGAATGCAGGCCACGCCAAGGAAGGGAGAGGCCGTGCCGTTCTTCAGGTCGATGCCGTTGTGAGATCGATCGCGGCGACAGGGCTTACGGCGGGGGTCATAGGGTCGATCCTCGCCGGATCGGGCAACGCGTTCGCGCAGGCCAGCAAGCAGGAATATCCGATCCCGCGGACTCCGTCGGAGGACCTGACGGCGATCGAGCGGATCTTCACGCCGCCCAAGCCGCCGCCGCTCACCGCCTTCCCGGAGCTGCGCGAACGGTGGCAGGACACGCCGGCCTTCCTGCGCGACTCGAAGGTGAGCATCGACACGCGCAGCTACTATCGCGACGCCGTGCGCCCGCCGGGCAGCATGACCATCCAGGAGGCCTGGGCGAGCGGCGGCTCGATCTCGGCCGAGACCGGCAGGCTGTTCGACCTCGTCTCGCTCGGCGCGGTGCTCTACACGTCCTTCCCCCTCGTCGCACCGTCGCAGTACGGCAACACGGGGCTGCTGCTTCCCGACCAGCAGGGCTATGCGGTGTTCGGCCAGCTCTATGCCCAGGTGCATTTCGGGGAGGCGCACCAGCTCACGCTCGGCCGGCACCTCTACGACACGCCCTTCCTCGGCGCGCACGACAACCGCATGTCGCCCAACACCTTCTCCGGTTACAGACTGATCGGCACGCTCGAAGGCGACGCGGGCGGGCCGCGCTTGCGCTACGGTGCCGCCTACGTCGACGCGATGAAGCCGCGCGACGCGATCGCCTTCCAGTCGATGGCCAGCGCCGCCGGCGCGCCCACCTCGAATGCCGGCGTGGGTCTGCTCGGCGGCCTCGCGACCTGGGGTCCGGCCTCGATCGGCGCGATCAACTATTACAGCCAGGACCTGCTCAACATCTTCTACACCGAAGGCAAGCTCGGCCATGACTTCGGCGGCGGCTTCACGGCCCTCGCGGCCGCGCAGTTCGTCGCCCAGAACAGCACCGGCCAGACGCTGATCAACGGCGGCAACGCCTTCGCCACCAACCAGTTCGGCATGAAGGTCGATCTCGGCTACGACACCGGCATCCTCACTCTCGGATACTCCGCCACCAATCCCGGCCTCGGCATCCTGACGCCGTGGAGCGCCAATCCCTTCTACACCGATGCGCTGATCCAGGGCTTCCAGCGTGCCGGCGAGCAGGCGGTGATGGTCGGCCTGTCCCAGACGCTGAAACCGGTCGGCCTGCCGGGCATCGCGCTGGCCGCGCATTTGTTCAACGGCTGGACCAGCGCTCCCGCCGCGGGCGCGCCGCTGGTGGAGACCGAATGGGACTTCCACATCGACTGGCGCCCCGACCACAAGCCTCTCGAAGGGCTCTGGTTCCGCGTGCAGTACGGCCGCTCGACCGTATGGCAGGCCGGCACGGTCACCGACAGCGAGGAGCTGCGCGTGGTGCTGAACTACGATCTCAAGATCTACTGAGGGAGCCGGAATACCCGGCACGCATTCGTCTCGTAGATCTTCTTGCGCTCCTCCTCGGTCACGTTGGCACCGTCCATGAAGCGCACGGCTTCGGCGTCGTCCTCGTAGGGGAAGTCGGCGGCGAAGAGGATGCGGTCGACGCCCAGTTCGTCGAGAGAGAGGCGCAGCGCCGGCATCGAAGTCACGCCCGAGGTGGTGATCACGAAGTTGTCGAGGAAGTATTCGCTGGGCAGCCGCGGCAGCTTCTCGCAGGCGCCGATCTTGACCTCCAGCCGATAGCGGTTGTCGATGCGCTGCAGCCAGAAGGGAATGCCCTCGCCCATATGGCCGAGCACGATCCTGAGCTTCGGATGGCGCGCGAAGGTGCCCGACATGATCAGGCGCATCGCATGCAGCCCCGTCTCGGCGGCGAAGCCCCAGCCGGCGAACCACAGCGCATAGTCGAGATAGGGCGCGACCCAGGAGGCGGCGGGCTCGCGCGGGTGGAGGTAGATCGGCATGTCGTGCGCCTCGGCCGCCTCGAGGATCGGCCGGAACTTCGGTGCGTCGAGATACTCTCCCTTCGTATGGGAATTCACGATCAGGCCGTTGAGCTTGAGGTTCCCCGCGGCGCGCTCGATCTCCTTCGCGGCCGCCGCGGGATCCTGCGGCGCGATGGCCGCGAGGCCCGCGAACCGCGTCGGATGGGCGCGCACGGCGGCGGCCAGCGCATCGTTCGAGTCTGCCGCCAGTCGCGTCGCGAGCGGTGCGTCGAACACCTGCACGCCCGGCGAGGTGAGCGAGAGGATCTGCATGTCCATGCCGATCGCGTCCATGTGCGCGATGCGGGCCGCGCCGATGTCGAGCAGCCGGTCGTCCAGCGGTTTGTTGGCCGGCGTCTGGGCGAGAATCGACTCGCCCATCTTCGCGAAACCGGGCTCGGCGTCGCTTCCCGCCAGCACTTTGCGCCATTCCGCCATGATATCGGGCGTCACGAAAGCTTCTTCGACCGCGATGCGCCGAAAAGTCATATTCACGCTCCCTGCTCCATGAGGCGGAGCCTACGCCAGCTTGCGCGCAACGCCGAGTTCATTTCGTGTGCAATCCATCGCCATGTCCGCGTAGCATGAGGCGCATTCACACAGGAGCAACCGGATGACGAAGCCCGAAGACGACTCGTCCCTCCCATCCCGCCGCGCCGCCATGACGTCAGGGGCAGCCCTGCTCGGGACGACGCTGCTGGCCGGCGGGATTGCGCAGGCTCAGCCTTCCTCGCCGGCCACTCCGGTCAACGCCGCGATGCCGTCGGGTTACAACATCCTCTTCGTGCTGGTCGACCAGGAACACTTCTTCCCGCGGTGGCCGTTCCCGGTGCCGGCACGCGAGGCGATCAAGAAGAAGGCCGTCACCTTCCTCAATCACCAGGCGGCCTCCTGCGTCTGCTCCTCGGCGCGCTCCGTCGTCTATACCGGCCAGCACATCCAGCACACCGGCATCGCCGACAACCTCAACTACATCTGGCAGCGCGACCTCTCGACGAAGATCAAGACGATCGGCCACCGGCTCACCGAGCTGGGCTACCACGCCGCCTACCAGGGCAAGTGGCATCTCTCGGCGACGATGGATCTCAACGACAGGCCGGTCGACGCGCCGCTGCTCGACTATCGCAAGACCATGCAGTCCTACGGGTTCCAGGATTTCTTCGGCGTCGGCGACCTGATCGACGGCACGCTGGGCGGCTACAAGTACGACGACGGCACGCTGGCGACCGCGGTCACCTGGCTGCGCACGAAAGCCCAGACGCTGCGCGTGAAGGGCCAGCCCTGGTACCTCGCCGTCAACCTCGTGAACCCGCACGACACGATGTACTTCGACTCCGACACCGGCACCGAGAACATCCAGGGCAAACGGCATGCGCTCCCCATCGCCCGCGCGCCGGACGACGAGCTCTATCGCGCGACCTGGGACAACGTTCCCCTGCCGCCCAACCGGCACCAGCCGTTCGACGCGCCGGGCCGGCCGAAGGCGCATCTCTACTACCAGCAATCGATCGATTTGCTGGTAGGACAATGGCCCGACCAGGACCGCCGCTGGCGCGACCTGCGCAACTACTACTTCAACGCCATCCGCGACTGCGACGCCAAGGTCGAGCGCCTGATGGCGGCGCTCGAGCACAATGGCATGGCGCGGAACACCATCGTCGTCTTCACCGCCGACCATGGCGAGCTGGGCGGCAGCCACCAGATGCGCGGCAAGGGCACCAACACCTATCGCCAGCAGAACCACCTGCCCCTGATGATCGTCCATCCCGGCTTCGCGGGCGGCAGGGAATGCCAGGCGATCACCTCGCAGCTCGACCTCACGCCCACCCTTCTCGCGCTCACCGGCAAGGACGCCGCCGCCGTCGCGCGGGCAAGCGAGGGACTGCGCGGAAAGGACTTCTCCGCCCTGCTGCGCAACCCGGAGGCGGCCGGGCCGAAGACCGTGCGGCCTGCCTCGCTGTTCAACTTCGACATGCTGTCCTACTCGGACCCGAAATGGGCGGCGATGACGATCGACATGCGTGCGTTCCGGACCAAGCCGCCGGAGCAGCAGGAGACGTTGCTGGCGGCGCAGCCGCCGGATTTCCGCAATCGCACCGCCATCCGCAGCATCTTCGACGGCCGCTACCGCTTCTCGCGCTACTTCTCGCCCGTCGCCTTCAACACGCCGAAGACGATGGAGGAGCTGCTCGCGAAGAACGACCTCGAAGTCTACGACCTGCAGACCGATCCCGACGAGATGGCGAACCTGGCGCTCGACCTGAAGAAGAACGGCGAGCTCATCCTGGCGCTAAACCAGGTGACGAACGAGCGCATCGCCGACGAGGTCGGCGTCGACGACGGGTCGTTCCTGCCGATCCGGGACGGGAAGTGGAAGTTTCCGCCTCTGGATGACCGCTAGAGCGTTACGTTTCCAGGTCCGAGCGTAGCCGCCTCGCCGCCCCCGCATACGACCGGGGGCTTGCACCCGGAACCATTCATATCCTAGATTGGTAGGTATACCAACCAGGATCGCCGACATGTCGCCCGCTGAAATCGCCGTTCGAGAGCGCCTGCTGGTGGCGGCCATCGGGCTGATCCGCGATCATGGGCTTGCCGGCCTGACCCAGCCGCGCGTGGCGAAAGCCGCCGGCATCTCGCAGAGCCACCTGACCTATTACTTTCCCACGCGGCAGGCGCTGCTGGCCGCCGTGCTCGATCGCACCGCGACAGACCAGCTGGCGGGCGTGGAGCTTGCGATGCGCGGCGCGTCCAGAAGTCCCCGGAAGCTGGCCGATGCCATGGGCACCGCCTTCGAGAAGGCGGAGAACAGCCGCGTCCTCATTTCCTTCGCGCTGGCGGCCAGTCAGGACGCCGACGCGAGGGCGATCTTCGAGCGGCTGACGCGCGGCATACGGGGCGAGGTCGCCGCCGCCGCCGATCGCATCGGTATCCCCGCCGACGCCAAGACCGTGGCACTGGTCCACGCCCTCGGGGTGGGGCTGTCGGTGCTCAATCTCGCCCTTGGCGGCTCGACGCTGCGCCCCAAGGCGGCCGAGGCAATGGCCAGGCTGTTCAAGCTACTCGCCGAGGAAGGCAAAACCCGGAACTGACGGAACAAGACCATGACGACCTGGCTGGACAATCTGATTCCTCTCAAGAGCCGTCTCAACCACCTGCAGCTCGCCGGCTGGAAACCGAGCAAGGTCGCCGCGCAGAACCTGGGTTGCCGGTTGCTTGCCGATGTCATGATCCCGATGAAGGACGGAACGAAGCTGTCGGCCGACGTCTATTTGCCGCGCGAGCCGGGCCGCTATCCGGCGATCGTGCAATTCTCCGCCTACAATCGGGACCTGCATTCGATTGGCGTACCCAAGGGCACCAACGAAATCGGGTCGCCGCCGGTCATCACCGGCCGGGGCTACGCCCAGGTCGTCGTGACGGCGCGAGGCGTCGGCCGATCCGAAGGCGAGTTGCGGCGGTGGCACGCCGAATCAGAGGTGCAGGACCATCTTGCCTGCGTCGCCTGGGCGAGCGAGCAACCTTGGTCGACCGGCGATGTCTGCCTGTTCGGCACGTCCTACTACGGCATGAACCAGCCGACGATCGCCGCGCATCGACCGCCGGCGCTCAAGGCGTTTTTCTGCAATGAGATCTGCACGGACTTCCGCCGTCATGTCTTTCGCTATGCCGGATATCCCAACATAGAGTTCTTCGGCCTGTGGACCGGCGCCAACTTCACGGCAAAGGGCGTGAAGCTCTACGTTCCACCGGTCGCGCGTGCCCTTCTGAGCCACGTCGTCAACCGGCCGTTTCTCTGGAACCTGGTGCGTCCGCGCATCGATTCCATCATGCAGGGCTTCAAGAAGAACCGGCCCATCCCCCGCGCCCTGGAGAACCTCGTCGCCTTCTTCACCGATACCGATACGGATCCGAACAACCGGACCGACGAAGGATCCTTTCGGCGCCTGTCGCAGATCGAGGTGCCCTTCGTCGTCGTCCAGAACCGGGGCAACATCTCGCTTCACCAGTTCGGCGCCTACGATCTCTTCGAGAATGCCGCCACGCCGCCCGACCGCAAATGGCTGATCATCGGGCCGGCCGAGTACGAGTTGCCCGCCTACTCCTGGCAGCTCGAGGCGCTGGCCTTCTTCGACCATGTCGTGAAGGGCATCGACAACGGCTACGACCGGCAGCCGGCCGTGCGCTGGTGGCGGGACGGCGCGGGTGACGGGGAAGCGCCCTGGGGGACGGCGGTGGATTTCCCGCCCCCGGCCTCCCGCAAGCTTGCGCTCCATCCTGCTGCAAACGGTACCCTCGAGACTGGCCCTGTTGCCGAAGCCGAGAGCCACTGGCTGGCCGTGCCCCAGGTTCCCGGCTTGGTGCCGGGTACCGACAGTGTCATGCCTCACGTTCTGCGCTTCGCCTGGAAAGTGCCGACCGGCATGGAGCTGGTTGGACCAACCCGCCTTCGCCTTGGGCTCGCCAGCACCGAGATCGACACGCACGTCACCGTGCGCCTCGACCGCATCGATCGCGATGGCAAGCGGCACTGCCTGTCGATGGGAAATCAGCGGGCCGCGACGCGACAGGTCATGCCGGAATACTCGACCCGCGCCGAGCAGGCCATCGATGACCGGATCAAGACCCCGCTCGTTCCGGGCGAGCCCGTCGACCTCATCGTCAACATGACTCCGACCGCCGCCGTGCTGCATGCCGGCGATACGCTGGAACTTGCCGTCGCCAGTCGACCGGCGCTTCTCGCTGTCTCGGTCGCCGACGGATTCCTGAGCTACGAAGGCTATGGCCTGCCGCAATACATCGCGCGCAACACCCTGTTGCACGGCACCAGGACCGCGCTGGAAGTCACACTCCTCCCATCGCCCGAATGAGGGCGGGCCGAGAGCGCGGCGCTGGCTACTTTCTTTCGAAAGTACCGGTCAGCGCGGCCTTGGCCAGCGTGTTGAAATGCAGCTGGAAGCCGACGATCGCGGCCGAGGTGTCGGCGTTCACCGGAAGCGTCTCCTCCTTCACCGCGAACACGGTGAACACATAGCGGTGCGGGCCGTGGCCCGGCGGCGGGCACGGGCCGCCATAGCCCGGCGCGCCGAAGTCCGTGCGGGTCTGCAGCGCGCCCTTGGGCAGAAGACCGGCCTTCGGGTTGCCGGCGTCGAGCGCCAGCTCCGTCGTGCCGGCGGGAATGTTGACCACCACCCAGTGCCAGAAGCCCGAGCCGGTCGGCGCATCGGGATCGAAACAATGGACCGCGAAGCTCTTCGTGCCTTCGGGCGCGCCGGACCAGCGCAGGTGCGGCGACTTGTTGCCGCCGCCGCAGCCGAAGCCGTACTCGGCCGAGAGGATGTGCTCCATGCCGAGGGCGGCGCCTTCCTTGAAGCTGTCGCTGGTCACGGTGAAGGACATGGTTGCGATTTCCCTACGTTGAATCGTTGCAGCACCGGGCGTCGCTCCCGGAGCTTGCCGTGGGCAAGCTCCTGACGCTCATGGGCCGAGTGAAGCGCAAGCGCAGCTCGCGCGTCACTCGGCCTTGATACCAATCTCCTTCATCACCTTCAGCATGATGTCGGTGTCGCGCTTGAAGACCTTGTTGGTCGCTTCGAAATCGAGAGGGCCGACGATCAGGTACTTCTCCATCAACGACTTCACCTTCTCGTCGGTGCCGGCCTCGAACAGCGTGTCGGACAGCTTCTTCGAGATGTCCTTCGGCGTCGCGGCCGGAACGGCGAAGACGGCGAAGGCGCGCGTCTCGTAGAAGCCGCCGACCGCGCCCTGCTCCACCATCGTCGCCACGCCGGGAAAGGCCGGCAGGCGGTCGCCCATCATGGCGATGGCCCGGCCCTTGCCGGAGGCGATCACCGCCGCCGCACCGGCGGGGCTGCCCGCGCCGCCGTCGAGCTGCTGGGCCGCCACGTCGGCGAACATCGCCGCCTCGCCGCGATACTGCACGACCTCGACCTTGAAGCCGTACTGCTTGGCCATCGTCTCGATCAGCATCTGTGGCGTCGAGCCGGGCCCGTAGGCGCCGAAGTTCAGCTTGTCGACCTTCTTTGCGTATTCGACGAACTGCTTGAGGTTGGTTGCGCCGGTCTTCTCGGCCGCCACGACCGGACCGCCCAGGCTGGTCGTCATGGCGAGGTAGGTGAAGTCCTTCTCCGGATCGTACGGCAGGTCCTTCACCGTGACCCGGTTCTGGATCAGCGACGAGGAGATGGTGCAGAGGACGGTGTAGCCGTCGGGCGCCGCGCGCTTGACCTCGGTCACGCCGATCGTGCCGCCAGCGCCGCCCTTGTTCTCGACCACCACGGTGGTGCCGAGCTTGCGGCCGAGATAGTCGCCATAGACGCGCGCGATGCCGTCGGTCTGGCCGCCCGCGGGATAGGGCACGATGATGCGGATCGGCTTGCTGGGGAACGCGCCCTGCGCGCGCGACGAGGTCGACAAGAGCGCTGGCGCCGCGAGAGCGCTCGCACCCGCAACGATGAGCCCGCGACGAGTCGGTGTGCGCATACTGATCCTCCCTGAATTCCGGGACCTTGACGTCCCTTGATCTTGCGGCCGGAACACTAGTTCAGGACGAGTGAAGGCAGCAAGCAGAGGACGCGCGGTCGCGACTTTGTGCGCTACAGTCGGGGCGGATTCGACGGAGCCTTCCGCTGCACGACGCGACATCGCCGTTTTTCATTTCGCTGATCGGGATCGCCGGCCTTGTCGCCGCCTATCTCCTGGGCTCGCTCCCCACCGGCCATCTCGCGGGCCGGCTGCTGCGCGGCATCGACATTCGCGAGCATGGCTCGGGATCGACCGGCGCGACCAACGTGCTGCGCACCCTGGGCAAGGGGCCGGCGCTGACCGTGCTGCTGATCGACGTGCTGAAGGGCGTCGCGGCCATTCTTCTCGCGCGCTGGTTCTTCCCCTGGCTGAAGCTGCCGGCGGATTTGCAGCCGTGGGCCGTCTGCCTGTGCGGGCTCGCCGTGCTGCTGGGACACAGCCGTTCGATCTGGCTGGGATTCACCGGCGGCAAGTCGGCGGCGACGGGACTGGGCGTGCTGCTCGCGCTGTCGTGGCCGGTCGGTGCAGGTGCGGCGGCGGTGTTCGCCCTCGTGTTGGCCGTCGCCCGGATCGTGTCCCTCGCTTCGATGCTGGCGGCCTTGACCGCGATCGCCCTCGTCCACGTCCTGCCGGAGCCGCTGCCCTACCGCCTGCTGGTCGTCGCCGGCGGCCTCTACGTCATCGCGCTCCACCGCGCCAACATCGTACGCCTGCTCGCCGGCACCGAGCCCAAGGTGGGGCGCCGCGGCACCTGACCCATTGTCAGACGGACGACTTGACTCTACCCCGCATCACCGCGGCGATGGCCTGGTCGAGATGGGCCTGCAGGAAGGGCTTGTTGAGGCGCGGGATGTCGGCGCTCTCGCCGTCGGGCAGCTCGGCATAGCCGGTCGCCAGCAGGACGGGCAGACCGGGACGCTCGCGCCGGATCGCGGCGACCAGTTCGGTGCCGGTCATGCCGGGCATCGCCTGGTCGGTGATCACGAGATCGACGCGCCTCATGCGCGCCAGCGCCGCCAGCGCCTCGCGGCCCGAATAGGCGATGGTGACCTCATGGCCGAGGTCTTCCAGCATGGCGGCCGTGTTCACCAGGATCAACGCATCGTCGTCGACCGCGAGGATGTGCAACGACACCGCCTCGCGCGCGGGCGCGGGCTCGCCATGGGGCGATGGAACGTCGGCGCCGGCAGCTACGGGAATCCACAGCGACGCGGTCGTACCGGCTCCGGATACGCTCTCCAGTTCCAGCCCGCCGCCCAGCTGTTCGGCGAGACCGTGCACCATCGAGAGGCCGAGGCCCGTCCCCTTGCCCACGCCCTTGGTCGTGAAGAAGGGTTCGGTCGCGCGCGCCAGCGTGGCCGCGTCCATGCCATGGCCCTCGTCGCGCACCGAGAGGCGCACGTAGCGGCCGGCCGGCAGCGGGAAGGACGAGCTCGGGTTGGCCTCGACCTCGCGGGCGGTGATGGCAATGGTCCCGCCGCGCGGCATGGCATCGCGCGCATTGACCACGAGGTTGAGCAGCGCCATTTCGAGCTGGTTGACGTCGACCCGCACCGGTGGAAGCGAGGCCGGGCAGTCGACGTCGAGGGCGATCGAGGGGCCGAGCGTGTGGTCGAACAGGGTCGTCATGCCGGCCACCAGCGCAGCGACCGACGCCAGTTCGGGGTCGAGCTCCTGCCGCCGCGCGAAGGCCAGCATGCGCTGCGTCAGCGTGGCGCCGCGGCGCGCCGCCTGCATGGCATTGTCGATCAGCAGCAGGTTCCGGTCGCCCGGCGGCAGCCGCTTGCGCACCAGTTCGAGGCTGCCGATCACGGCGGTCAGCAGGTTGTTGAAGTCGTGCGCGACCCCGCCGGTGAGCTGGCCGATCGCCTCCATCTTCTGCGACTGGAACAGCGCCTCGCGCGCCCGCTCCAGCTCGAGCTGGGCCTCGCGTCGTTCGGTGATGTCGCGCGTGACCTTGGCGAAGCCGCGCAGTGTGCCGTCGGGTTCGCGCACCGGATCGATGACGATGCTGGCCCAGAAGCGCGTGCCGTCCTTGCGCACGCGCCACGCCTCGTTCTCGAAGCGGCCTTCGTGCAGCGCGGTGGCGAGCGCGCGCTGCGGTGCGCCGGCGGCGCGGTCCTCCTCGGTATAGAAGCGCGAGAAATGCCGGCCGACGATCTCCTCGGGCGCATAGCCTTTGATGCGCTGCGCCCCGGCGTTCCACGTGGCCACGTTGCCCTCGGGATCGAGCATGTAGATGCCGTAGTCGGTGACGCTCTGCACCAGCAGGCGGAACTCCTCCTGGCTGCGGCGCAGCGCCTCCTCCGCCGCGCGGCGCCGCGTGAGGTCGCGCGTGACCTTGGCGAAGCCCAGCAGCGTGCCGTCGGGCGCGCGGATCGGGTCCATGACCACGTGCGCCCAGTAGCGCGTGCCGTCCTTGCGCACCCGCCACCCCTCGTTCTCGAACCGGCCCTCGCGCAGCGCGATGTCGAGCGCCCGCGCCGGCAGGCCCGAGCGGCGGTCCTCCTCGGCGTAGAAGCGCGAGAAATGGCTGCCGACGATCTCGGCTGCGGTGTAGCCCTTGAAGCGCTCCGCGCCGCTGTTCCAGCTCGCGACGTTGCCGGCGGGATCCAGCATGTAGACGGCATAGTCCAGGACGCCCTCGATCAGCTGCCGGAACGAACTGTCGTGCGTCCCGTCGGTAGCAGGCGGAAGGGGACCGGGGGTGCAGACCGTCATGTTGCCGCTTCTAGCACGGAGCCCTCACCGGATCGCATATCGATGCGGGCCCGATGGGACAGCCTGCACCTCGTGGCCTGCGCGGGGGTGAACACTTCGACGAAACCGGCCTCAGCCACCGAGGTTCGTGATCGTGAGCCGCACGTCGTCGTCCCGGACATACCGACACCCCGGCGGCGGGCGCGTGAGCACCGACAGCCACACAGGGTGCAGGGCGACGAGTGATGCGGCGATTCGCATGGACTGCCTCGGCTTCTATGGCAAGCGGGGGCAGTGTTCGCCCGTACGCCCCAACGTCGTCGGTGGCGTCAGGTTCCGTCGCGTCGTGGACGTCGCCCGCGAACGGGCCGCCCTGCGGGCGAGGTCTATCCGAAGCGCAACGACGCGAAGAACTCGGCGACCATCGGGCTGCCGATTCCTGCCATCGGCCCCTGCGCGATCAGCGAATAGACCGCCGCCGGCGTGAGGTAGAGGCGCGCCCGCACGACGCGATCGCCCGGCCCTGCCAGCACGAACTCGCGGCCGGTGAGCGGTCCGGTCGTGATCTCGCGCTGCTCCCGCACCGTGCTTCCCGGCCAGCTCTTCGTCATGCCGCCCTGCGCCTGCTCGAGCGCCGTGGTCAGGGCGGCGCCCGTGGGAACCGCATGCGGGCTGGCGGGGACGAAATCCACCAGCTCCAGCGCCACCTTGTCCGGCAGCATGTAGACATAGGAATTCATCGCGCCGCCGTGTCCCGGCACGTGCAGGAAGCGATAACCCCGCGGCATCTTCAGATGGTAGCGGCCGTCGGGCCCGGTGATGTCCTGCCAGGCCAGCTGTTGTGCCCGCGCCGGCACCGACGTCGCGGCGATCGCAAGGGCTGCAGGACCCGTCATCACGAAACGTCGACGATGCATGGCGTCACCTCCGGTGGAGGCTCCTATCCTGCCTCAAGCCGGGCCGGGTGCAACGGGTGATCGGCCCAGGGGGCCGGGACCAGCCGGTACTGCCGCTGGAAGAACGCCGAGTGCAGGCCGCCCTCGGGCGGGCGGGCGGAGATGTGCTGGGTCACCTGGGCGTTCTCCGAACCGTTGCCGGCGACCATCAGCATCACGTGGTTCACCGGGATGGTCTTCAGCGTGCCGCGCCTCAGCAGTTCGTCGAAGACCTCTTCCGGCTGGCCCTCGGGAACGGGCGTCCAGTAGCGCAGCGCCTTCAGCATGCTCTGGGTCGCGGCGTCCTGGGTGCGGTAGTCGCCATCGACATAGTGCGTGCCCAGCGTCTCGATGCGGGCGATGCAGATCGGCTCGCCCGCGGCCGCCGGATCCTCGAGACTGTGATCGGTATGCAGCCCGTGCGGCTCGGGAAAGACGAACCGGCCATAGGCGTAGTGCTCCTTGCGATAGCGGGCCGAGGGAACGAGCACGTCGATCATCGCGTCGACCTCCTCGTTGTAGCGCCGCACGTACGCCGCCATCGGATCGCCCGCGCCGGCGTCCACGCGCTCCTCCCAGCGTTCGTCGACGTTCACCGTCACCACCTCGTCGACCTGCCGGGCGCTTTCGAAGATCTCCTTCGCCGCTTCGTCGCGAAAGCGGGCGATCGCCAGCGGCAGACGCGTATGCGCCTCGCGATCGTTGAAGTTCCCGTGCAGGCGCTCGACCACGGACCATTCGCCGTCGGTGAACGGCACCGGCTCCAGCAGCCTGAGCCGGGACGGCAGGGCCGCCCAGGCCTCGCGAAGGGACCTCGTCATCGTTGCAGCCTAGCATCTGCAACCCTGCAGATTGACAAAAAGCGGCAAGGGATCACGCTGCGAGGCAATACGGGGGGAGGACTCAATGACGACCACCGTCTATTTCGCGACGAACAGGATCGCCAACCATCCGGCGGACCGGCCGGAGAACTACACGTTCTTCATGACCGCGCCCGACAATCCGCTGCAGGTCACCTACGGCACCGCCTTCGTCGACAGCGCCGGGCTGACGGCCGACACGGTGGGCGCCATCCGCTCGCTGCACGATCTGCAGAAGGGCGGCTTCAGCCAGACGGCGATCGACGACCTGGCCGAGGGCGGGCGCAACATCCTGGTCTTCATCCACGGCTTCGCCAACAGCTTCGAGGATGCGCTGACGCGCGCGGCCTTCAACCGCGAATGGCTGGCCCAGTCGGGCGTGGGCGCGGCGGACACCACCGTCGTGACCTTCAGCTGGCCCTCGCGCGGCCAGCTGCTGACGCCTCTCCTCACCCTGCCCTACCGCTCGGACCAGAAGATGGCCGGCGGCTCGGGCCTGCCGCTGATGCGCTTCTTCGCCAACCTGCTGCCCATCCTCCAGACGGCGCGGGCGAACGGACGGCGGACCTTCCTGCTGACCCACAGCATGGGCAACCTCGCGCTGCAGGCGGCGGTGCAGGCCTGGTTCGACAACGGCAACGGCGATGCCGAGATGTTCGACCATGTCTTCCTGGCCGCCGCCGACATCGTCGACGATGCCTTCGATCCGCCCGTGACCAACAGCCTGGCGCCGCTCTGCCGGCTCGGGAAGCGCATCACCTTCCTGCACAACCGCAACGACCAGGTGCTCGACAAGTTGAGCGAGACCCTGAACTTCTGCCATCGCCTCGGCCAGGACGGGCCGCGCAACGGCAGCGACACGATCCTCTTCCCGCCCGCCATCTACCGCAGCGTCGATTGCAGCGGCTTCACCGACTACGACACCGGCTTCGCCGGCTCGCACCAGTACTACCGCCGCTCCGACGGCGTCCGCGCCGAGATCGCGGCGTTGATGGGGGCCTAGACGCTTTGACCTCATCCTGAGGAGGCCGCACCGCGGCCGTCTCGAAGGATGGGCAACTGACGGGGTGCGCGTGCCCACCCTTCGAGACGCGACCCTTCGGGCCGCTCCTCAGGGTGAGGCCTGTTTTTGTGGCAGGCACACGGTTTCGACACAGCGTGCGGTCATCATGCGGGCGAGGCCACCCGCCCCTGCGACAGGAGACACGCCATGACCGCGCCGCGCCCGTCCCGTACCCATCTCGGCAACCACAAGCTCCACCCCGAGACGCTGATGCTGAGCTACGGCTACGACCCGGCGCTGTCGGAGGGCGCGGTGAAGCCGCCGGTGTTCCTGACCTCGACCTTCGTGTTCGGCTCGGCCGAGGAGGGCCGCGACTTCTTCGACTATGCCGCCGGCCGCAAGACGCCGCCCGCCGGCAGCGCCGCCGGCCTGGTCTATTCGCGCTTCAACCATCCCAACAGCGAGATCGTCGAGGACCGGCTCGCGGTCTACGAGGGCGCCGAGACCTGCGCCCTGTTCTCCTCCGGCATGTCGGCGATCTCCACCACCCTGCTCGCCTTCGCGCGGCCGGGCGACGTGGTGCTGCACTCCCAGCCGCTCTATGGCGGCACGGAAACCCTGCTGGCCAAGACCCTGTCGGGCTTCGGCATCTCGGCCGTCGGCTTCGTCGACGGCGTGAACCGGGACGCGATCCGCGACGCCATCGCCGAGGCGCGCAAGAAGACGATGGGCAAGGGCCGCATCTCCGTCATCATGATCGAGACGCCGGCCAACCCGACCAACACGCTGGTCGACATCGCCCTGCTACGCCGCCTCGCCGAGGAGATCGCGCGCTGGCAGAACGGCGTCGCGCCGGTGCTGGTCTGTGACAACACCCTGCTGGGGCCGGTCTTCCAGCGCCCGCTCGACCACGGCGCCGACGTCTCGGTCTATTCGCTCACCAAGTATGTCGGCGGCCATTCCGACCTGATCGCCGGCGCGGCGATGGGCCGGAAGGAGATCATGGGCCCGATCCGCGCGCTGCGCGGCAGCCTCGGCACCCAGCTCGACCCGCATTCCTGCTGGATGCTGGGCCGCTCGCTGGAGACGCTGTGCCTCAGGATGGAGCGCGCCAACGCCAACGCCCGCATCGTCGCCGAATGGCTCGCGGCGCACCCCAAGGTGGCGAAGCTGCACTATCTCGGCCTGCTCGCCGAGGGCTCGCCCGAGAAGGCGCTCTACGACCGTCAATGCACCGGCGCCGGCTCGACCTTCTCCTTCGACATCAAGGGCGGTGAAAAGGAAGCCTTCGCCTTCCTGAACGCGCTCAAGATCTTCAAACTCGCGGTGAGCCTCGGCGGCACCGAATCGCTCGCCAGCCATCCCGCCGCCATGACGCATTCGGGCGTGCCGCTGGAAGTCCGCGACCGCATCGGCGTCCTCGACACGACAATCCGGCTGTCGGTGGGCATCGAGCATCCAGACGATCTGATCGCGGACCTGACGCAGGCGTTGGCGGTGGTGGAGATGTAGACGACGCAAGAGAAGCCCCGCCTACGAAGAGCCCCCGCTTCAACCAGATGGTCTGGTTTAGGCGGATCTATCGGGGAGTTTCCAATGCCTGCTCTTTGTCAAATCCAGATGAAATATGGCGAAGCCCTTCTCTCGTTGCTTGACCGTGTAGTGGCCAAGTGTGCGAACGTCTCCTTGCGGTACCGCCGGCTGCCCCTTCAGCTTGTAACCGGCTATTCGGGTCCTCTTCGCAATCAGAGATGCGAGCGTAAGGCGATGCCTGTAGGCATTTGACGTCGGTTGATCTGACAAGCCACCATTCCACACCCAGGCCACTGCTCCGGTAATCAAATCCACGGCCTGAAGCATTAGGTGGTCCTTCGAATTCGCCGCTCGGACCTTAAATGCGGAGTGGTCACCCCCGTGATCTCTTAGGAATGCTCTATTCAACGTGATCTCTTGAACCTCTGGGTCGAAGTCGTCTTTGTCCAACGTCACGTAGAACTCGGGCTCATCGTGCATAGTTGTTCGCGCGTACCTGTTCAGCAACACATAGACCAGCTTTGCCCGGAGCAGGGCCCGCCCCTCTGATTTCTGAGCTTGATTGATTTGATTCGCTGCAACGACAATGCAGCGATAGCTGACGCTAGATTCTGTACTCATAAATTGATTCCCAAGGAGGGGAACAGCTGATTCACTTCGGTATGCCGGGAGGTGAAGATGGCGCGCTTCGATTTGAGCGACG
>WOUR01000118.1 GCA_009772935.1 Rhodospirillaceae bacterium
ATGTGCACTCGTCTTCTTCCATTCCGGGGCGAGCAGGCTAGGGTCCACGTCCATACTGCCAGTACGGGATCGAACGCCAGGTATCGGCTGGTTTCGTCTGGACTGGCGCTCCGATTCCGTACTGGCGGCTAGTTGTCAGAATTTCTTCTGACCTCCGGTGCCGCCCTTGCCGCTATGGCCCGTGGCGCCGGACGACCCTTTCTTGTTCTTGCTCTTCCTACTCGTGCTGCTACTTGTCGTTGCCGCTTCCGTTCCGTGATGTCGCGACGTTTCCTTCGACGCGACCGCAGCAGCAGCCGATTGTAGCAGTGTAGAGCAGGCCTGTGCCGGGGCCGCCTTCGTGCGAATCGCCACGGTCACGCTCCCGCTCCGTGACGTCGTCGTACCCGTAGGGGCGACTCGACTCGTAGAAGCCGTTGCGCCCGTCGCTGCCGTCGTTGTTGTTGTCGAGGCGCCCGTTGGTGTAGGAGCTCGTTTCTTGTGTATCTTCTTCGAGGGCGTTTCGCCAGTCGTAGACGTAGTGCTCGGAGCCGCAGCGCCAGCCGCCGAACTCGTCGTCGCAGCTGGAGGCTGCGCTCGGACTTCTGCACCTGCCGTCTTCTCGGTCAGAGTCACGTCGCCACTCGAAGCGCCCGGAGACACGGTAGCGCCAGCGCTTCCGTGTCGAGTCGTCACGCCAGGTGAGGCACTCGCGGGCGTTACCGGGGCCGCCTTAGTTGTCGCCGTCGAGGTCGAGGACGACACTGTCGTCACCGAAACCGAGCTGGTCGTTGCAGCCTCGACCGGTTTCGCTGACGTTGGCACGTCTTCGAGAGCTCTGCGAGTTTCTCGACGCGAACGGGCCGCCTCAGAGACAGGGGGACTCGCATGTGATTGCCTGCGAGCCGACACGGGTTGCGTGGCCGATGTAGACGCCGCAGCCGCCTGTGCAGGTGTCTTCGGTAGTGTCGCTGGCGCTCCGCTAGTAGCAGCTGGCGCTCCAGTAGCCGCAACTGGTACGCCAGAGTCTGCTGCTGGCGCTCGCGGTTTCGCACTCGGAGTTGGTGTCGACGTTGCCGCCTTTGCCTGAACACTCGGAGCAGGCGTTG